>NZ_QMEB01000125.1:0-17033 GCF_012912135.1 Brasilonema bromeliae SPC951 | reverse complement strand
TGCGATCGCCTATCTCAAGAGAAATAGCAAGTGACTGCTGATAGTAATCAATCGCCATTTGGTATTGTCCCAACGAATTGTAAGCATTGCCCAAATTATTTAGAGAATTAGCTTCACCACCGCGACCGCCTATCTCAAGAGAAATAGCAAGTGACTGCTGAAGGTAATCAATCGCAATTTGGTATTGTCTCAAGGAATCGTAAGTACTGCCTAAATTATTTAGAGAACCAGCTTCACCAATGCGATCGCCTATCTCAAGAGAAATAGCAAGTGACTGCTGATAGTAATCAATCGCCATTTGGTATTGTCCCAACGAATTGTAAGCATTGCCCAAATTATTTAGAGAATTAGCTTCACCACCGCGACCGCCTATCTCAAGAGAAATAGCAAGTGACTGCTGAAGGTAATCAATCGCAATTTGGTATTGTCCCAAAAAATTGTAAGCATTGCCCAAATTATTTAGAGAAGCAGCTTCACCATTGCGATCGCCTATCTCACGAAAAATAGCCAGAGACTGCTGATGATAATCAATTGCCTTTTGGTACTGTCCCAAGGAACAGTAAGCATTGCCCAAACCAATCAGAGAATTGGCTCGAAAATCATGATGATCAGTTTCTCGTAAAACTATCAATGCTTGCTGATAGTAATCAATAGCCTGTTGGTATTGTCCCAAGGAACAGTAAGCACTTCCTAGATTGCATAGTGAGCCACCTTCACCTGTGCGATCGCCTATCTCAAGAGCAATAGCCAGTGACTGCTGATAATAATTAATCGCAATTTTATCTTGTCCCAAGGAATCGTAAGCACTGCCCAAATATGTGAGAACATTTGCAAATTCACTGTTTTTATCTTGATTACTGGGTTGCCATTCCTTTTCCAGTCGGCTAGATAGTTCAATAATGGTAGTGTAATATCCTCGCAAGTCCAAAAATTCGTTGCAGGAATCAAGAATGTCATTAGCTTGTTGATACTGCTTGAGTTCGCAGTGGTGATGAAAAATTTCTAGTTGTGGTCTGATATCTTCTATTGTCGATGCAGATTCTTGAGCGATAGAGTGATAGTAGGTAATTGCTCTTTCATGTACTTCGGTTAAGTCACCCGCTTGCTGTTTCAGATAAGCCAAAATTAACGGCTGAAACTCAAATACCCAACCGCTTTCTATTTTGTTTTCTTGCAAAAGCGAACGTTTAACCAATCCCCGCAAATCTGCTTGTGTCACTTCTTGTTCTGGTAAAAGTGCGGCTGCGGCTGTGGTATTAAAAGCGGGACGATATACGCTTAAATTAAATAATAGTTGTTGTAACTTTGGCGTTAACCGGGCAATACTGGCATCAAGAATCTTACCAATACTCGCTTCTGAGTCGTATCGATGTAACCCCAAAATCTCAAAGATATTTTGTCTCAAAGCGCTGATATCAACCACATCCCCTTCATCAGCGTGCAATACTCCAGCCACCAGCTTGATTAATAAAGGATGTCCATCCGCTTGCTTGACAAATTCTCTGATTTCTGCATCAGTACCTTGAATATCTAAGTCTTCTAGCAGTGCTACCCCAGCATCGGTTGAAAGTCCTTTCAATGGCAACCAACGGCAGTAATTCCAGCTATTGGGTGGTAATTGAGGTTGTTCGCGGCTAGTCACTAAAATAACACTTTCAGTCTGGCTACTCAACCACCGCAGCAAGAAGTCATAGTAAGTTTTATCATGCCATTCTCCGTTTGCTTCTAGCAGAGTTTCTAAGTTATCCAATACCAGCAAATAGCGCCCTGTTCGCAAATTATTACAAACCGCAGTTAATAAATCTGCTTCTTTTTCAGGTGTTGCTTTGCCTAACTTTTCCAATAACCAGCGTCCCCAAACCGCAAACGGGTAATTTTGGCTAAAAGTTGCCCAAACTTGCTTTTCAAAGCTTTGTGTAGAAGCAAAGACTTTTGCAACCAGGGAAGATTTGCCATAACCACCAGTCCCGGTAATGCCAATTAAACGCACGTTATCCGCTTGCAACCATTCTTGCATTTGGGCAAGTTCCTCTATCCGCCCGTGCCAATTCTGGGTTTCACGAGGTAATTCGTTGATAATAGAACTAACGGGATTTCTCTTTGTCCGTTCCCCTCCGGACGACTCCAGTCAAGATTGTGGCGGAGTGCCATAGTAGTTATGGGTATCCCCAAACTGATTAGTATTGTTATCACCCATTTTAGTTTGATAACCCTTACCACCGTAAATATTCTGAGTTTGGCTGCTATTATCTTGAACCCGGTTAATATTGATTTCATGAGCAATGGCTCGAATTTCCGCAGCAAATTCGGTATCATCCTTCATTTCATCTTCTAAATAAAACGCCACTTTATTCAAATGGTCTTTTGAGCCTTTTTCTACTTCCTGCAATGCTTCTGTAGCTTTGGGGTTTCTGCGTAACTTATCCCAAATCTTCTGGTGCAGTTCATCCATCTTGGTAAGCGCTGTTTGGGTGAACTTTTCCCCCAGCTTACCCACACTGGACTCGAAAAACTTTTTGAAGGCAAATTCAGCGATCGCAAAAGCTGTTAAGGTTGTTACGGGGTCAGTCATACCTGTAAATCCCTCAGACGCGGGTTGATTTTTATATAGTTTTACACTTTTTTATACAGATAAATGTTCCGACTTTCCGCATTATTGCTAATAAATTTTGAGCCTGACGACTAAAGTCGCGGCTACAAGAACAAAGTCCGCCTTGTCTACGACACGCTACAAAGAACGCAGACTGAAATTTTAACTAACTCAGTCTCTAGATAGATGAATCAATACGCTTTGACAGCCTACTCCCATTAAAGAATACATTGGTGGTCGCTTTGGTTGATGCGATTTATGTATTAATTTCCAATAACCCAGCTGGTGGTGTGATTTCAATTCGACGAGCTTCCAAATCTACCACTGGCACTATAGCTTTGACAAACGGAATTAAAACAGTCTTTTTTCTTTTGTCCTTTGTTTTTTGTTCTTCGTCCTTTGAAGACTGTAGTTCTACTTCCAACAAATCATGACCAGCAGGAAGAATATCCACCACTGAACCAAGAAGTTCGCCAGATTCCTGCATGAAAACTTGTAAGCCAATCAAATCTGGAACGTGATATTCATCTTCTCCTAATTGAGGGCGATCGCTCTCTGGAACCATCAACTTACACCCGCGCAACTCCTCCACTTGGTCGCGATCTTCCACCCCCTCCAACTCAATTATATATAAATTTTTACCCTGAACATAACGCCCAGACAGTAATTCTACGGCTTGTGGTTCCGTTCCATGAGGACGCAACAACCAACGTGTTCCCGGCACCTCAAAGCGTTCTGGGAAATCCGTATCAGGATAAACCCGCATCTGTCCATCCAACCCTTGAGGTGCCACAATTGTGCCAATTTCCAGCCAGCCTTCTGGTACAGGAGTGGGGGATGAGGAAATTATTTCTTTCCCTCCTCCCCTGCTTCCCTTATTCCTCATCTTCCTCTCTGCGTCCTTGGCGTCTTGGCGGTTCGTCATACTAACTAAGCACTAACAGCCGTACGTTGATAAACCTGTTGTACCACTTTTGCCAAACGCTGCATACCCGTAGCGATTTCCTCATCACTTCCAGTAAGGCTAATACGGACACACTGCTGTTTGTGTTCCCACTCTTCCTCTAAGCCAGGGAAGAAAGTACTACCAGGGACAACTATGACACCTACCCGCTTGAGTTCCTGGTATAACTCCCAGTCAGTTATTGGCAAGTCCTGCAACCACAACCAAGCAAAAATTGCCCCCTCACCGCGATGGAGGAACCAAGGTAAATCCTTAGGCATCGCTTCGTTTAACGTGCTTTCCAAAACTGTAAACTTATTCTGATAAAATGGGCGGATAACCTGTACAGAAATTTCTGCCAGCGCACCAGAGTTAATCGCACGCGCTGCGATTGCTTGTCCGTAGCGTGAAGCGTGGAGACAGGCATTTGTTTGGAAAGACTCTAGAACTTGAATCACTCCTTCATCCCCAATAGCAATCCCAATCCGTTCTCCTGGTAATCCAGCTTTGGATAAACTCATGCAGTGGATAATATTCTTACCAAAGATTGGTGTCATTTGGGTAAAGTTCATCGCTGGGAATGGGGGAGCATAAGCCGAGTCAACGAACACAGGTAGATCGTAAGGCGCAGCAAGGGCGGCAATTTTCTTCACCTCATCATCCGTAAGGACATTACCAGTGGGATTGCAGGGGCGAGAAAAGATAACGCAACCAGTTTTCTCTGTAATCGATACTTTGCTAAAGTCAGGGCGATATTTAAACTTATGGGCTGCTGCGTCAATATCCAATGCAGGTTTGTAAGCAATTAAAGCTTCTGGAACTAGGCAAACACCACCGTATCCTGTATAATCCGGGCTGAGGGGCAGAACGATTTGCTTGAGTTCACCGCTGGTGGTGTATCCCCCAAAAGCATTAGCAGCGTAAAAGTAGAGACTTTGACTTCCAGGGGTGACAAGGATATTGCGTTCAGTCAAATCCAATCCATATCGCCGATTAAAATCCCCAACAATTGCTTCAACTAGTGGTGCATAACCCTGACTTGATCCATAGCGACAAACGACTTCACCATATTCTGGGCTAGCTAGCAATTGTGCAGTGCAATCGCGCCATAACTGTTCTACCTCAGGCAAAATCAACGGATTACCAGCACTCAAATTTATCAATTGCTGCCCCGCATTAGCTCGTAAAGTTTCAATAATGTCCTTCATAATGGCTCTAACGCCAGTCAGGTTGGACATATGGACGCCGAATTGAGTCAGGGCAGGGTTCATAGGCGATGAAAAAATAAACGTAATCTAATGGTGGAAAAAAAAGCTGCTATCGCTTATATCCAATGTAAGTGACATGTCCTACACTGAGAGCAAGCTGTACAGTGTAGGCTTCTCAGTGACTCCCGGTATCCCGTCGGACATTTCCTGAGCTTTGGCTTTACGTCTCCGTGATGCCCCACCGGAGACAATGAATTTCTTACCTTGTACCCTACAAATTTTACTGTCCTGGATGAGATACTGGCATATTCGCGCTATGGGACAAACCGATAGGTAATTTGTATTAATCAAGATGTGCCGACTTACTTCCATGCTGTGCAACGGAGACGCTTATCAATGATCGCAGTGCCATTGAGCAGAGGCTTATCAGACACCAATGTGGGTGAAGCAAACCATTAACATTATAGCAAAAAACTTGACATTCTCCCTCACAAAATCACAGATTATGGAGAGTTACATTAAACTAACCTGTAGCGTCCCTGTAGGGCATCTTTTGAATTCCTGATGAGGAGAACTGACCTTGAAAGTAAAAGCAGCAGTGGCTTACGAGTCTGGTAAGCCGTTAAGTATTGAAACAGTTCAACTAGAAGGACCATCAGCTGGGGAAGTGATGGTCGAGATTAAAGCTAGCGGAGTTTGTCACACCGATGCTTATACTCTTTCTGGTACGGATCCTGAAGGTTTATTCCCAGCAATTTTAGGACATGAAGGCGCGGGTATTGTTGTAGAGGTGGGCGAAGGAGTTACCAGCGTCAAGCCGGGGGATCATGTTATTCCCTTATATACTCCAGAATGCCGTCAGTGTGAATATTGTCTGAGTTTCAAAACCAATCTCTGTCAAGCAATTCGCGCGACTCAAGGGCGGGGTGTCATGCCTAATGGTACCAGTCGGTTCTCCATAGATAAGCAGATGATTCATCACTACATGGGGACATCCACTTTTTCTAACTATACAGTGCTGCCGGAAATCGCCGTGGCAAAAATTCGCGAGGATGCGCCATTCGATAAAGTTTGTTACATTGGCTGCGGCGTGACAACAGGAGTTGGTGCAGTCATCAATACAGCAAAAGTGGAACCAGGAGCAAATGTAGTGGTTTTCGGTTTGGGTGGTATTGGGTTGAATGTCATCCAAGGGGCGCGGATGGTGGGAGCAAATATGATTGTGGGGGTAGATATCAATCCCAGCAAAAAAGCTTTAGCAGAAAAATTTGGCATGACTCACTTCGTCAACCCCAAGGAAGTTGAAGGAGATTTAGTTGCTTACTTGGTTGATTTAACTAAAGGCGGTGCAGATTACAGTTTTGAATGCATTGGTAATGTGAATGTCATGCGCCAAGCCTTGGAATGTTGTCACAAAGGTTGGGGAGTCAGCGTGATTATTGGCGTTGCTGGTGCTGGCGAGGAAATTCGCACCCGTCCTTTTCAGCTGGTGACTGGACGCATTTGGAAAGGTTCAGCGTTCGGTGGTGCAAGAGGACGAACTGATGTACCAAAAATTGTTGATTGGTATATGCAGGGGAAGATAAATATTGATGATTTGATTACCCATGTGATGCCAATTGAGCAGATAAATGACGCTTTTGAATTGATGCACAAGGGTGAGTCAATTCGGAGTGTGGTGACGTTTGATTAGTTAAGGAACTGCACAGGAGTTTTCCTCGTTTCCCTCATTTTTCTCGTTCCCAGCCTCTTCCCTCGTTCCCTCGTTCCCAGTCTCTGGCTGGGAATGCATTCCATGAGGCTCTGCCTGTTGAGATTTGTATACTATCAAATTATGCCACGCATCTTTGACAACATAGATTTGCAACTGCTACCGATTTTGCAAAAGACGCTGAAGATGTCGTATCGGGCAGATTTTTGCGTTGGCTACTTCAATCCCAAAATTGTAATTCATTTCTCAAAAATTCCCTATGAGTGAACTCAATGCAGGTCATTATGGTGAATTGCTAATTGCTGTTAAACAGCGTATTCGTGCAGCACAGTATGAAGCATTGAAGGCGGTTAACAAAGAATTAATTGCTCTCTACTGGGATATTGGACGGTTAATTGTTAGTCGTCAACAGGAGGAAACCTGGGGAAAATCAGTTGTAGAACAACTGGCTAAAGATTTACAAGCTGAGTTTCCAGGTATTAGCGGATTTTCGGCTCGTAATATCTGGAATATGCGAAACTTCTATCTTACCTACAGCCAGAACGAAAAACTGCAACCAATGGTTGCAGAAATTGGCTGGACTCATAATTTGGTAATTATGGAGAAGTGTAAAGACGACTTAGAACGAGAATTTTATATCCGCATGACGCGGAAGTTTGGCTGGACGAAAAATGTTTTAATTAACCAGATTGAAAATCAAAGTTATGAGAAAACTTTACTCAATCAAACTAATTTTGACCAAACTGTTCCAAAGAATATTCGTCAACAGGCTCTTTTAGCTGTTAAAGATGAGTATACATTTGACTTTTTAGAACTAGCAGATGAACATAGTGAACGTCAGTTAGAACAAGCAATTTTGGCGAAGGTAGAACCATTTATACAAGAAATGGGCGGAATGTTTACATTTATCGGTAGTCAGTACCGTTTAGAAATTAGTGATAAAGAATATTTTATTGATTTATTATTATTTCATCGCCGCTTGAAGTGTTTGGTGGCTATTGAGTTGAAAATCGGTGAATTTTTGCCGGAATATGTGGGTAAAATGCAGTTTTATTTGGCGGCGTTAGATGACAAAGTCAGGTTAGAAGATGAAAATCCTTCGGTGGGTATTATTCTCTGTAAGTTGAAAGATAAAACTATTGTGGAATATGCGTTGAGGGAGTCGAATAAGCCTATTGGCGTGGCGACTTATCGGATAGTTTCAACGTTACCACAAGAGTTACAGGATAAGCTTCCTGCACCGGAACAGGTCGCAAAATTGTTAGAAGGGTATTAACAACGCCTATGCCTACGGCACGTCTGACGACAAACGACCAATTGGTCTGGTGTTTCCTCCAAGCGCGCGATGCGCTCTTTACTGATAAGTAGATGAACAAAAATATTTACAGTCATTGCGAGCGAAGCGAAGCAATCCCAGCCCTCGCGATTGCTTCATTTCGCTTCGCTCCATTCGCAATGACATTGTGTAATTAATTATGTTTATCTACTTAACTGAATAACAAGTACACGAAGTTAAAAACAACCAACTACAAGACTTTTCAGTGGTCTTGAGCTTACAAATACTCATTCTTGTTAAGTCTAAGCATTATATTGCTCCACTTAAGTTAGTTTTATTACCTAAATGAGGCTCGGAGTCAATCACACCGAAAATAGCTTCGCTAACTTTAGCTCGATTAAATATTGTACGTCCGAGGTCTGCATCACGTAAATCAGTCTTCTTCTGATCATAAGCTGTTAAATCTGCTCTAGTGAAATCAGCATGCAAAAGCATAGCTTTTTTAAAGTTTGCACCCTTGAGATTTGCGCCCTCAAAATTGGCTTCCGTAAGATTTGCTCCTTCAAAATTAGCTTCTTCTAAGATTGCATTTTTAAAACTTGCTCTTTCTAAATTAGCGCCACTTAAGTTTATTCCTCTTAAGTCTGCGCCATCTGCATCAAGACCTGTGATATCAGCGCCTTCCTTATATAATTCCTCAATTGCTTGTCTTCTTGCACCACTTGTTTCTGAACCTTGGGCACCATCAATTAATTGCCAAGCTTGACGTTCTAATTGTTTTTTTCTGTCGAAAGTGTCACAGAAAAATAAAATAGCTGCGGAAATAACACTAATATTTTGAACTTGGTTTAATAATTTAGAATCTGAGATAAAACAAAGAATTGTGGGAAAATCCAATTTATGTTCACACTTTTTATCATTTTTCTGCTCATTTTCTAACCAAGCTATTCCGCCAACAATGAAAATGGTTATTAACAGCGTTACTAATATTTGAAACCAGCTTTTTCTAGTACTAGGGGAGAAGGATAACTTTTTCAGTAAAAATTTTAAAAATGAAGCATACCAAGAAGTCTTTTGCAGTGCACGCATCAACCCTCGCTCCCTGTCTTAAATGACACACGCATTAAATTAAACAAGAGTTTATCACTTAATGGTGGTTTTCGCTAATCTATTTCTTCAAATACTTACGTACAATCAGACTTTCAGGCAAATCGCTAAGACATTGTTTTATTTCTGCTATTAGGAACCCTTGGGGTTAGAATTTATCGAGATTTGAACACTAACCAAACACTCATGACTAACCCCAACCTCATTTCAGAATATAAATCCTTCGGTGGTAAACTCGGCTTCTACAATCATCCCTCCTCTACCTGTAACGGAGAAATGCGCTTTGCTGTCTACCAACCACCGCAAGCCACCCAAAAACCAGTACCAGTTCTTTATTTCCTTTCCGGTTTGGCTTGCACAGAAGAAAACTTTATGATTAAAGCTGGTGCACAGCAGTATGCGGCAAAATACGGTTTAATGCTAGTTGCACCAGATACTAGTCCCCGCAACACTGGTATTCCTGGTGAGGATGACGACTGGGACTTTGGAACAGGTGCTGGCTTTTATGTGGATGCAACTGTTGAACCTTGGGCATCTCACTACCGAATGTATAGTTATGTTGTGCAAGAATTGCCTGCTTTGATTGCCGAACATTTTCCTGTACAACCAGAGAAACAAGGCATTTTCGGTCATTCAATGGGGGGACATGGTGCGCTTGTTTGCGCTTTCAGAAACCCCCAGCAATATAAATCAGTCTCAGCTTTCGCACCCATCGCTGCACCAATGCACTGTCCTTGGGGTGAAAAGGCGTTTAGCCGCTACCTTGGTGAAGATAAGGAAAGTTGGCGTGCCTACGATGCTAGTGAATTGGTCAGGCAAACACGATACCATAGTACTATTCTTATCGACCAAGGTACAGCTGATAAATTTCTCAGTCAGCAGTTGCTACCTGAGGTGTTTGAGCAAGCTTGTGCAGCAGTTAACCAGCCGCTAAACTTACGTTATCAAGAAGGTTATGACCACAGTTATTATTTCATAGCTAGTTTTATTGAGGATCATATCCGTCATCATGCGCTTTCATTAGGAATTAAAAGTTTTTAAAAACTAGGACAACTTACTCCCTTCCCACTGTAAAATTACCTCTAACAGGAAAACGTATTTTCTCTGCGTTCTCTCTTGCCTCGTGCGGTTTTAAAATCGGTAATCTTTTGGCGGGAAAGGAATAGTACAACCCTACCCAACCTACATCATGTCTAGGCGTAGCCGTGACGTATAGATTTTAACGCAGCCGTCCTGAGCGCAAAATACTGATAATTAACCACAACCCCAATAAACTAGCAGTGGCAAATAATACATTGCTCAAAAATAACAACTGAGATGTCCGTGCGTTGCTAGAGATAATTGCTGCACCCATAATCAGTGAACCCACTAGGATGCTAAAAGAAAGACGATTTGCAGCATCATCTGTTGTTCGGCGTAAGCTATCTAAACCACGCAGTGAGATATTCCACTGTAAACTTTCCGAGGTAATTCGCTCTAGCAGAAACTCTAGGAGTCGAGGAGATTGTAAAGAGAGACTTTTGACATCCAAAGCTGTTCTAAGGAGCGATCGCACGGGACTGTCACCAAACAACTGTTGACGAAACACATCTGTCAGCAATGGCTGAATTTCATCGAGAAAGTTCAACTCTGGGTTAAATCCTCGCGCCACCCCCTCTAAGTTAGCCAGGGTTTTAGCATATAAACCCATGTTACTGGGCAAGCGAATTTTGTTGTTACGAGCGACTTGCAAAAGTTCGTAGATGATTTGACTGAAATTAATTTGCGATACGCTCAAGTTGTAATACTTTCGCAGCATTCGGTCATAATCATTTTCCAGTTTAACCATAATCACTGGCTGTGTAGACTCCGCCAGCTGCAAAGTTAGTTGAGCACACCGCCTCGCATCCAAATCGACAATTGCCAACAACATTTCTATTAATATGCTTTGCGTGCGGGGGTCAAGCCGTCCCACCATGCCACAATCTAAAAGGGCAACGCGACCATCTTTAAGATAAAATAAGTTTCCAGGATGGGGATCAGCGTGAAAGAAACCATCAATATACAGTTGCTGGAAGAAAGCTCGAAACAGTAGTGTGGTAATTTCTTTACGTTCTTGCGCTGGATCTTTGCCGTTTTCTTCACTCTCAAGATTTGCCGATAGCAGGGGAACTCCGTTCAGCCACTCCATCACGAGTAATTTTGGTGTGGTTAAATCCCAGAAAATTTCGGCAACGACTAATTGTGTGGGATCAAACCAGCGACTCTCGGATAAATTGCGTCGTAACTGGTCGGTGAAGCTTGCTTCCCGTATAAAATCTAATTCTGCTTCTAGGGCTTTGGTAAATTCTTCGGCGATCGCTTTGATTTCATAAGTCTGACCAAATTCGGTACGAGCCACTAAATCGGCAATACCTTGAATTAAGGCGATATCCTGGGGAACAGTGATATCTATTCCTGGACGTTGTACCTTGAGAGCGACTTCCCGACCATCTACAAGTGTAGCTTTATGTGTCTGGGCAATTGAGCCTGCTGCTACTGGGATAGCATTAATTGTGGTGAAGGTTTCTTCTAAAGGACGTTTGAGCTGTTTGCGAATCAGGACTTCTACATCTGCCCAGGGAACTGGTGGTACTTCATCTTGTAGTGTTGATAATTCCTCTATGTATGCTGCGCTCAGCAAGTCTGGACGGGTAGACATTAACTGACCGAGCTTGATGTAGACTGGTCCTAAGTCTACTAGAATGTTCTTTAAAACAGCAGGTGTGGGTAGCTGGGGTTCATCAGCTTTTCCTCCAGTGAGGACTCGTCGCATATAGTCCCAACCATTACGAAGTAGGACTTCAATGATTTCTCTTTGACGAGGAACAGTTTGGGTGAGGAACATGGTTTTATAAAAAAGCAGAAGGATGCAACAGAAAGAGGAATAGACGAGGAACGAGAAGTAAGCCGCAGGACATGATGATGAGCACCAAGCCGTTGATATTGCTTTTAGTTTTGGGGATTTTGCTTGATGTCGCGCAATCGTTAAGTATTTGTAAAGGTAATCTTACAAAATATTGTAGAGAAAGTTCATCCGTTCAAGGGGGTGTATAGAAATCTGCCGCCCCAAGACCTGCTGTGATATCATCGTACTCAGTACCATGGGGCACATGGAAACTAACGCTTGAGAAGCTAGTTGTAAGACTAGGCACATCAGAATGTTAGACCTTAAGTAGGGCAACTGAAAGGGGCAATCTGAGTCCAAGAATCCTACTCCTTCGGGCTGTGGGAATGTCAAGTTATTTAAGGAGAAATCCCCATCGTTGATGAAACGATGGGGAAATAAAAATTTTTGGGACACAGAAAAAGGCTTTTGATAAGCAATAATGCAGTTTATTGCCATGCTCTTGGCTAGAGGTTCACAACTACTGATTTCCATAATTGTTCAAATGAAATAACAGACAGAAAAGTTATACTGGTTGATACACCTAGCGTGCCTCTGCCAAGAGTTTTAAGTTTTAAAGCAAGTTCGTAAATCGGGGATCAGCTTGTAGGGTTTTGAGGACTTGCTTAATTTCCTGGGTACGGTCTTTTTTGACAATGAGGGTAACGTTGCGATCGCGCACAATCACGACATCCTCTAACCCAATGGTAACAATGACATCCTCCTCATTTGTGGAATAGACTATAGAACCCTGTGTGTCCAGTCCGACATGAGTCGCAAATTCAACATTGGGAATGCCTTCTTTTTTCATTAAACGCTCGATCGCATTCCAATCTCCCAAATCATCCCAGCCAAATTCTGCAGGTAAGACATAAGCGATATCTGTCTTTTCCATCAAGGCATAGTCTATACTTTTCTTAGGGAGATCTTGGTAGATATCAGGACCGTATTTTTCTATCGGTTCGATAATTTCTGGAGCGTGTCTGTGCAGTTCCTTGAGAACAACACCTGCTCGAAAAACAAACATACCGCTATTCCAGCTAAAACGTCCTGTAGATAGGAAGTCTTCAGCCGTTTGACGGTCAGGCTTTTCAGTAAAGCGGTTGACGTGATAAGCTGGCAACTCATTAAAGCTACCAATCTTTTCCCCTTGTTCAATATAGCCGTAACCAGTTGATGGAAACGTAGGCTTAATCCCCAATGTGACAATCGCTGCTTGGGTAGCCGCAAGCTCTCTAGCTGCATCTATTGTACACACAAATGCTTTTTGCTCGGCTATCCAATGGTCAGCTGGGAAAAAACCGATAATAGCGTCGTCTCCATAACGCCTTTGAATTTCCAAACTTGTCCAAGCAACTGCAGCTGCAGTATCCCTTCCCTGCAATTCAACAAGTAGGTTATCTGATGGCAGTAATGGTAGTTGTTCTCTAACTCCTTGAGCTATCTGACCAGAAGTAATAACCCACAGGTTATCCCAACCGCCTGCAAGTGTCAATAGTCGGTCGGCAGTTGCTTGTAGGAGACTTCTGTCAGTACCATCAAGATTCAAAAATTGCTTAGGTCGATTTTGACGACTCAGGGGCCAAAAACGCTCACCTTTTCCACCAGCAAGGATTACAGGGAACAAAGCTCTAGTCATTGGGTCAGAGTAACTTACTAAAGAACACTACAAGTGTACTGTGACAAATAAAAGTAATGAAGTATAAAGATACTTGGACAAAATTAGAGGATATAACACAGACATACACCAAAAAAAAGCGAAGAGTAAAGGTATACAGGGATTCAGGGGGACTTCCAGTACGATAACTAGGATGAGGTAAGATGAAAAATTTACACTCTTACTCAAACTTCGAGTAAGGTAGTTCACCAGCAGGCAAGATTTATAAGTTGCATTAACATTACGTTTAGGGAGTGTGATGAGTGGGGAGAGTATTGTGGTCAAGCAAGTAGCAAGTCAAAAACACCAGAGCACATCAAGTAAGTTACAACAATCCCCAAACGGGGTAACACTCACAAAGCAAAAAAATATTTCTCGTAACTTCGTATCTTCGGGGTCTGTTCCCAGCCAGCTTTATCATCGGCTAGGGTTAGCCATGCCTCGATGGCTTTTTTGGGTACTGACAATTGTTGTAGGAATGACCTTGTCAGGGTTGCTGGTATCGAGTTTGGCACTTTGGACTCCACTCTGGAGTGACATAGATCGAACAGATGAAGAAGTAGGACTGAGTGGCAAAGATCAAAAAACACCTCTACCAGGGGAGTTGTGGAGTAACATTTCACAATACCGTCTGACTCGACCCATGAATATCTTGGTCATGGGTATTGAGCCAGTTTTGGGAAGTGTAGATGGTTCTCCAGAAAGTTTTGCAGGTCATAGCGATACGATACTGCTGATACGACTCAACCCAAGCAACAAAACAATTCGGGTACTTTCTATCCCCAAAGATACCATGACAGCTATTCCAGAAAAAGGATTAACTAAGGTATCTGAAGCCAACGCTAAAGGAGGTAAAGTTTTAGCAGCACGAGTTGTCAGCCGTACTCTCAGTAATGCACCTATTGATCGCTACATTCGTATTTCTACCAGTGGCTTACGACGCCTAGTGGATCAGTTGGGTGGAGTAGAGGTTTTTGTTCCGAAACCAATGGTTAACAAAGATCCTGGAACAGGATTTTCGATTAACTTAGTCAACGGCTGGCAAACATTGAATGGTGAACAAGCAGAACAGTTTGTGCGGTTTCGCGAACCAGCAATGGGCGATTTGGAAAGAGTACAGCGACAACAAGCACTCTTGGTGGGGTTGCGCGATCGCCTAAACACTCCCACTGTTTTACCCAAATTGCCTCAGATTATCCGCGTTATGGGAAGGCATTTCGACACTAACCTTAAGCTGGAAGAAATGATGGCAATAGTGAACTTTGCCTTGAACATACAGCGAGATAATTACCAGATGACCATATTACCTGGAATTTTCAGCCGTCTCAGCCAAGATCCCAATAGCTATTGGTTGGATCTGACTGGGCGAGTTGACTTGCTACAGGATTACGCTGGGGTGACAATAGGGGGTATGTCCTCAAGTGTCAAACCGCCCACTAGCCTGAAAATTGCTATTCAGAATGCATCTAGAAAACCTCAACTAACTCAAAAAGTTATCAATAATCTTAAACAGCAGGGATTTACCAAACTTTACGCTATACCAGATTGGTCTGATAACCGAAGCGAAACTAAGATTATTGTCCAAAAAGGTAACCGACAAGCAGGAGAACAACTACAAAAAATCTTAGGTTTCGGTCAGATTGAAGTGTCAGCGACTGGCGATCTAGAATCTGATATCACAATCCGGATTGGCAAGGATTGGAAGTAGTCATCACTCAACAGCGAAGCATGCTGTGAACAACAGAGATTGTCAAGCGATTACCCCAATGCGCGTAGGAAACAGGGGCACGCGACGCGGCTTGGGCTAACGCGTAGCGTGTCCGACGGACTCAGCGCACACTTCGTGAACGAAGGGTCAAGCTTGACACAGCACACCCTTGCCTACAAACGCTTGGCGATACGCATGATTGCGTCTGCGCTTTGGGCAATCGCTTAGAGTATCTCGCGCAAAGAAAGATGAAACAAATCCTACTTCGTATCTTGGGATTCATTGTCGTTTGGCTTCTTGCCTGGTTATGGGTGCTGCTTTACGCTAGTCCAGCTTATGGTTAATTGATGGGCAAGTGTTTCATAATTATAAAAAAAGCGAAATTTTACCATATTTTGACTGTCTTTTTATAAAGAAAATATATAGAATTCCTATTTGATTTTTGCTCAGCTAGGTACAGTTTATGTTAAGCGTTAAGAGTTAAGCGTTCCCCTGCTCCCTGTTCTTTGAACAACATCCTTGCAGTTGGCAAACATCAAGTTAAAATTATCAAAATCTTCTAAAACCAATTAAGAGTATATAAAAATTATTTTATCTTTATTTATCAAGGATCGTAGCTTAGTGCACTGCCTTTATAAAAGTTAATGTCATAACATTGACACACAATGTTCATACCATATTCATAGCCTTGAAATATATTCACTGAAGAGTTGCTCATTGCTGACAGTGACTTAAGTAAATTGCCTGATGCCTATTGTCGTTCCCACTTCTCTTCAAAAAAATCAGGGTTAGTAGAAATGAATTCCAGCCTTATCTTATCGAACATATTAAATCCGCCAGTGCTCTTTTTCTTTGTAGGAATGCTGGCAATTTTTCTAAAATCCGATTTAGAAATTCCCCAACCTTTACCAAAACTGTTTTCTCTTTACTTGCTCTTTGCAATTGGGTTTAAGGGAGGATATGAACTTGATGAGAGCGGAATTAATCCACAAGTAGCGTTGACATTGATAGCAGCTATCATCATGGCTTGTGTGGTTCCTATCTACTCCTTTTTTATTTTAAAAACAAAACTTGATGCGTATAATGCTGCGGCTATTGCTGCAACTTATGGATCCATCAGTGCCGTCACCTTTATTACTGCACAGTCCTTTCTAAAAGTGCTTGATATTACCTCTGATGGATACATGGTCGCTGCTTTGGCACTGATGGAATCTCCAGCAATTATTGTGGGTATTGTTTTAGTAAGAGCATTTGGTCAAAAGAAAGAAGGGGGTGAATTTTCTTGGAGTGAAGTTTTGCGAGAGGCTTTTCTAAATGGTTCTGTATTTCTCTTAGTTGGGAGTCTGATCGTTGGCATTTTAACAGGACAGAAAGGATGGGAAAAACTACAACCATTTACTCAAAGCATCTTCTACGGAGTTCTAGCATTTTTTCTACTAGATATGGGAATGGTAGCTGCTAAAAGAATACTAGATATAAGAAAAACAGGTTCTTTTCTAATAATTTTTTCTGTATTTATGCCTGTTGGCAACGCAATTTTGGGGATCATCATTGCTAAACTCATTGGCATACCACAAGGTAATGCCCTTTTATTTGCTGTTCTTTGTGCTAGCGCTTCTTACATAGCAGTTCCTGCAGCTATGAGAATGACAGTTCCTGAAGCTAATCCTAGCTTGTATATTTCTATGGCTTTAGCACTCACCTTTCCGTTCAACATTATTGTAGGAATTCCTCTATATATGAATATCATAAAAGCTATGAAAATCTAGCAGAGTCGAAGCAGTCAAAAACTAGGGGTGTAAGGGTGTGTAGGGGCGCTGCGGCCTTGCGCCCGTACGGGGTGTAGGGGAACGTTCTTAGTACACGTCACCATAAAACGGGTTCGGAATTGGCTTAAGAGATCATTCATTTCCCTGTTTTGGCATAAT
>NZ_QMEB01000124.1 GCF_012912135.1 Brasilonema bromeliae SPC951 | reverse complement strand
CGAGTTCGTATGGCTCCGCCACGCAAGCTAACATAAACCAAACCGGATTCCTATAATTGATATTTATGCTAAATAAAGAACCTGTTATTTCCATTAAACATATCAACCATTATTACGGTAAAGGCATACTCAAAAGACAAATTCTCTTTGATATTAATCTAGACATTTATCCAGGAGAAATTGTTATTATGACTGGGCCATCTGGTTCAGGTAAGACAACATTACTGAGTTTGATTGGTGGTTTGCGATCTGTACAAGAAGGAAGCTTACAATTTTTAGGCGTAGAACTATATAGGGCTAGCCAGAAAAAATTGGTTAATATTCGGCGAAAGATTGGTTACATTTTTCAGGCTCATAACTTGTTGGAGTTTTTAACTGCTAGGCAAAATGTGCAGATGGCGGTAGAACTGAATAAATATATTTCTCAAGAACAAGCCATCGCGAAATCAGAAGCCATACTTAAGGCTGTGGGTTTGGGAGAACGGATTAATTACTACCCAGAAAATCTTTCTGGAGGACAAAAACAAAGGATTGCGATCGCCCGCGCATTGGTCAACAGTCCCCCATTAGTACTAGCAGACGAACCCACAGCAGCTTTAGACAAACAATCAGGGCGCGATGTTGTGGAATTGATGCAGCATCTTGCTAAAGAACAAGGAACATCTATATTGTTAGTCACCCACGACAACCGGATTTTGGACATCGCTGATCGCATTGTGGAAATGGAAGATGGTATCCTAGTTCGTGATTCACAAGGCAAAGTCAAACAACTAGGGGGGTAAGGGGTTAAGGGTGTAAGGGTGTAAGGGAGTAAGGATATAAGGCAATACTACTCGGGTTTTGCCCAAAAAATGAAATTGTGTAGGTTGGGGAGCCACTGCCGTGCGCGGGTTCCCCGCGTTGAGGCATGTGGCGTGAGCCAGCGCGAATGACGGCTTTCCGCTCTCACAGCAAGTCTGGCGTTTGAGGAACAAAACCCAACACCTACAGGCATTTGTTGGGTTTCACTTCGTTCAACCCAACCTACAAAAATCCAAAACCCCGTGCAGTATTGGGATATAAGGGGGTAAGGGTGTAAAAAAACAATTAGTGGGATCAATTCTGAGTACCGTATTGCTGTAAATTAGTGTTTTTACAGCTTTTTACGAAACTTTTATGGACAGACTCCTGCCCTTGTCTGAGGTTTCATCGACTCAATGCTTTAGCAATGTTCGTCTGGTTGCTACAGATATGGATGGTACCTTGACCAAGAAAGGAAAATTTACCACCGCACTATTACAAAGTTTACAGGACTTAGCAACTGCTGGTATAAAGGTCGTAATTATTACCGGACGGAGTGCTGGTTGGGTGAGTGGTTTAGCGTATTATCTGCCCGTTGTTGGTGCTGTAGCTGAAAACGGCGGTTTGTTTTTTTTGGGTGGAAGTGAGAAACCAGTTGCTTTAACACCCATTCCTGACTTAGTAGCACATCGTCAAAACTTGGCATCAGCTTTTCAACAATTACAAACTCAATTTCCCCAGATTCAAGAATCTGCGGATAATCGTTTTCGCGTGACTGATTGGACATTTGATGTGCAATCTTTAAGCATAGATGAACTCAAAACCCTGAGTCATCTATGTCAGCAAATGGGTTGGGGTTTCACCTACAGTAACGTACAGTGTCACATAAAACCTCTGGGACAAGACAAGGCAAATGGGTTATTACAGGTGTTGCAAGAATACTTTCCTGAGTACACTCCAGAACAAGTTGTGAGTGTTGGCGATAGTCCCAACGATGAAAGTTTATTTGATCACCGTTATTTTCCACTGTCTGTGGGTGTGGCAAATGTGCTGGAGTATGCAAATCAACTTCAGCATCACCCTGTATATATGACTTCGGCTGCTGAAGGAGAAGGTTTTTGTGAATTGGCGCAAATGATTATAGATGCAATACCGCAAGCTGTTAGTTTGTAGGGTGGGCATTGTTCATGCCCAACGCCAGATGCCTACGGAGGGAAACCCTCCTGCAGCACTGGCTCCCCTACGTCTGATACTAATCTAATTTCTCATTATTACCAGATTGCACTTGCTCAGGCACAACGAGAACTTTATCAACACGGTTACCATCCATATCCATGACTTCCAAACGCATACCTTGCCATTCAAAATGATCTGCTGCTGAGGGTATGCGACCTAGATGCGCCATCACAAAACCACCCAATGTTTGATAACTTCCTCGGTGTTCGGACGACAACTCCTCAACATTAAATAGTTCAAAAAAGTCATCTACACCCAACATACCATCCAACAACCAGGAACCGTCCTCTCGTTGCACAATTTGAGGGTCTTCCTGGTCATCAATAGAAGGAACATCACCGACTATTTCTATCATGACGTCATTAAGAGTGACTAATCCCTGAATCACACCATATTCATCTACGACTAGCGCCATATGGGTGACGGTTTGCTTGAACAACTCCAAAACTTTCAAGCCTCGGGTGCTTTCTGGCACATATACGGGCTGTCGCAATCCTACTGTCAAATCCAAGTCTTCACCGCAGAAACTTCGGGCTAACAAGTCCGTGACTGGGATGATACCCAGCACGTTGTCAAGTCCCCCCTGACAAACCGGATACCGGGAATAACCACCATCAATAATCTTCTGGCGGTTTTCTTCGGTAGAGTCCTCCAAATCCAGCCAAACAATATCCGGTCGGGGTGTCATGAAGGAACTGACGGGGCGATCGCCCAAGCGAAAAACTCGCTCGACCATATCTTGTTCTGCTTCCTCAAAAGTTCCCTCCTCAGTACCTTGTTCAATCAAGACTCTAATCTCTTCTTCTGTCACGAGTGGCTCTTTGGATGGTTTGATACCCAACAACCGCAGCACCGTTTCTGTAGACATACTCAACAAATAAACGACTGGAGATGTAAATTTAGACAACATACGCATCGGTATTGCGATAACGGAAGCAATGGGTTCCGGGTGGTTTAAAGCGAGCCGCTTAGGTACCAGTTCACCAAGAATCAGTGTCAAATATGTAATAACTAAAATTGCTAATCCTTTAGCCAACTGTTGTTTATATTGTCCCTGCAAAGGGATAAAACTTAGAATAGGAGTTAGTCTCTTGGCGATAGTTTCTTCACCATAGGCACCAGAGATGATGGTCAGGAGTGTGATCCCAATCTGAACAGTCCCTAGAAACTGATTCGGCGAGGATGCGAGTTCTAAAGCAACGCGTGCTCTCGCATCGCCTCGGTCAGCAAGTTGTTGTAGACGCACCTTTCGTACTGAGAAAATCGCCAATTCTGACATGACAAACACAGCATTGGCAAGAATTAAAAGAACAATAATTAGAATTTCGATTGTTGGAGACATCTGTAAAAACTGCCGATACCATCGGCAAACTGTGCTTAACCTTAACCTCTTAGTATCTAGTATGCAACGTGTGATTACGAAACACTCTGCATACAAAAAAGTCATCAACTATAAGTCATGAGTTAGCAACGATTACACTGATTCGTATATTAACCATGAGTCAGTGGATTAGTAAGTGGTCATTGTACCAGGTAACTCTATAGCTATACTTCTTTCTCTGTCTAGACTTTTAAAATAGTTGTGGTAAGCGTTACTATTATGCTTGCCCGCGAGAAGGACTTCTTCATAATTTTGTGATCTATGGCATTTTCTTCCATTGTGCGTGCTTTGGGCCGGTCTGGGCTCACCACTGAACTCCTCTCTAAGCTCAATCGGCAACAAGAGTTGCTCTTAAGTGGTATTCCTCGCTTGCCCAAAGGTTTGGTCGCTTCGGCGTTGGCTCAAACCCAGAGCAAGAATTTGTTCGTGGTCTGTGCGACTCTGGAAGAAGCCGGACGCTGGACAACACAACTAGAAGCAATGGGGTGGCAAACGGTACATTTCTACCCAACCTCCGAGGCGTCCCCATACGAACCTTTTGACCCGGAAACCGAAATGACTTGGGGACAGATGCAAGTCCTTGCGGATTTGATACAACTTGCCAGAGGAAGAGATGAGGAACTTGGGGAAGCAAAATCTTCCTCATTCCCCTTACCCAAAATGGCGGTTGTCGCTACTGTCGCCGCCCTACAACCTCATCTACCACCCGCAGAAGCTTTTAAACCTTTTTGCTTCACCCTGAAACGTGGTATGGAATTTGACTTGGATACCTTCAGTGAAGAAATCACGAAACTGGGGTACGAAAGGGTTCCTTTGGTGGAAACAGAAGGGCAGTGGAGTCGGCGGGGCGATATTGTTGACGTTTTCCCAGTGTCCTCAGAGTTACCCGTACGACTAGATTGGTTTGGCGATGAAATTGAGCAGATACGAGAATTTGACCCAGCAACCCAACGTTCCGCCGCCCTTGACAAAATAGACCAGTTGATCCTAACTCCCACAAGCTTTGCTCCCATTCTGATGACAGCACTGAAAGATAATGCTGAGTTCCAAGCGCTGAGTGCTCAATTAAGCGATGACTCAGAAGTTGATATTCAGGACTCTACACTTGTGGAGGGTAGCCGTCGCTTTTTAGGATTAGCTTTTGATAAACCTGCTTCTCTGTTAGATTATTTACCTGAAAATACGTTAATTACTATTGATGAACCAGAACAGTGTCACGCCCATAGCGATCGCTGGGTAGAAAATGCAGAAGAACAATGGGAACTTTTGGGAAGCAGGTTAGCAGAGGAAGCTGGGGAAGCAGGGGGAACAGGGAAAATTTCTGCTTTGCTACCAAGAATTCATCGCCCTTTTGACGAATGTCTCGCTGATACAGCAAAATTTCCCAAACTAAATCTATCAGAACTGGTTGAGGAAAACACCGGCATTAATCTTGCCAGTCGGAGGGTGCCAGTTATGCCGCACCAATTCGCTAAAATTGCAGAAACACTGCGACAAGAACGCGATCGCAACTTCTCGATTTGGCTAATGTCTGCCCAACCTTCGCGTTCTGTATCCCTGTTGCAAGAACACGACTGTCCCGCCCAGTTTATTCCTAACCCCCGCGACTACCACGCAATTGACAAGCAACAAGTTAATCACACACCAGTCGCCCTCAAATATTCCGGTCTTGCTGAACTCGAAGGTTTTATTTTACCTACGTTCCGGCTTGTTGTTGTTACAGATCGTGAATTTTATGGTCAGCACTCCCTAGCGACTCCTAGCTACATCCGTAAGCGGAGAAAAGCTGCTTCTAAACAAGTTGATCCCAATAAGCTGCGTCCGGGAGATTTTGTGGTTCACAAGAACCACGGTGTAGGTAAATTCCTCAAGCTAGAAAGTCTCACACTAAACAACGAAATTCGTGAGTATTTGGTGGTGCAGTATGCAGACGGCTTATTGCGTGTCGCAGCTGACCAAGTTGGTGTTTTGTCGCGGTTGCGTACGACAAACGAGAAACCACCAGAACTCAACAAAATGACGGGTAAGGCTTGGGAAAATACAAAGAATAGAGTCCGCAAAGCGATTAAGAAATTGGCGGTGGACTTACTTAAGCTGTATGCATCGCGATCGCAACAAAAAGGCATTACTTACCCACACGATACACCTTGGCAGCAGGAATTAGAAGACTCTTTTCCTTACCAAGCCACAATTGATCAACTTAAAGCGACTCAGGATGTGAAACGGGATATGGAAAGCGATCGCCCAATGGATCGCCTAGTTTGTGGAGATGTCGGTTTTGGAAAAACAGAAGTCGCAATTCGCGCTATTTTCAAAGCTGTCACCTCTGGTGGAAAACAAGTAGCACTACTTGCACCCACTACTATCCTGACTCAGCAACATTACCACACCTTAAAAGAACGCTTTGCGCCCTACCCAATTAACGTCGGGTTACTTAATCGCTTCCGGACTGCTGAAGAACGCCGCGATATTTTGAAACGACTGGCGACAGGAGAGTTAGATATTGTTGTCGGCACACACCAACTTTTAGGTAAAAGCGTAACCTTCCGCGATTTAGGACTTTTGGTAGTTGACGAAGAACAGCGGTTTGGGGTGAACCAAAAAGAAAGAATCAAAAGCTTGAGAACTCAGGTTGATGTGCTGACTCTTTCTGCAACTCCGATTCCCCGTACTTTATATATGTCCTTATCGGGGATTCGGGAAATGAGTTTGATTGCGACACCACCTCCATCCAGACGACCGATTCAAACTCATTTGTCACCCATGAATCCAGATAGCATACGCACTGCAATTCGTCAAGAACTCGACCGAGGGGGACAGGTGTTTTACGTCGTTCCGCGAGTTGAGGGAATTGAGGAAATAGGAACACAGTTGCGGGAGATGATACCGAGTGCGAGAGTTGCGATCGCCCACGGTCAAATGGATGAAAGCCAATTAGAATCAACAATGCTAACTTTCAGCAATGGAGAAGCAGACATCCTTGTTTGTACTACGATTATTGAATCTGGTTTGGACATTCCGCGAGTCAACACTATTTTAATTGAAGATGCTCACCGCTTTGGATTAGCTCAACTGTATCAACTACGAGGTCGTGTTGGTCGTGCAGGAATTCAAGCTCATGCATGGTTATTTTATCCCAAACAGCGGACGTTATCCGACGCCGCACGTCAGCGGTTACGAGCAATCCAGGAATTTACGCAACTCGGTTCCGGCTATCAATTAGCAATGCGGGATATGGAAATTAGGGGTGTGGGTAACTTGCTTGGTGCAGAACAGTCAGGACAAATGGAGGCGATCGGTTTTGATTTATATATGGAAATGCTAGAAGAAGCTATCCGTGAAATCAGAGGGCAAGAAATTCCTAAAGTTGATGATACCCAAATTGATCTCAACCTGACAGCGTTTATGCCAGCCGATTACATCACCGATTTGGACCAAAAGATGAGTGCTTACCGTGCGGTTGCAGCTGCAAAATCTAAAGAAGAATTATCGCAGATTGCTGCTGAGTGGAATGATCGATATGGTGCAATTCCTAAACCAGCGACTCAACTGTTGCGGGTAATGGAACTCAAACAATTGGCGAAGAAACTAGGATTTAGCCGCATTAAACCAGAAAACAAACAGCACATCATTTTAGAAACGCAAATGGAAGAACCTGGTTGGAAAAACTTGGCTCAAAATTTGTCGGAAACCCTCAGATCACGCTTTGTTTACTCTCCTGGTAAAGTGACAGTGCGGGGTTTAGGAGTGATGAAAGCAGATCAACAATTGCAAACGTTGATTGATGCTTTGGGTAAGATGCAGGGTGCTGTTGTGGAGGAGGCGGTTGTTTAAAATTGTAGAGACGCGATGCATCGCGTCTTGAATATCCAAAATTCCCAATATTTAATTCAAACTTAAATGGCATACAGTGATTTTATGTATAAAGTTCTGCAAGCTACTTGTGAAAATGGCAATCTCATACTCAAGGAAAAACTACTCCCTTCCCGCCAGAAGAATACTTAATTTAACGAACCGCCAAGACGCCAAGGACGCCAAGAAAATCAAAAAGAAGATAGGTAATCTTGCACGCTTGATGGGAGTAAGTTCTGAAATGGAAGGTAAAACTCTCAAAATAATTATTGTAGAGACAGATGAGCTTGAAGCAAAAAAAGAACGATTTTTCAGTCTTTTAGACAAACATTCATTTGCTCTGCCCGCCAACTATCAATTCGATAGAGAGGAACTGCATGGGAAATAAGGTGATGATAGACACCAACCTTTGGATCTATCTATTTTTAGCCCTTATGCGCCCCAAATATGTTTACGATAGGTTTCACAAGCGGCTTTTGCTTCTTCGGTTTGTGGATTTGTGAAGATGGGATGGTAGCGGAGGCGAACAATATGTCTTATTAGCTTATTCAGTCACATTCAATGGTAGACGAACGATGAAAATAGACCCTACTCCAGTTTCGCTTCTGACAAGAATTTTACCACCCATCAGATGACAAAAGTGACGGCTAATTGCTAACCCCAGTCCGGTACCACCATACTTTTTCGTTGTTGAAGCATCTCCTTGGATAAAAGGTTGAAATAGCTGTTGCTGTTGGTGATAGGACATACCAATACCTGTATCTTCAACAGTAAACGTAATAATTTCAGGAGCGTAGTTTCCATTTAAGTCTGGCGTCTCCTTCTTGACTGTTAGTGCCACTCTGCCGTTAGTAGTAAACTTGGCAGCATTGCTTAATAGGTTGTACAGTACCTGTCGTAACTTTGTTTGATCGGTGTACATGATGGCAAGTTTTTCATCAAAGTCTACTTCTAAAACATTGGCATTTTTCTCCACCAAAGGCTTCACTGTCAAAACGACATTATTAATAAGCGTTGCAAGCTGAAATGCCTCCGGGTAAACAGTCATTTTTCCTGCTGCTATCTTCGACAAGTCAAGAATGTCGTTGATTAATATTAGTAAATGCCTACCTGCAATATTGATAGATTCAAGATCCCCAATAAATTCTTCTGATAAGCTGATATCTAAAGCATCATCTCGTAGAAGTTGACTAAAACCAATAATGGCATTCAATGGGGTACGTAATTCATGGCTTATATTCGCCAAAAACTGACTTTTTGCGTTGCTAGCAGCTTGAATGAGTTGCCGCTGTTGTTCTTCAAAAGCAACACTTTTTTGGTAAAACTCTTTCGCTACAGCATCTAAATCAGGTTCCATTTCTTCCCATTTTTCCCGGACTTGAGCCAGCAATCCACCCATGATTAAATTTTCATTCTTTGGTTGTTTGCGCCACTCCTGTAGGGCATCTTCCACTCTGTCAATTAATCGCCGTAGTTCTCGATTTTTATCACGCCATTCATCAAACCGCTGCCAACCTTCGATCAAAGCTTCATGTGCTAAATCAACCCAGGCTTCTCTGTGCAGATTTTCTTGTCCACTTACTAACAAGCGTTCTTGAATCAACTCATCTAAAACAAAACCAATTTCGTTTTCACCAGCAATGGCTAATAATTTGGCTTTAGGTTGCTGCTGCCTAGTATCCTTTTCCCCTTCACCCGTTCGCACTAGTTTCAAAAATATCCGCTTAATCCATTCCTGTTCCTGCTGTGTCAAACTGTGATAAATATTTTCGGCGTGAAGATCCAGTGCACCAATCACACCACCCATCGCCCGATACTGTTCAACTGTTAGCTGATGTTTTTGGCTGTCTCGTTTCTCCCAAAGTTCTGTTAGGGCAAACTGTAACAGTGGCAAACATCCCTGCTCTTTACCCACATCTTGGATAATCTCTCCTAGCAACCCATCCTCAAAACGATAACCTTGGAGGGCTGCTGGGGATGCGATCGCCTGTTCCAATTCTGCCCCCACCAACGGCGGCATATACACTGCCTGATTTTGAATCAACTGTGTCAGGAATGGATAGCTCAAACAGGGTTCGAGAAAATCCGCTCGCATGGTGGTAACAATTGCCAAGCGCAAACTTTGTAGAGACGTTGCTTCTGAAAGTTCTACAACCTGGGTTAACAAATCAATAAATTTGCGTCTCTCTTCTTCTTTGGAACAAAGAGTAAACACTTCTTCAAATTGATCCACAACTAACAAGAAACGCTCTGAACCTGGGAGACGTTCAATTACGCGATGCAAGCCATCCTGTTGATTGTGGATGAAATCATAAAGCTGCTGAATCTCCCTTGGACGTTGAAAAAATGGTTCAAAGGCTGCTCCCAATTTTGCCAATGGCTCAATCCCTGGTTTCATGGGGTCTAATATTCGCCAGCCATTCTTCTCCAACTGAGGAATCAAACCCGCACGCACTACGGAAGACTTACCACTTCCCGACGCGCCGATTATTGGGACAAACTGCGCCTGAGTAAGTTTTTGTAAAATATCCTCAACAACCTTCTTACGACCAAAGAAAAATTGTGCGTGCTGCTTGTCAAAAGCTTCCAAACCTCGATAAGGACATTCTTCACGCACAACCCCAGTAACTACCGGATTCGTTGGCGGGTACCAAACCAGAGGAATTGATCTTCCTCCGCCCATGTAGATTGGTTCTTGTCCACTCTGCTTAAGTTCCCGCGATATAAAGCTAAACAAGTCGCTGGCGTTTACTTCACCAGTAGTTTCATCAGCTTTATCGTGAGATAATCCTCTCAAAACTGCTTGGGTAAAAATGCCTCCTTCGACATCTTCCCGCGCTCTTTCAAACTCACGAGAGGCGGTTATTAGACAATAGTCCTGTTTAGTGTGGAAAACGGGGAAACTTGATCTGAAAAAACTTTTTTCTAGAAAAGAACCAGCATAGCAGCAGTCTAGCAGTACCACTAAACTTGCAAGCTGAGATTCGCGGATTAAATCGTTGAAGTCGTCAAAGGCGATCGCATTCTGTCCATCACTGGTACAATCAGAAGTTGCCAGATAGCCCTTTTGCTTACCTGTTAAGGTTGCTGCTTCAAATCCATGTCCAGCAAAATAAATCAATGCTTCGTGATTTTTCGCCTTTTCCAACAGAAACTTGCTCAGTGTCGAACCCAGTTCTTTACCAGGTAGCTTTTTGTCTGGCGCGACACACCAGCGATTTTCACTCTCGATTAACTTACCAGGTAACGGCTGAACTTCAAAGCGACCGTGTTCACGGAGTACCAGCGCTATTTTTTCTGCATCGGTGACAGCCTTTGGCAGATTTCTGAAATTATTATAGTTAGCAATGCCAATCACCAAGGCATATCGAGCCATACTGTCCGACCAAGCATATGAGCATTTTAGAGTATTCTAACTAACATAGTAATCTGCAATAACTAGAGGCTACCAATGTCAGAAGTACAACGCCTGATAATTAAAGATAACGGTGAAGAGTACGAGCTTTATATTCAGTCAAAAACCGTCGCTGAGGTGCCAGAAATAAACGACGAGCAAGAAGTTTACCGTGGTATTGGCGATATTCTGCCTACAGTTAACATTCAAGAATTTCACGCGAAGCTTCGTGGTTATACTAAGTTGGCTCTCGGGGCATTCAGGAACTTACCTGAAGCTGAAGAAGTCACAATCAAATTTGGCATCAAGCTAGGTAGCAAAGTTGGTATTCCTATCTTGGTGGAAGGCTCTAGTGAAGGCAATTTTGAAATTGAAGTGAAATGTAAGTTTCCTGAGAATAAGAAAAATTCTAGCAGCAGTTAAGTAGCAAACTTTATTACGTATCTCGGTTCACTTGACAAAACTCAAAAAATCGAGTTTATATCGGTCGTGTGCGGTTGTGGATACCTTGTTATCGTCAGGCTAACCCTCGACAAAATTGCTCAAAACCCTTCGAGTGGGCACTGCACACAACCAAAAAAGGGTTTGAACGCAGGGTTTGCAGTGCCCACCCGACAAAAATTGCAATAAAGTAGCTGATGTCAGATGTGAGTCTTGGTCTTTTGTGATTTATCTCACACCAAACTGGTGAACCAATAGTTACAATAAGAAGTGTTTATAGGTGACATAAAAACAATATATAGCTTAGGTATGAACTAAACGACTCTTCTAGGCAAAAAAACTACACCTCAAGATACTGTGTGGTTTTAGCCGAGGTCGTTTACATTCAAGATATGAAATGCATATTACAAATATCAGATTTCAATAAGTATAAAAAACTTCTTTAGACTTTTTTTATAGTATTGTATTAGGTAGGACAGTTTTTCACACTACGGTCAGTTTAAATAAAAATAATATACGGTGTTTACAAAAGTAAATATTCCGTGTATACATATATTTGGTATTGCCATGATTCTATTTCAAAAATTAGCTAAATGGATTTTATGGACAACCAAAAACCCCTAACCAAACCATTCAAAGTTCAAGGTTAACTTACTTATGACTATCCTCAAAACTGGTAATCACGGTCAGCGTATTTTCTTCCCTGCTTTTGTTCACTCTGGATTGGAAGCTCATCAAACAGTCAATAAAAATCAAATAGCTCAACCGAAAATTGATTTACTTCAACCATTACGTCGTAAGCTTGATTCATTAGAAATTCAAAATCCAAAATTAGCGAAATTTATTGCAAAAGTGATCCCGGCTCAATGTCCTTTTGAGCGAGATATTCTTCTGTTTGGTCGCAAAGTTGCCCACATTCCCCCAATGTGCAAGTTAAATCCGCTGTACGACGAACTTGTGGGATTACGTTTTCGTGCTTTGTGTTATTTGGCTGATGTCTGCGGTGAAGATATTCAAGCTTACTGTTAAACTCCCAAAACATCACTTCATAAGGTCATAGCTTGGCTCGCAGTGCAAGTTTCATCTTAATGTATGATTGACTTTAAAGCGTCAGCTTACTCCTCTGTTATAATGACTGCACTCTCACGCGAGTTGTACAACATCAGATAAACTCACACCAACGACGACTAATGTCTCCCAGTTGCAATCGTGAGATTATTGCCAACCATAGAGCACAACAGTACTAAATCATCTCCAATAGTTGAGTTATCTCTCACCTCCAAAGGATTGTGAAAGACGACACCTACTGTCAAAGAATCAGCAAGGGCGCAGTACTCTGACGATCCGAACAAGTTAACTTCATTTGTACCGACCTACTGAACAGCTTTGATTTTAAAATACCTATAATTCCTTCTTTTAAGATCACCTTGTAGGAGATAAACAATGGAAATTAAGGTAGAGCATCAACCGAGCATTGAGCAGCTTAACGAACTGGGTGTGTTCAAATGGGGGATTTGGACAAAAGAAGTCTCAAAGTTTCCTTGGACTTATGACACTCAAGAAACTTGCTATTTTTTAGAAGGTGATGTCATAGTTACACCTGATGGTGGCAAATCAGTGCAGATGGGTAAAGGTGATTTGGTCACTTTTCCGGCTGGAATGTCCTGCACTTGGGAGATTAGAAGCGATGTCAAGAAACACTACTGTTTTGATGAGTAAGGAATTTAGGAATTATTGAATGAAGAGTGTTTCCATAATTCCTAATTCAGGGTTGATAATCTATCCTTAAAAAGGTGCAACCTTGATAAGGACGCGGAATAAAAATGTTATTGCATTTAAGCACCTGGCAGGAAGTCGAGGCTTATCTCCAGCAGTCTGGGGGTATTATTTTGCCTATTGGTTCGACAGAACAACACGGACCTACAGGATTAATTGGTACAGATGCGATTTGTGCAGAGGCGATCGCCCGTGGTGTAGGTGAAGCCACTCAAGCAATAGTCGGTCCCACAATTAATGTGGGCATGGCATTACACCACACAGCTTTTCCTGGTAGTATAAGTCTGCGTCCCAGCACGATGATTCTAGTGCTGCGAGACTACATCACGAGTTTAGCTAAAGCTGGTTTTACAAAATTTTACTTTATCAACGGACACGGCGGTAACATAGCTACCCTCAAAGCTGCTTTTTCTGAAACATACGCCCATTTGGAAGATATACAAATTCCCAACGCGCAACGAGTGCAATGCCAAGTTGCAAACTGGTTTATGTGCGGTTCCGTTTACAAGTTAGCAAAAGAATTATATGGGGATCAAGAAGGTTCGCATGCAACACCAAGCGAAGTTGCAGTGACTCAATTTGTGTATCCAGAAGCGATTAAGCAAGCACCTCTTTCAGAAGAAGTTGGTACTGGACACAGGATTTATGGTGCAGCGGACTTTCGCGAGAAATATCCAGACGGGAGAATGGGTTCAAATCCAGCTTTGGCGACACCTGAACATGGGAAGCAGTTTTATGAGTTGGCGGTGAAAGAACTTAGCAATGGGTATTTGGAGTTTTTGAACGCGGATTGAATGATGAAAAGATTTGATCCCCCAACCCCCTTAAAAAGGGGGCTTTTATCTTCCTTTCTTTTTAAGGCTTGCTTGGGGGGAGGAAGATTTTATATCGTTTCTGGTTGAATCTGAATAATTAAAAAACCGCAGAGGCGCAGAGAACGCAGAGGAAGAGAAGAGAGAATAGGACTTACGCAAGAACTCTCTAAAACTCTTATTCCTTTGTGTCCTCCGCGTCTATGCGGTTTGTTTTTTCATAATTTTGCGTAAGTCCTGGAGAAATTATTTCAATGGAAACGGATGTAATGGTACAGAGTGTCCGCGCAAAGGGCGATCGCACAGAGTGCTAGTCTTGATGAGTTAATTAACCGCGAGCAATACCCTCTTGACGCGCAGCACGTTGCACAGCCCCAGCAACAGCAGTCACGACTCGCTCATCAAATACAGAAGGAACGATGTGTTGTTTGTCAAGGTCTGAGGGTTTAATTAGGGATGCGATCGCACTCGCCGCTTCCAAGTACATCGTGGTAGTAATTGTTGCAGCCCGACAATCCAAAGCACCACGGAAAACACCTGGAAATGCCAGAACATTGTTAATTTGATTCGGGTAATCACTGCGACCTGTTGCCATAACTGCAACATCGTCTTTGATCAACTCTGGCTGAATTTCGGGAATAGGATTTGCCATTGCAAACACAATTGGATCTTTCGCCATAGAACGCACCATTTCTGGTGTTAAAACTCCTGGTGCGCTCAAACCAATAAACACATCTGCACCTTGTAAAGCACCTGCTAGGGTTCCTTGTGCTTTAACTGCAAATTCGCGCTTTTCTTCTGTCAAGTCAGTACGACTGGTAGAAAGAATACCTTTCGAGTCGCACATCCAAATTTTTTCTGCTCCTGCTTTTCTGAGTAACCGGGCGACAGCTACGCCAGCAGCCCCAGCACCGTTAATCACAATGCGGATGTCTCCCATTGACTTTTGTACTACCTTGAGAGCGTTATACAACGCTGCTAAAGTGACAATTGCCGTACCATGTTGGTCATCGTGAAAAACGGGGATATCTAATTCTTGCCGTAGTCTTGCTTCAATTTCAAAACAGCGGGGAGCAGCGATATCCTCTAAATTGACACCCCCAAATACCGGAGCAATATTTTTGACAGCTTCGATAATCTTCTCAGTATCTTGGGTATCAAGGCAGATAGGAAAGGCATCAATACCAGCGAATTCCTTAAACAGCATGGCTTTACCTTCCATAACTGGTAAGGCGGCTGCAGGACCAAGATTTCCCAATCCTAAAACGGCGGTGCCATCAGTAACAATGGCTACAGTGTTGCGTTTGATGGTGAGGTTGTAAACTTCTTCGGGATTTTGGGCGATCGCAGTACAGATTCTTCCAACTCCCGGCGTATAAGCCATCGCTAAATCAGACACACTTTTTAGGGGAATTCTGCTGGTAATGCTGATTTTCCCGCCACGATGCAAATTAAAGGTGCGATCATAGACATTGAGCACCTTAATATCTGGCACAGCTTTCACCGCTTGCACAATTATCTCAGCGTGGTCACTGCTAGCCGCATCAACGGTGATTTCGCGAATGGAAATATCCCTTGTTTGTTCGATTAAATCAATTTGACCAAAATTACCGCCACTGGTTGCTATAGCCTTGGTTACGTTAGCTAACATTCCAACGCGGTTAGGAATTTCCAAGCGGAGTGTCAAGCTAAAACTAGAATTAGGAGTCAGATCTGCCATGCTTTGTTGATTGTGGGTTTTAGATTTAGATTTTAGACCAAATATTTGTAATCAATCTTATTCTCTCCATCTCCACCCACCTGTTTGACTTCTTCCAGTGCTAAGAATGGCGTATATAGAACATAGAACAAGGTAGGTTGGGCAACCTACACAGTTTAACTTTCCCTCTCCTTACTAAGGAGAGGGATGCCCGACAGGGCAGGGTGAGGTTCCGTATCATGGCGTAGATATCTTCTGCTAAATCAGATTCTGTGCAACAATCGGTATCAACCATCAGGTGAAGAACTTGTGCACCTTTAGGTAAAAGAAATGCTGGAAAGAACGCTCCGAGGGCGCTACGAAATTATAAAATTTTTGGGAACAGGGTTTAGTGAGACTTATCTGGCTCTAGATAAAGACTTACCTGGCAAACCATATTGCATAGTTAAGCAACTCAAGCCCCAGCTTTCCGATCCGTTTGTTTTGCAAACAGCCACACGTTTATTTGAAACGGAAGCACAAGTCCTGTACAAATTCCGCGACTTTCAGCGCATTTTGAGGAAAATGGAGAATTTTATTTAGTTCAAGAATTTATAAACGGTGATATTCTCAGCAACGAGATTATACCAGATAGACAGTGGAGTGAAGATAAAGTTATTAATTTTTTGCAAGATATTTTAAAAATATTAGAGTTTGTTCATCAGCAGAATATTATTCACCGAGATATTAAACCTTCAAATATTATTAGACGTACCTCAGATGGCAAGTTAGTTCTGATTGACTTTGGGGCAGTCAAAGAAAAAATCAATACCTTTAGACCTAACTCTCAAGGAAAGACAGTCCCTATTGGCACTCCCGGTTATGTGCCAAGCGAACAAGCTATTGGCAATCCAGAATTTAACAGCGACATTTATGCTTTGGGTATCACTGCTATCCAAGCCCTGACAGGAATTTTGCCTAAACAACTCCCAAAAAATCCAGAGACTCATGAAGTTGTTTGGCGAGATTTGGTACAAGTTAAACCTCAGCTAGCAGATATTTTAGACAAAATGGTGCGTTATGATTCTTGTAAGCGCTATCAGTCAGTGAATGAAGTTTCGCAAGCGCTTTTAAGCTTAGTCACAAAAAGGAAATTAAAGAAGTGGCAAAATAGAAAGATTGCCTTAGCTTTGGTGTTGGTTGCTCTTGTCCCTTGTATAGTTGTTTTGGTTCCAGAAATACGAGAGAAAATATTCGCTTCATCACATAATGATTCATCGTTAACTAAAACCTCATTTTTGACTTATGATAGTTCTAACTATTTTCTGATTAGGATGAAATATCCTAAAGATTGGATAATTCAAAAGATAGAAGATAGATTTACGGGTGATGTCGCGAAATTTTTTTCTCCTCAAAATAATGATTCAAATTCTTTTAAACCAGAACTATCTGTAGAAATGGAAGACTTGAAAAAATCTATTTCCTTACCTGATTATACAAATTTAAAAGTTAATCAAATTACCCGATATTTAACAAATCCTAGAATCAATCAATCGCATCCAACTAAACTGGCAAAGCTACCAGCACATGAAGTTATTTACACAGGAAAGCAAGAGCAATTTAATGTTAAGAGGATGGCAGTTTGGACAGTAAAAGACAACAAAGCATACATCGTGACTTACACAGCAGAAGAAAGTCAATATGATGCTTTTTTAGAAACTGCACAAGCAATGATGAATTCGTTGGAGATTCGTAAAAGTACGTCCACGCCGTCCAGATAAGTAGCTCAACCTAATTAAACGTGAAATGTCATTGCGAGTGAAACGGAGTGGAGCGAAGCAATCGCAAAGATTCTATTTTATGTTTCTCAATGTTGACCTACTTATGTACTATCCTTAGTTGAGGTAATAACCATGACTCAAGCTTTACCAAAAACCAAGCTAGTAACCTTTGAAGAATTCGTAGCTTGGTATCCTGAGAATTCCGAACGTCGTTATGAATTATATGATGGAGTGATTGTAGAAATGGCTTTGCCAAAAGGGAAACATGAAAGAGTTGTTGGGTTTTTAGCTTCCCAAACAACATCTGAATTCCTGCGGCTAAAGCTTCCGTACTTCATACCAAAAACTGTAATCATCAAACCACCTCTTCATGAATCTGGATACTCCCCAGATGTACTGATACTAAATAACGACAATCTTGTAAATGAACCTGTATGGGAAGATGAATCATTCATCACTCAGACTGCATCGATATCTTTAGCGATTGAAGTTGTGAGTCAGTGCGTTGCGCGGGTTCCCCGCGTTGAAGCAACTGACGA
>NZ_QMEB01000123.1 GCF_012912135.1 Brasilonema bromeliae SPC951 | reverse complement strand
CGCGCCATCATTGGGAGAGATGGCAGCGTTAGTATTGCCTTGTGTGAATACGGATTGGTATAAGAAGCAGAACGTGGAAAGTCTTCAACAAGGAAGCCAGTTTAAAACGAGAGTCAACAAATAAATTAATTGACAAATCGTTTCCAGCAGTACCTCACTCCGAACATAAACACGTCAACGTAACAGGGAATAAATCTCCCTATGACGGAGACATAATTTACTGGAGCACTCGCAATAGTGAATTATATAACGGAGAAACTTCCAAAGCCCTCAAAAGACAGAACCATACATGCGGATATTGTGGCTTAAGGTTCACAAGTGAAGAACGAGTACACCTGCACCACAAAGACGGCAACCACAGCAACTGCAAAACAAAAAATCTGTTAGCAGTTCATGAAAGTTGTCACGATTATATCCACATGGGTAAAAGGGATAAGCCCTAAGAATATCGGGAGCCGGAGTGCGACTCGTTCGCAGCCTAATACATAAGCTGCGGTGAGAACGTCAAGGTAGAACCTTGAAAATCTCATAACTGTTCCTTGGATGGAGGTGCAAGTCCTCCCCTTCAGGGTTAGAAGTGACTCCCGCGTCTAGTCCACGTCGAGGTTAATTACCAGAGCGAAGCTGGAAACAGGGCGTAATCAGTTGTAAAACAAGCAGGTAACAACACTGGCGCAAAGTCTTGCGGGGGAAGCTTCCCCCGCAGAGCTTTGCGCTAACGGGGAGATACTAGGGTGAGCTATATGCGAAGCACTTGAAAAAGCGCCTTACCCGAAAGCGAGAACCTGGCCAAATCTCGACTTCATCACCTATAAACCCGCAGCAGTTCCGGCATTAGCTGCATAACCTTTGGGTTGGTGGTAGGCGAAATGGTGACCCATTCGGTATCAAAACAATCTAGGGAACGGAACGAGGAAAAACGTCTCCAACTTCTCAGGGTTGACAACCTGGGTGGAGGGAAGTGATTAATTCCTTACCGGAAGGAGACGGGTAGGATGGGGGAACGAAATTGCCCCCGGCAACCGAGAAGTCTAAAAATGGATTAGACCATGCGTAGACAAGCGGACTGTAATCGACTTAATTCTAAGTAAGATAATACCACTGGGATTGGTAGCAGGACGTATTGACGCGGACGGGCAAGCACACACGCGCCCCGAAAAACGGCGTAGATCGGACTAGGTGGAACATAGACCGACAATCCAAGGAAAACGTTGGTCGTGCGAACAAGTCGGAAGGACTGAAGCTGCAACTGCCCAGCGAACAGGGGAATGCAAAACTCCAAATGTTTGGAAGGCTCAAGACGGTGATTAAGGTCTGTCAATTCCTGAAAACGGTTTATGAATGGGATTTTGGGTTGTGTACCCAGTTACCCACAGGTTGCTAGGAGCCGGATGCGGGGAAACTCGCACGTCCGGTTCTGAAGGAGAGGTGCGCTGTAGCAATACGGACATCGACTCTAACTGCACAGAAATGGGCACGTCCGGATCGCGGAGGGGAGGTGCGGGACATAATAGTCCCCACCGACTCAACCTAGGCAAGAAAAGAGTATTGCAAGAGATTGGCACACCTCCTCATCCAATCTAACGATTTGGTAGCTTATGTAGACGCGAAGCGGCTTGCCGCAGGCTAGACTTAAATGTGAAAGGTTTGGTACGTAATCGTCATCTGGCTAAATCAATATCTGACGCTGGTTGGTCAACTTTCCGGTCGTGGTTAGAGTATTTTGGTCACAAGTATAGGAAGGTCACAGTTGCTGTGCCTCCCCATAATACAAGCCAGAATTGCTCTAACTGTGGTCAGAAAGTAAAAAAATCCCTATCCACTAGAACTCACGTGTGTCCACATTGTGGGTTCGTAGAAGACAGAGACGTGAATGCAGCAATCAACATCCTGAAAAGAGGACTCAGTACCGTGGGGCACACGGGAACTTACGCTTGGGAGCCAGGTGCTAACAGCGGGTTCCCCGACTTGAAGCACCTGGCGTGGGAGATTTGCCCTCCTGGGCAGTTGGTGCAAACCTGCTGCTTAGTGGCGAGTCAACGAACCAAGAATCCTCGCGGCTTTAGCCCGAGGAGTGTCAATTAATGCCAATGATTAATGAGTAATGACTAATGACTATGCACTGGAACAATCTCATACAGCCTAGCTTGATTTTAGAAGGTTCAGTGTTGAACCTCACACCAGACATGATCCAAAAAAATGGGCTCTTGGGGCTGGTGTTGGATGTAGATGAAACATTAGTACCAATTAGAGCCGCCTCAGCTTCTGTGGAACTGCGACAGTGGGTAGAACAAATGCGCCCCTTTGTCAAGTTGTGTTTGGTTAGTAATAACCTGAGTGAAACTCGGATTGGTGGAATTGCGCGATCGCTCAACCTGCCCTATTTCTTAGGTGCTGCCAAGCCCTCGCGACGTAAAATTCGGCAAGCACTCAAAGCGATGAATTTACCTGTACACCAGGTAGGCATGGTGGGAGATAGATTATTCACTGATGTCTTGGCAGGTAATCGCTTAGGAATGTTTACTATTCTGGTAGAACCAATTATTCATCCAGATGTTGCTCTTCGCTCCCATCCGATACGCAACTTTGAAGTTTGGCTATCTGAAATTCTCGGTGCTTCTATTACTCCTAAGACAAGAAGGGTTACAAAAATTGATAAATAGTCAGGAAAGTAAATCTAAAGAAAAAATAAAAAAAACTTTGTTTCAAACAAAAATCTGCAATCATAATAAGTATAAATAACAAAGGGGTCAGCCAAAATAAAGACCCTAAGTGATAACAACTCAATATAAAAAAGTGAAGCGTCAGCCTCAAGATTATAGAGGGTCTGGCGCTTCACAATTTAGTTGATTGTCCCTAGTCCTATGTCATAAAACGAATGACTAATAACTAATGACTAATGACTAATGACTAAAACAATTGTCGTCAAAATTGGCACCTCCAGCCTGACTCAACCAGAAACCGGACAACTGGCACTTTCCACAATCGCGACTTTAGCAGAAACCCTTTCACATCTGCGACGACAGGGTTATAAGGTCATTTTGGTATCCTCTGGCGCTGTGGGAGTGGGTTGTGGGCGGCTAGGGTTAACAGAACGTCCTAAGGCGATCGCCCTAAAACAGGCAGTTGCAGCAGTAGGGCAAGGCAGATTAATACGAGTGTACGACGATTTATTTACGACACTGCAACAGCCAATTGCTCAGGTTTTGCTCAGCCGTAGTGACTTAGTTCAGCGCAGTCGTTACCTTAACGTCTACAACACGTTCCGAGAATTACTCGAACTAGGAGTCATTCCAGTGGTGAATGAAAATGATACAGTCGCAGTGGAAGAACTGAAATTTGGGGATAATGACACCCTTTCTGCCCTCGTTGCTAGCTTAGTGGAAGCAGATTGGCTCTTTTTGCTCACCGATGTTGATAGGCTTTACTCAGCTGATCCCCGTTCTGTACCTGATGCCCAACCCATTGCTTTAGTGAGCAACATCAAAGAGTTAGCAGAATTACAGGTGCAAACAGGGACACAAGGTTCCCAATGGGGTACTGGCGGTATGGTGACCAAAATTTCTGCAGCACGAATTGCGATCGCTGCTGGTGTTCGCACCGTCATTACTCAAGGACGATATCCGCACAATATCGAAAAAATTTTACAGGGCGAAACCATTGGTACTCACTTTGAACCACAACCAGAACCAACTTCCGCCCGTAAACGTTGGATAGCTTATGGTTTGATTCCTGCTGGGAAACTCTATTTGGATGCGGGAGCAGTGCTAGCAATTTCTGGTGGTGGCAAATCGTTGTTAGCTGCTGGTATTACCACAGTAGAAGGGGAATTTGACACTCAAGAAGCAGTGCAATTGTGTGATAAAAATGGTCATGAAGTTGCCAGAGGATTGGTGAACTACAGTAGCACCGAATTACAAAAGATTCGCGGACGCCGTTCTAGTGAAATTGCTGCTATTTTAGGTTATGTTGGTGCGGAAACCGTGGTTCATCGGGATAATTTGGTTTTGACGTAGAAATCGTATACGACATCAAAAGAGATACAGGCGATAGCTAGCCCCTAAGGGGGCGCTGCGCAAACGCTACAGCGCGGAGCGCTGAACGCCTCCATTTCATGCGTGAGGTGACAGCTGCAATTATGGCAGAAATTTTTGTTACTAAACGGAAATCTTGCCATTGCTGTCATGTGTATATTTAAACCCTAGTTGCTCTGCTTCGTGCAAAATCTTTATACCCTCATTGGCTTGTTTATAAGATGGACTCTTTCGTTTAGCAGCAAGTTTTCCAAGACTAAACGCTAGGCTTCGTTGCCAAGAGTGCAAGTTATCTGTTTCTTTTGCCCAATGAGCAAGCTGAAACCAAGTTTCATCTGATACTTCGTTGATTTGTACAATAACTTTTAAGTCTTCTGTATCAGGACTTTCGATTCCTTTATCAATTTGATTTGGCTTTGTATCAACTGAAATTAATTCATTCCAAAATTCATTTGGTAACTCAATCTCAATAGTCTGAATTTGCTTCCAGCATTCTTCTTTCTTACACCATTCAGTTACATTACGACCGCCAGGAGGATTGATAATAACTTGATGAACTTGATAGGATACTATTTTAATTGCTTCCTGCAATGCTGGTGAAAGACCCTGTTCTCTCCAAATCCGTTCTAAATCAATTTGTTGTGCTGTTTTGTTACTTAGGTAAGCAAGTGTATATGTGACAATATTGGCACGATAGCCACCAAATTGCTGGACTTGCACAATCTTTTCTGTTTTTCTGAAAAGAATAGCTTTGGCAATGAGTCGCTTGAAATAGTCTTCATCTGGTTGGAATTTGCCGCGTTTAGCCAATTGAATTGTAAACTCACGAAAGTTTTTCTCAGCACCAAGACTAACCAAATGGGGTAACTGATTCCAAGTATTCTCAAACTTGGCTAAATCTGTCTTAGTAAATTTCTGTGAGGTGGGATGCGTAGTAGTAAAGATTTTCTTTTTTGCTGCAGTTCCCTCACGTCCCTTTACATCAAGGTACTGTCCCCGTGTCCGTTCATAAAACCAACGAGTCTGTCGCTGCGTTCCATCTACTGCAGGTGCCCAGATGGTGCGAGAAAATTCCTCGATTTGAATGTGGAACGGATCGTTCGCTGAAAAATCTGCTTCATTGACTTTATTTTGGTTGTTAGCGTAACGGGATATCAGGGGGACGATTTCATTGGCTTTTTCAGGCGCTACTACTGACAGTTTTGCTTGTACATAAATGTTAGATACATCTGCTTTGTCTTTCTTGGCTGCTTGATAAATAGATACAGTGGTTTGACCTCCATTAACAATTTGTAAATCCCGTGCGGATTTGATACCTTTACCGCCTCCCGGTAAATCAACTAACTCCACAGCTTCCGCAGTTGCAGAAATGCCATTGTTATATGCTAAAAAACGATGGGGTTCTTGCAGGATTGTTTGTCGAATTCCCTTGTTAACTTTTCCTCTCGCTTGCAGAAAAGAACGAACATTGCGTTCTAGCAGACGAGGACCATATTCAGCGTAGATTTTGTAAAGAATTTCACCCGGAATGATTACCATGTAAGCAGTGTAGTCTGAATTAGACCTTGGCATTGGCAAACAAGGAATTGCTACCCCATATTGGGATTCAAAGTCAATTTCAATGGTTTCCCGCTGCTTACCTGAACTCAGACAACGGTAAGTTCTTTCAATATCCCAAACATGAAACGAGCAAGTTATATTTTCAATCGTTTCATGTTGTTTGACATCAATAGTTGTACGACCATCTGTAAATAAGTACAGCCTAATTTGGCTAAGTTGTGTTCTCAAGTCATGAATTTGAAGCGCCATATCGAAAACACTGGAGGCTTCCTCAATAGACAGATGGTATCCCTTGAGTGCTTTCTGTAAAAAATTTGTAAGCCTGCGAAATGCTGTTTCAACCTCTTGCTTGGTGACAGTCACAGGCGGAATACTTTGAGTATAAATAGAAATAAATAAATTCAGACATTCAAAATCTTGATTAATGCTGTAGCCGTTAACTTTAATACCGCGATTGCGATGGTAGCAAACTTCTCCATCATCTAGTTCTCCAGCATCAGTCAGATATTCAATCATGAGGCGGGTAAATTCATCTTCGCGAAAAGAATCACCTTCACCATCTTCATTATCTTGTCCAGCTTCAGAATTATTAATTACCTCTTGTATAAGCTCTGCGGCAAACTGAATTAATTTGGTTTGCTCATTCATAGTTGCACCCGATTAGAGAAATGACATCTAATTCTGGTAGGGAGAAGCGTTTACATTCAGCAACGCTAATGCTGTAGCGAACATCCCCAACGCCATTGGGCAAATCCGCTTCGACAATTCTGGGAAAATCTCCCTCGACTTTGAAATAGTTAACCTCTCGTTGGGTGTAGCCGATTTCTTCATAACGGGGGGTATGTATATCCAGATAGCCAACTTCCAACAGGAGTGTTTCTAATTCTTCCTTGGCTATGGGGTCATTTTGGACTAAGATTCTGACGCTGTTAACAATATCAGGTAACGACTCACCGCGTCCTTGTCTGACATCAAGGGATAAATGAACAAGAATTAGTGTACCCGTACCAGTACCGTCTAACTGCCGTTCACTAGAAATACTCAGTTTTTGATGCTGCTTTTCTACAGTTGTTTTAACCTCAACTGCACAGTTTGGAAATTGGAAATCTTGTTGCGTTCCTCTGGGACCAGTCCAGTATTGGATACTTTGACGAGAACCCAGTTGGGGAATTATAACTTGACGCAGAAACCAGAGTTCACCATATAATCCTTGCTGTTGAGTTTTGCTTAGTCCATCCGGTGAATGCTGTTTGAAAAAAGATTGCCATCGCCTTAGCCGGATTATAAATTCTTCTAATGCTGCTTTTTCTTTTTGTTTTCCAGCGACTCCTTCTATAACATCATCTACTAAGCTAGTAAAAATATCAGCATACCTATTTTGGGTAAGAACGAGTTGTAGAGTAACATAATTTTCCCCATCACTAGGTAATAAAATTCGTCGAACTTCAAAACCTTCAGAACTTGGAAAGTCTACAATAGATGAGGCAGAACTACGTCTGATCTTTAGAAGTAACATTCTGTTTCCAGTTGGTTCTTGAACTCCTATACGTAAGTCACAGGCACAATCTGGTCTGACTCTGCGAACTAGGTATTCAGAACCACCTAGTTTGATACTTTTTTCGAGTTCAGTCCAGAGTTCACGAATACTCATTCCTGATTTTCTTCTCCAAATTCCTGTGCATAGTAAACGTTGTTTACCAGATACTCAACACTGCTAGCATTTTGACTACCTGGAAAACTAAGCGCAAATCCCAAAATAGGGTTTCCTTCCAATCCTGCCTCTGCTGGATCAAGGGGGTAAATTAGAAGCAGACCTCTATCAGGATCTCTATTTTCTCTAAAAGTCTTTTTGTCCTTAATTTGCCGACTTCCTCCAGGAAGGTAAATAACCTCATCATCAGGGCTAACAAGTCTTTGAATTGAGTATCTTTCTGAGTTGCTGGCTTTTGAACCTGTCCGTTTGTATAGACCAACTTCATACTTACCAACTAACGGTTTTTTTGCATCTTTTTTGGATTTCAGAACAACAGTCCAATTCCTGAGTTCATTCTTCATAATCTGTTGACTGACGTAATCAGCCAAAAGTTGACTGTTTGCCCTAATTGAATCCCGATGTGTCTTAACTTCTTTAAGTAAAGCTACAATGTCATTTCCATCCAAATTAGTCCATACATAGGCATCAATGTTATTGATTCTAGGTTCCTTTTCTGGTTTACCAATTAAATTCAAAAATTTGACAAAGGAATCAATATTTTTATTATTAATGGCTGGGTTTTTATCGAAAGCTACAGTTTCAGTAATAGCACCAGCATAAGTAACACGTAAAACTTTTCCTTTTCTAATTTTTCCTACATTGGAAATTGTTAGTCCATCAGAATGCGTTCTCACCCGTAGACCAAAATTAGATGGCGTTTTGTTCAGCATCGCCATGTAGTCAAACTCCTGTCTAAGTTCCTCGTTCGCTAGTGTAATGTGTTGATACCAATAAATTAATTCTTCTGATGTGTACAATCGGCAGAGATCAAGGTATCCTGGTCTATATCCAAACCACCTTCCCATTTGCATCAAAGTATCATACATTTTTGATGCTCTCAGGAAGTAGCTGACAGTTAAACCTTCAAGAGTCAGACCCCGTGAAAGTTTATCGCCACCAATTGCAATCACACTGATTCCATCTGGGTTATCTTCGTAATCTAGTACTTCTTTTGCTTTACCGTTAATGGTTTTTACTTGAATTTTTTGTGCTGCTGGTTCTAGGAATTTCTCAACTTCTTGCCATGTAAGCAGTTTTTTTTCAGGATCATCTATAGCTTTTGTTGTCGGTACAAAGTCTTCTTCCCAAAGCCTTCTAAATTCTTCTGAAATTTTTTTTTGATAACCACCTTCTCCATATCGTAATCGATGCTGTATATTTTTTATTTCATTATGAACTTGGTTTTTAACTAAGATTTGAACTTCATTCCATCGCGTTACATGAACCAGCATTGAATTATGTTCTTTATCTTGTCCCCGTGCCATCCTAGCAGCACAGGAGATGATAAAAGATTTCACAGCTTTTTTCAGTGAGTAAGGCAATTCACTCGGAACATGATCTGTTTTATGGGTGTCGGGCATCCAATCTTGATAATCTTTGACTGTATGAACAATTGGTAAGCCATCTTGTTCTTCTAGTCCTGAATCAGGATCGGCAGTAATGCCAAAGACGCGAGATGATCCGACATAATTGTCTGGGGCAGGAAGGTTGATAATAAAGTCTCGTGGAAACAGGTCATCTCCGTGCTTGTGGGTATTACTATTAACATCAATAAAAATATTGGCGAAGGGAGTAGCTGTGTAGCCAACGTAAGCACTTTGAGAAAAACTATTTAGTAGTTCACGGATACGAGCATTGATTGTAGTTGGATTTGTATCGTCTTCTCTTGTATTAATTGATGCATTGTCACATTCATCATCAATTAATAAAAGTGGTATATCATGTACAATAAGCCGCCCTGTAGCTGGGTCTTTTTCACCATGTCTTTTGGTTGCCCAATTGATTAAATTTTTGAGAATTGAGCCATTTTTCTTGACAACAAGCAATGTTGGCACCGCTCGTAAGTCAATATTACTGTGTTTGGCGATTGTTATCTGAAAATCTCCTCTTTCTTCAGCATTTGTAAGTGAATGAACAGGGTGTAACTGCTCTCCCCGAAGTTTACCAACCCCAGTCCGTCTATTGTTTGGGTCAAATGTCATATTTTGTCGAGTGTTATATCCAAGAACACCCTGATCTAGGCGAATCTGCGTCTGACTGCGGAGATTATTGTGTATACCTGCTAATACAATGATTAGCCTATAACCAGCATCTGCCGCTTTGCAAATTAAACCAGTGTAGTTACCAGTCTTTCCTGACTGAACTTGCCCTGCAACCATGCCACGACGATCCCAATGACCATTCTTAGTCGGATCTTCTATCCGCTCAATAATTGAATCTGTAAGTTCGTCTATACGACGAACAACCAGTGGAGACAACTTCTTCTCCTCTAGCAAGTAACGTTCATACCTTTTCCAGAAGCGCCACTCAATGCTATCCCGTCGTTTAGGCAGCCAATCTACACGTTCTTCTCCGTCGAGGATGGTGGCTTGCGCCATTCTGACTGTAAATCTGCTCTGTAAATCCCAAATCAAAGTATCTGGGTCAAAATTTTCATTTGAACCTTGAAGCTGTATCATCTTAAGAGCAAGGTTAACTTTTTCACGGATTAACTCGTCCGTCACCTCGTCATTGTGCTTCAGCATTGCTAGTGCAAAATCTAATGCTTGTTGATATTCCTTAGAATTATTCATGCTTTGTCTTTACTAATAAGTAGATTCAGGTAATGTCGCTATCAGTTCTTCAAAGTGCTGAAATGGTTCCATTTTTACTAACAGGCTCCGTGCTTCTGAGGTGGTTAAACCATCTTTTATCAACGCTTGATAAATTTGCATCATCACTTCTCTGACTTCTCTTGCAGGGACTCCCTCAAATGGTTGACTGTGTTGCTCTGAGCTTACAGCACTGTCAAGCCAAATTTGCTGAACAGGAACAGTCTCTTCAATTAGTCGAAGTAATGCCTTGATAATTTGACGATATTCTGTCGGAATATTTAGCGCTTCTTTAACTAATGGATGCTCTGGGTTAATAACATAAAAAACCTTGCCATGTTTAAGCTTCTTCAGCCAAGTAAAGACATAATTGTCTGAATATTTTCTGGCAATAACTTTTCCGCGATATCTATATATATCAGATGCTCTTGCTCGCGTTAGTTTTGCGATGCGTTTGAAGTCTTCCCGTAAAGATGCAGGTGGACGCGCTCTAGACTTTTTAACATCGATATTCCAGTCGCTATCCATTGAATTTGGCAAATCAACCTGGATTCGCGCCAGCTTACAATGTTCATCCCTCTGTAAACCTAAACCAAGCCAGTCACCAGCAACAAGCATCCTTTCATTACGGTAGATGTAAAAACCTTGTTGAGCATTCCAGCCATTTGGACCCGCAGCTTTTTCATAGGTTTGCGAATCTACTTTTGAGTGATGAGGAAGCACATAAGGTTGAATAACCACCCTATCTTCTCGGAAGTATAGATTCTCTTCTGGCAACCACTGTGTTGCTTTTTCGTTTGTGAGGAATGGGTCCCAAGGCTCAATTAGTCGCTGATTAATCCAAATTTGTAACTTATTCTTTCGCTCCAAAAACCGATGGAATACCATCGTCAGATGCTTTTCCACATCTTCAATCATTTCTAAAAAGCGGTTGTGTGCCTTTGGATCGTCAGTTTTTGTCCCACCAACTACCCGATCCATACTCTCCCACAGCACCACTGTTCCACTTTCCATTTGCTCTAAGGCGGTTAATCTTTCTTCTGAACCTGATGCTGCAGAACGGAGTAACCGCCACTCTCCTGTTTGACTCACATAATCTAAATCCCAGCGACGAGTTACAGAGTTTTGATTAACTGCCTTTGCACAAACAGTGAGCCGCCTACACTGAGAAAAAGATGCCGTCTTCAGTCCTAAACCAAATCTTCCCAAATCATTTGGTTCTCTTTCTTCCAAAGGATTTCGGCTACCTGGACGCATGGCATTCACTAGTTCCGCTTCAGTCATGCCTTTGCCGTCATCCAGGATAGATATGTAAGACTCAGATCCATCCCAGTAAAATTGCAGCCATACATTCTTTGCCCCAGCAGAGATACTGTTGTCAATCAGATCGGCGATCGCAGTCTGGATGTTGTATCCAAAAGCCCGTAATGACTCCAGCATCGCAGGCGCACGGGGTTCAACCAAGTCATATTCGTCGTTAGCACGTTCACGAACCATCCGGTTGTAACTCCCGGTAGAGCAATTCATCTTAGTAGTTATAATTACATATTTTTCACCTGTACGGCGAATATTATCATTTTGCAATTCCTCATTTAAATGACTCAAAGTGATGCGTTAAGGCACACTCCCTGAACACACTAAAGTAAGCTGAGTTGCTCAACCTTCGGGTTAGTCTCATAGTAATTTTGTACTTGTTTAACAATCGGTTTAGCGATCGCTTCCGCCAAAAGCGGTGGCACAGAATTCCCAACCAACTCAAACATTCTGGTCATGGGCGCATCAAAAACGAAGTGATCCGGGAAACTTTGCAGCCTAGCCGCTTCTCTTACTGAAATACTACGATTCTGTATAGGATGAATATAAGCCAGACAATCTTTGCGCATATGAGCAGTCAAAGTCCACGCTGGTTTATTCCAAGGTAAACGTTTATACTTATCATCAAATATATCCCAACGATAACGTCTCATATTTTCGGGTAAATCTGTATATTTTCCACCTTGGGCAAGCATGGCAAAACAAATTATATCTACTGGGTTATGAGAGCGACATATATGATTCATAACTCCGTCTGGCTCTGGCATCTTAGTAATTTCTCTTCTCATTTTTTTCTGATAGCTTGATTGCGGATGAGTGAGATAAAACTTTTTGCTATCTTCTTGAGGTAATCCACTATTTTTGCTCTTCAAAGGTAGATATGGAGGGGTAAGTGGTATCAAATCGCTAATAGCCTCCCCTACTGAAACTGGATTCCTTTTAAGTGGTTGAGGAAATTCAAATTCATATTCTAAATCTTGACGTACACCTACAATGAAAAGACGTTTCCTAATTTGAGGAACACCATAATCTGAAGCTATTAGAATATTATGATGAATTCGATAACCAGGATAATTTTCTCGTTTTCGTGGTAAACCAAACTCTAGTTCCCTAAGAATAGTCGGAAATATTGTTCTTTTTACTAGGCTATCCACATTTTCCATTACAAAAAATAATGGCTGATAAAAATCTAGAAACTCCACAAATTTCTGGTACAGAAAATTTCTAGGGTCATTTTCAATTTTTCTGCCTAATGACCGCATTTTACCAATACCTACCAATGAGTATACTTGGCAGGGGGGTCCACCAACCACAATATCCACTTCACCGGGTTTTAAATTCAAATCATGTGGCTTTATATTAGTAATATCCTGAGGCTTAAGCTTCAGTTTACAGTTCGGGAAATTCTTATGATGAGTTCTAATAGCGTGGGGACTATGATCTATTCCTGCTAAAATTTTACATCCAGCATTTTGAAACCCTAAACTCATACCACCTGCACCACAAAATAAATCAAGTACAGTAGGTTTTAATTTATGAGCGCTCACTAAATTCTTGGCTGGCATTGTTCAACAAATAATATTAAATTAAACAAAATGAACAGATAACATAACTCATTACTATTTTCTGCTTTTATCGTTTTCTCGTCAAGATTAAATCGTGAAAAAACAGTTTTTTTAAATTGGAACTTTTAAATTCATGAAAATATAGCTAGTTATTTAAAGATTATTCAACTTAAAAAACACAACTTTTATCAAAAAAAATTACCATTTTGCCATTTCCATAAACGTCAAAAAAAACCGCTGGTAAAGCCCATCTACCCACAATGCTGGAATCTTGAAAAGTGCCCCAAAGTTGAGACATTCTAACAGTAAGCGAACTGTTGGCTCGCGCACACCTGAGTTATCTTCAACTGCCATTAAATACGGTGACAAGGCAACTAGTACGTCACGGCGTAAATAGGGCAACCATTTACAATCGCTCAAAAGCCCATTTCATAATACTTTTGACTTTTGACTTTTGACTTTTGACTTCCGCGCAGCGGTACTAGGCATACAACACATCACTAAATGGGAGTGAGATTCATCACCAGACCCTTATTTAGCAGCAACATTTGGGCTAATACCAATTCTTTATGAAGCTGCGCTAAATAAAGCTTCAAGAATGAAATCGTAAGAAGTGAGAGAAGCAATCACCTCAGGTGTAATTGTGTCTAGGACTTGAGCTAACTTTTGGCGCAGTTGGTTGAGAGTTTTGCAGTTTTCCCATTCCAGTTTAGATTTGAGAAATTCCCAAAACCGCTCAATTGGATTAAGTTCCGCAGAGTGAGGCGGTTGAAAAATAGGGATAATATTTTCTGGACAATCGAGAGCTTTAACCCGATGAAATGACCCTTGGTCGAACTGGATAACCGCAACATCATCTCCTAGTTGAACAGAAAGCAACTCCAAAAACTGCTGAAAACAGTCACCATCAAGGTGAGAAAACTCGGCAGAATTAGCTGTATCCACTCAACGGCTCCACGACTCCGTATAAATAAAAATTCTCACGTTGCCACTGGCTGAGTCCGAGGGGTTTAACCGCCCGCCGCAGTAATTAAACGTCCCGCGATCGTCTTAAGTCCCAAGCGGGTTGTCTCCTCTGCACAAGTACCTCAATCGCTTCCCCTCTCCAAATTCCTCCTGCAAGAATTTGAATGCTAGAGGAAGTTTTTTTTAAAGTGAGACAGACTCTGTGGATGTTGTTTGGTGCTTTGGGGGCGAGGGACTTTGAGCTTAGCACCGATTCGATAGCGAACGAGTTCATAGACCGTTTTATAGGCGATGTCCAGTTGAAACTCAGCAACGAGCCATTGTTGAATTTGACCATAGCTGTGAAATCCTTGCGGCTCCTGCAACCTCTGTTTCAGACGTTTCAAGGCTTCCTCGCTAACAATAGAAACTTTACCCGGTGCATGTTTGACTTCGAGCAAGCGATACGCCCTTGGCGTCTGCCCTTTGGGCAATCGCGTCCTCCATCTTTATATTTTCTCACAAGCGCGAGTAATAGTTGCCTGATCCCGTCCTATAAGTTCTGCCAGCGAACCGCAAAGACGCCAAGGACACGAAGGAAGAAGAGGAGACGTGTTAAGGGAGTTGGTGGGAGATAATTTGGAGTTGGTGACGGGGAAGGTGGTGAGTGAAGCTGCGGCGGCTGGGGATAATTTAGCTCAGGAAATTTTGTACACGGCTAGTTGGGCGCTGGGTGTGGGTATTGGTAATGTGGCGAATTTAATCAACCCCAAAGCAGCAACATTAGCATCGTTATCTACAGAAGCTGGAACGCCAAACTCTTCCTCTAGCAAGTCGCGCAAAGGAACATTCTCCCATCCAAGCACATGATGGGACAGTCTTACCTTCCCTGTTGTTGCGTCCACTGGTCCGCCAAAGCTAACACCAATAGCGTCTGGTTTCGCTCCCTTTAGTAAAGAGTTGATCACAGAACGCATAATTTCCAAATCAGTGTCAGCATTTGCATTTGGAGGTGAAAAGCGGAAATAAGCACAAGCCATAGCAACAAGTTTGGGGATTTTTCTCTTTCCCTATACTAACTTGAGTCAATCCTCTAGATTTCTCCGTGGGATCATTCTGAATTGTGATACCAAATTGGGAAATGTAGTATTGTGTCATTCTGAGCGACACGCTATCGCTCAGAATGTTGAAAAGCCAGATGCCTCTTTATACTGTTATCAAGCAAAGCTGGTGAAAGACGAAACGAAAACTGTGAGACTGAAAACTTCTTGCAATGCTGTACAAGAATCGGTGTTTACCAAGTATGCTGTGGATAGTTTCTGGCTTGCATCTAACAAGCTGGCGACTTGTACTCAATAAAATGAGGCTTCGCTGGCTATAGAAATATCAGGTTCTTTGGATAACGAAGGCGTGTTTACACATAGCCAGAGATGTCAAGTTGCTAACATCTGTAAATTGTGCAAAGTAGCGTACATTCCTCCTTGTTGCAGCAACTCTTCATGACTTCCCTGTTCTATTAATTCTCCGCGCTTTAGTACCAAAATTCGATCCACGTTACGAATGGTGGACAAGCGGTGAGCAATAATAATGGCAGTACGTCCTAGTAACAGTTTGTCTAAAGCTTCTTGGATGAGAGCTTCCGTTCCTACATCCAGACTAGCAGTTGCTTCATCCAGTACCAAAATTTGTGGATCGCGAATAGCAGCACGAGCAAATGCTAAAAGTTGCTTTTGACCGCTAGAAAGGTTTGTACCCCGTTCTCTAAGTTGAGTATCATAGCCTTGAGGCAGTTGTTCAATAAACTGAGCAATGTTAGTTTTCTCTGCTGCTTGTTGAATTTCCTCAAGACTGTAGCTGTCTCCTAAGGTAATGTTGCTTTTGACATCACCAGCAAACAAAAAGCCTTCTTGCAAAATCACCGCCATGTAACGCCGCAGTTCTGCTTGGGGGATTTCGCGGATATCTATACCATCTACAAAAATGCGTCCTTCGTTGGGTTCGTAAAGGCGACACAAAAGACGGATAATAGAACTTTTGCCCGCACCTGTCGGACCTACTAACGCCACTTTCTCACCAGGATGAATGGTAAAGTCCAAATCTTTGATGACATAGTCATTATCTTTGTACGCGAACCAGACGTGTTCAAAGCGGATTTCTCCGAATTCAGGTTGGGAATTTTCGATTGGTAATTCGGGATTATCAGTTATTTCGTCTATGTAACCTAACCGAGAATCGTAAATTGAGAATCTGGGATTACCGCGATCGTGTATCTCTATCCGTTCATCCAAAACTTCACTCACGCGTTCTATCGCGGTGAAACCAGCTTGGATGACAGTGAATTTTTCCGCAAACTCTCGTAATGGATCGAATAGGCGTTGAGCATACAATACAAATGCAGATAATACACCAAAAGTCAAGTTTATTTGCAGTAGTAAATAACCGCCCACCCACAGAACAGCCGCAATTGAAATTAGGGCAATCCATTCAAGTGTTGCCGAAACTGCTGAATCATAAAAGATAGTCTTATCTACCTCGTGGACATAACGTTGATTGTTAACACGAAACAACTCGGCATTGAATTTTTCCCGCCGGAACAATTGCACAACATTAATGCCAACGATATTTTCTTGTAACTGAGAATTCAGTCCAGAAAGTTCTTCCCTCGTCTTGTAATTTGCTTTGCGGTACTGCTTTTGTAAGTAGACTATAATACCTGTTATTGGTATGAAAACCATCAATAGCAAAAAAGCCAGTTGCCACTGCATAGAAAACATAAAACCAAGAATCACCAGCATAGAAAACAAATCTGACACAATGCCTATAGCTCCAGTGGAAAACACATCTCCTAATACTTCCACATCACTGGTGAGCCTGGTGATTAATTTTCCTACAGGTGTTCTATCAAAAAAACGCACCGCCAAAGATGTGACATGATCAAACAAGTCTCGACGAATTTCGGCAGTGATTTGTTGACCTAGCTTTTGTACTAAATAACCTTGAAAACCTGTAAATATCAGTCGTACACTGATTGTTATCAGCAACAATATTTCGATGATATTTAGCCCTTGTGACAACGGACGATTTCTTAAAAACTCATAGGCGCTTTGTTCTTGGCGAATTAAGGAGATAACTTGTCCAATAAGCAGTGGTTGCACAGCGTTAGCAACAGCTATTGGCACCAACAGTAACATAGCAAACGCTAGCGATCGCCCACGACGGCGGACATAAGGTAGTAGACGCAAAAATAACCGCCAGTCGTTTTCACGCCGACGGTGACCTGTGCCAAAAATTTTCCGAGGTTTGGAAGTGCTCATCATAAGAGCATTATATTAATTTTTACAACCTAAAGTCTTCCCATTTCTACCCTCAATACTTTAGAGACCGTTTTGATTGAACGACCTCAACTCACTAAATAAATGTAGCGGTTATTTATAGGACTTACGCACACTCTACGAATTCTTCGCGTTCTTGGCGTCTTGCCGGTTCAACAAATTAAGCTTTTTAGCGATTTTTGCGTAAGTCCTGATTTAGAGAAAAAAGGTAAAAACGAACAAAAGGGTGTTGCTTAAACTAGCAACACCCTTTTGTATTAGTTGAAATCAAATCCTGGCATCGAGCTATTGTCGCAGGCAGCTACCCACCAACTATCGTCGCCGCTGCAGCGTTTCACACCTGAGTTCGGGATAGAATCAGAGTGGTTCCACCGCGCCATTGACACCAGGAAAACCCTGGGGGATTTCAAACTTCGGTCATCAAAACTTCCTATTTGAAGATCTGTTTTGGATGAGAGAGTTAGAAAAACCCTGAAGACTGCACAGAAACGCGAATCGCAATTGAGTTTGAAGTCAAGCCCTCGGTCTATTAGCACGGGTCGGCTGCATACATTACTGCACGTACACCTCCCGCCTATTAACAGGTGTTCTGCCTGTGACCTTA
>NZ_QMEB01000122.1 GCF_012912135.1 Brasilonema bromeliae SPC951 | reverse complement strand
CATGCTTCAAGTCGGGAAACTCTAGCCGAGCAGTGCCTCCCCAACGCACTGGCTCCCCAAGACCGCACTGGCTCCCCTCCCGCAGCGCTGGACTCACCAGATGCCTCTGTCGGGAAACCCTCATCAAGCACTGGACTCACTGTTTACTGTCAATTCCACTTCTCAAAAAGTTCTAGTTCTCATAGTAAAAATGAAAAACTTGATATGGCAACAAAGAACGAAGTCTCAACGTCTTAGTGATTGGGATCATGAAATTTATAAGTATAGTGAAAAAATATAAACGATTTATATATCCAGAGTTGGATAACACAGACCTTTAAGATGAAGATAATAAAAAAAAGACAAAAAAGAAAGAACAGTTCATTTTGTGTTAAGGTAAGCGGTATAATTTCTCATTTTTCTCATTTGTTGAATTTTGTAAATCGAGAAGATTTACAGGTTGAATTTGCGTTTTTTTTCAGAAGAACACGAAAGTTAAGGATTTTAAAATGCAGATAGTACAAAAAATTCGCTGCTCAAATTGTGGTAGTGAAGGTGAAAGACATTATTTACCTGATAGTCAACTGACTCGGACGCAATGTCCAAGTTGTGACTACTTAATGATTTGTTGTACACGTACTGGCAAAGTGATTGAAGCTTATGCCCCGGGTATTCTTGCACCGCGTTAGTTGAGTGCTGATATCATGTCCGGATAAATACTTGTAAAAAACGAAGAACCTCACCCCGCCCTTCGGGCACTCTTCTCCTTATTAACGAAGAACCTCACCCCGCCCTTCGGGCACCCCTCTCCTTATTAAGGAGAGGGGCGGGGGGTGAGGTGCTTTTGTTGTAAGTAATTAGGGGAAGTTAATATCAGGATTTTTTTTTGCTCGCAATTGTCCACAAGCAGCATCGGCTTCCAAACCACGAGAGTAGCGAACACTAACCGCAATTTGTTGCAGCTTGAGGACTTTGACAAAAGCTAGAATTCGATTTTCGTTAGGGCGTTTGTAATCTGCTTCTGTGATGGGATTGTATGGAATCAAATTCACATGACTTTGGAATCCTCGCAGGCGTTGTGCTAATTCCAACGCGTGTTCTGGCAAATCGTTCACGCCAGCAAGAAGAATGTATTCAAAAGTCACACGGCGTCCGGTGATTTTCACATACTCCCGACATTCAGTCAGCAAATCTTCTATAGGATAGGAACGGGCGCTGGGAATAAGTTGTTCCCGGAGTGCTTGATTGGAAGCATGGAGACTGACAGCAAGAGTGACTTGTAACTGGTGTTGAGCAAGGTGGCGAATGCGATCGCGTATTCCAACAGTAGAGACAGTCAGGTTACGCTGTCCAATACCTACATCTTGATTTAAAGATTTGACAGATCCTATAACATGATCTGTATTTAACAATGGTTCACCCATGCCCATAAATACCACATGGCTGACTCGTTGTTGAAAATCTTCTTGAACCGTCAACACCTGATCAACAATTTCATGACGTCCCAAATTGCGCTTATAACCTTCTTTACCGGTAGCGCAAAAATCGCACGCCATCGGACAACCCACTTGAGTTGAAACGCAAACTGTTAAGCGCTTTTCTGCGGGAATACCCACACATTCAATAATTTGATTATCACTGAGTTGCAAAAGATATTTGACAGTACCATCAGAGGCGACAGAACGGTAATGTATGTTTGAGCGTCCGATGGGAATTTCTGCAACTTCAGCACGCCATTGTTTGGAAAAGACAGAAATATCCGAGAGCGATCGCACTCCCTTTTGATAAATCCACTCGTGCAGTTGCTTTCCTCTGTAAGCTGGTTGTCCCTGTTGCTGTACCCAACCCGTTAACTCCTCTAAACTTGCTCCTACAAGCGGTGGAATAGAGATGTTTGGTTGTTGAACAACACTAGTTTTTGGGGAGGGAAGTACAGAGACAGATTTAGCAGACATGGTAGTTAAGGAATGCGCTTTGAATCTCTATGTTAGGCGATCGCTGCTCTTGTTGTTTGAGTTTATGATTGTGGTTTTCAACACTGGAAGACAGAAGAATCTATCTGACAAACTAACCAAAAGTTGTGCCGTTCCAGCCCCACATCGCACCCTTCGCGTCAGCAAACTCTATATATATACGATTTTGAGGTACTTTTAGCGCTTTATTAATCTCCTGGCAAAAGTCCTGACTCATCGCTTGGGTTTGGTCTGGCTTGAAGGTACCGACACTTTTAACTTCAATGTAACATACTGGGTCAGTCGTACCACCAAATGTCATCGGAACTCCTGCTTCAAAAGCCGTCATGACGTAGGATTCTGGTTTTCCGGTATGCTTGGCTAGCTTACCTGAGAGGCTTTTGAGCAATGCTTCGACTTCCTCTCCAAGAGGAGCAGATACAGAAGTTTGGACTTTAATTAAAGGCATAGTAACAATTCAAAGTTCAAAGTTCAAAATTCAAAATTATCAATCTTGATAGTATCAATTACCCAGTTAATTTTATCGAACCGCACCAGGCGCAGAGGACGCAAAGATGAGGGCGATGAGGGAGTTATTTCTCCCCCTGCTCGGATGCTCGGGTGCTCCTCAACTGTGAGACGAGCGAAACAGGTGACTATGTTCGGGATGATATAAACGAGACCGTGCTGATGCTTGGGAAAGTGCAGGGCTGATTACGTAAAGTGTGGTGCGAATTAGCTTTTCTTTGTGAGTACAATCTGCCATTTCATGGAGAGGAACAACCACTATTTTTTCATCAGACCATCCTAAGCGATAGCAAATAGCTACTTGTGTTTCAGGTGAGTAGTGTTGGAGTAGTTTGGCTTGAGCTGCTTCAACGTGACGTGCACTCAAATATAAACATAGACTAGCTTGATGGGCTGCGAGAGTGGTTAATTCTTCTGTTTCAGGAACTTCTGTGCGTCCGCTAATGCGCGTGAGAATGATTGTTTGGACTAAACCGGGAACTGTGAGTTCCACTTTGAGTTTAGCGGCTGCTGCTTGAAAAGCACTAATACCTGGTATCACTTCAAAGGGTATTTCCGCTTCTGCCAAAAGATACATTTGCTCATGAATGGCGCTGTAAAGACTGGGGTCGCCAGAATGGAGACGAACGACAGATTTGTGCGATCGCACTCGTTCGATCATAATTGGCAAAATTTCTTCCAAAGTTTTATTGACAGAGGGAAGAATTTCTGCATCCTCGCGGCAAAGCTCTAAAATCTGTTGGGGTACTAAAGAATCAGCAAATAAAATGACATCAGCAAGTTCTAGAAGTTTTTGCGCCTTAACGGTCAATAACTCTGGATCTCCAGGACCTGCACCGACGATGTAAACACCAGATTTGAGAGATATATAATTGTTTTTGTCATTCACTCTAGTAGTAGATTCGTCCATATAGCAACATACAGCAACTCATCCAAAAAATTTTTTGGCATTTCCTCAGTATCTTTCCGGATAGAACCCCTCCTTCTAGTAGAGTGTATTGGTAGATGCACCCTGGTTAAGCCCTAGAGAATTCTCTGGGGCATTTTTTATTCAGTGAACAGTGAACAGGGAACGCTTAACAGGGAATAGGGAACAGTGAACAGTGAACACAACGACCACGCTCAGTGCATCGCAGTGAACAGGAAACGCTTAACAGGCTGCTGATAACTGATAACTGATAACTGTTAAAGCTTTTCGGGTATGAGCTAGTTAAACAACCGCTGCTTCTAGTAATTTAATATTGAAATAAGCGAACTCAGTTGTGGTGCTAGTGCCATCTTTATACTCTTGCACAACTTGCTTAGTCATCACATAGTAACCGTCTATTTTCTCATAAGAATCTTCAAATTTGAGAATGCTGGTGATTTCATTAGTTTTCAAGTTACGAAAAACCGCATCATAGCGAGTTCCAAGGTAACCAGAACCTGTATCTAAATTTTCGTGAGTATTAATAATAAAAGCCATACGACCGAGGACGCGACTAACCTGACAAATATCATTGCCCCGGACTTTATAATTTGAACCCATAGAGTCGCCATTTACCAAGATTTCTATTGCACCATCGGGGTCTTGTTCACCAAGGCTAAACTCGTGGTTTCCATGAGACTCCTCAAAACTTGTACGTTTACGGTGGGTGACTATATCTCGCAATTGGGTAGAAATTCCTTCTTCTACTTGCTCATCTGCAACACCGGTAACTTCTACGCTTAAGTCGCGGTTGATGCGAATCTTACCTGTGTGAACTTCATCTCCTTGAACGAGTTGCACATCTGCACTGTAGCCAGGAAAGTTTTCATCCCAAGTGTAACGACTTTCGTAAGCGGTTTGGAATATCTGACGGGCTGTTGTTGGATGTGTCATATAACCATTTTGACTTCACCTTCTTCTCCAGTTTAGTTCACTGAGCACAGTAAATCCCTGAAATCAGGTATCAGTCATCAGTTATCAGTTATCAGTTACCAGTTATCAGTTATCAGTTATCAGTTATCAGTTATCAGTTACCAGTTACCAGTTATCAGCAGCCTGTTCCCTGTTCCCTACAACTCTTGGGAGTCGCTATTTGAGGAGGAAACCATAACTGGTTGCTGATAAAGCGGTACAGTGAATGTTACTGTTGATCCTAGGCCTTCGCCCAAACTATAAAAATTAACCTGACCTCCCATCGCCTCTACCAGCTTTTGGGATATTGCCAATCCCAAACCTGTACCACCGTACTGGCGAGTGCGGGAGCTATCTACTTGACTAAATAATTGAAACAGTTTCTCCTGTTTGTCAAGAGAGACACCAATGCCAGTGTCTGCCACGCGCACTCTCACCATACCAGGAAATTGTTGGTCTTGAAATGTCACTTTTTTGCGAACGACATCGGTGGTCACAGTGATACCGCCTTCATGAGTGAATTTGATCGCATTGCTAACCAGATTCAGCATCACTTGCTTAAGACGTTGGTAATCACCGTAGACGATAATTTCATCAGAGGTAGGAGGCATATTAATTTGAACGCTGAGGTTTCTCCCCTCTGCTTGAGGTCGCATAAAATTTTCTACATCACTGAATAGCTCATCTAATTTGACTGATTGCAATTCCAGTTCCATTTTGTCTGCTTCAATTCTGGCAATGTCTAAGATGTCATTGATAATATCAAGCAGATACAGTGATGATTTATGAGCTTCTTCCAGAAATTGTCTTTGTTCTTCTGGATCATCAGCCATGCCTTCTAAAATTAACTTCAAAAAACCGATAATACCGTTAAGTGGTGTTCTCAGCTCATGGGTGACATTGGCAAGAAACTCTCTGATGCGGCGAGTGGCTTGTTCGGCTTGTTGACGCGCGTCTTCCAGTTCTTTGTATAAAGTTGCGTGGGCGATCGCTGTTCCTAGCTGATCTGCCACATCTTTTGCTATTTCAAGTTCTTCTACGCTGACGGCACAAAATTTCTTGCCCAAAGTAACAGCAATCAATCCATTGGGTTGGTCTTGATGGGAAGTCGCAACCACTAACATTTTCTGCTGGTCGAACTCAATATGTTGTGGGTTTTCTGCCAAAATAGGTTGTAGAGTTGCCAATGCGTGAGCAAAGCTTGGCTCAGAAGCTATATCTATTTCCAAGCCAAGCATAGAATTTAAAGATGGCTGGCGATACTCTGCTATCACCTGCACTTTCGTGCTAGGGGACTGGTAGGGACAAATGATGCAGCGTTCCAATTGCAGTGCTTTCCCCAAACCATCCACCGTTTGTTGCCAAATAATATCCAGATCCAATGTCCGCCGAATATTTCTGGTAATTTGGCTTATGAGTTTATGGTGACGCCGTGAACGTGTAGCTGAATCTAGCTGTACAGGTGTTTGAGATGTCAAGTTGTTAACTTCATTGCTGAGTGCTGTTTGCAGCAGTCGTCCCATGACCAAAACTGTTGTTGGAGTGCTTGCAAACGTTGGCATTATTGGACTCATCACCAACTCCAACTCAAACAACTGCTGACCGTAGCTAAACCAGCACTGATACCTTTGGGGTATCAAACTTATCAAAATTCGCTGCAACTTTTCCACATATGCAGCCTGATCTACTGGGGTGAAGGCACATTCTTTCCCGCTTTGATCTTCAAGAATTTGCACAGGATTTAACCCTAGGCATTCGCTGTGTTGCCACCAGAAACTTAGATAGCGTCCTGTACTATCTTGCGTATACACCAACTCGGCTCCTAAATTTGCCCATGAGCCATTAGTGTTACTGGTAATATCTTCTAGATTTTCTGACAATATGTTCGACCTTTGGGAGTTAGCAGTAATACTCATGACCCGAGTTGGATAACATAGAAGCCAACCCAGTAAAAAAGCTTTACGATTCGCTGGCTTAGTTGGGAAGAAATTTTTATGGCTTTAGCAAACTTGAGCGGCAATTTTTGATTGTTCTGCTAGAAAACACATTTTCAAATCCTTACAGAGCAAGAATTTGGAGAAATCGCGTTTATTTCATATTTCCCTGCCATACGCATGCCCGCGTCTGTTGCTATGACTGCAATCGCCGCCTGGGGAAGGCTTATATCTAGCATCAATAATTTTACATTTTTTAATCCTCCATATGTGTCTTACTTTTTACATTTTTGAACTTTTTGTGAATTTAATCGTTCCACTCTCCTCGGGATGGTAAGGGTTTACGCACAGGTGTACGCGTCAGTTCATCGTCTCTTGGGCTTTCACCCCTCAACCACTGCCGGATCGCCACCTCAATGACTTTGCTTGGATCATTGGTGAGATGGTGAATTTGTTCTAGTAAGTCGGAGTCGAGGCGAATAGCAATCTCTACCTTATCGGCAAGTCTTTGTTCCGCATCGGTAGTTTTTTCTTTCATATTCATAGGATGATATACTCTGAACTTGTTTTTCCTTGGCTTTGTAAAGTCGCTTTCTTCACATCAGTAGGGCACCTGTAAAGCACCCCATCCCCTGAAAGCGTAGGGCTTGAATTTGAGCGGCGGGGCGGCTTTCCACCCTCCCCTTAGGGAGAAGAGGACACCCTCGCCGCGATCGGAGCGGGCTATTGCGGATAGCCGTTGCCCATGAAGTCGGTATTTTGTACTTCTTGTTGTTTATTGTACGCCCCTAACTGATAAATACGATAAGCTATGCATAGACCTTCATATCTTCATTAAGAAGTCTACAAGTCAATATTCATTTGTCAGTAGTCATTAGTCAATAGTCCTTAGTCCTTAGTCAATAGTCAAAATTTCTTCTTTCCTGCTTGCCTCACTCCCATCTCCTCACCTCTCCATATCACCGTCTTAGCTCAGAAAGCATTAAAATACGTTAAGTATATTGCTGTTTTATCCTTTGTTGCTGATAAACCAAAGAACTATATGACTGATGTTCCTGCAGCTCGTATTCGGAATTTTTGTATTATAGCTCACATTGATCACGGGAAATCTACCCTAGCAGACCGGTTGCTGCAAGTGACAGGCACTGTAGATCAGCGGGAGATGAAAGAACAGTTTCTCGACAACATGGATTTGGAACGGGAGCGCGGCATTACAATTAAGCTGCAAGCTGCCCGAATGAACTATCAGGCAAAGGATGGTCAGGAGTATGTACTTAACTTGATTGATACTCCTGGGCATGTGGATTTTTCGTATGAAGTATCTCGTAGTCTTGCGGCTTGCGAAGGTGCGCTGTTGGTAGTGGATGCTTCCCAGGGAGTAGAAGCTCAAACCTTGGCAAATGTTTACTTAGCCTTAGAGCATAACTTGGAAATTATCCCGGTTTTAAATAAAATTGACTTACCAGGAGCAGAACCAGACCGAGTCATCGGGGAAATTGAAGAAATTATCGGTTTGGATTGCAGTGGTGCAATTCTCGCCTCTGCCAAAGAGGGAATTGGTGTTGGTGATATTTTAGAGGCAGTTGTTGAGCGCATACCAGCGCCACGAAATACGGTGAGCGATCGCCTACGGGCATTGATTTTTGATAGCTATTACGACAGTTACCGGGGAGTGATAGTTTATTTCCGGGTGATGGATGGCACAGTGAAGAAGGGCGATCGCGTTTATCTGTTGGCTTCTGACAAGGAATACGAAATTGACGAGTTAGGAGTCCTTTCTCCCACTCAAAAGCAGGTTGAACAACTGCACGCTGGAGAAGTCGGTTATTTAGCAGCAGCAATAAAAGCTGTAGCTGATGCACGAGTGGGAGATACAATAACATTATCTAACGCCAAAGCTGCTGAACCTTTGCCTGGTTATACAGAAGCTAACCCAATGGTCTTTTGTGGAATGTTCCCCATTGATGCTGACCAATTTGAAGACTTGCGCGAAGCCTTGGATAAGCTAAGACTCAACGATGCAGCGCTGCACTTTGAACCAGAAACCTCAAGCGCGATGGGTTTTGGTTTCCGCTGTGGCTTCTTAGGCTTGTTGCACATGGAAATTGTCCAAGAACGCCTAGAGCGAGAGTACGATTTAGACTTAATCATTACTGCTCCTTCTGTAGTTTACAAGGTGCACACTCTTAAAGGCGAAGAACTTTACATCGATAATCCCAGTCACCTACCATCTCCCAACGAACGGGAAAAAATCGAAGAACCCTATGTCCAAGTGGATATGATTACGCCAGAAACTTACGTCGGCACTTTGATGGAGTTGTCGCAAAATCGGCGTGGTATCTTCAAAGATATGAAGTATCTCACCCAAGGACGTACCACACTCACTTACGAGTTGCCCTTGGCAGAAGTTGTTACGGACTTCTTTGATCAAATGAAGTCGCGTTCTCGGGGATATGCCAGCATGGAATATCACCTGATTGGCTACCGGGAAAATCCCCTCGTCAAGCTCGATATTTTAATTAACGGCGATCCAGTGGATTCTTTAGCGATGATTGTCCACAGAGATAAAGCATACAACGTTGGGCGCTCAATGGCAGAAAAACTCAAAGAGTTAATTCCTCGCCATCAATTCAAAGTACCAATTCAAGCATCGATTGGTAGTAAAGTTATTGCCAGTGAACACATTCCAGCATTGCGCAAAGACGTGCTTGCTAAATGCTACGGCGGTGACATTAGCCGGAAGAAGAAACTCTTGCAGAAGCAAGCAAAAGGTAAAAAGCGGATGAAATCTGTGGGTACGGTGGATGTACCGCAGGAAGCTTTTATGGCGGTACTGCGTTTGGATCAGGGATAACCACTACCCCCTTCCCTGTGATTCTCGTTACTAGGCTTAGCCTGGTAACGCCTTCAGGGAGACTCTGCCTCCCGTTATGCATTCCCAAACTCTACTTGGGAACGAGAACAAAAATATTGACTGAACATGGTGAGAATTCGACCCTATGAGCCAAAAGATTTAGAAAAAATTGTTCAGCTTTGGTATCGAACTTGGCACCAGACATTTCCCAATATTCAACACCCACAGCCATATTCTGCATGGAAATCTCGCTTTTGTGATGATCTTGCTGTCACAGGAAAAGTTTGGGTTGCCGAAGTTGAACATCACATTGTAGGCTTTGTCGTAGTGATAAAAGAAGAACAGTATTTATCACAGATTTTTGTAAATCCGGAATATCAAAACCGTGGTCTTGGTTCAGCCCTACTCAACAAAGCTAAAGAGATTTGTCCACAAGGATTGATGCTTCAAACATTACAACAGAATATACGAGCTTGCGTATTTTACGAGAAGCATGGCTTTAAAGCTGGTAAGCTGACAGTCAATAAAATTAATGGGCAACCCAATATTGAATATCACTGGAAGCCTTTGATAAATACATACTAAATCACACCTTGAATGCCATAGGTTTAGGACTTACGCATTGACAAGACAGACAAAAGGTGAAGTTGCTTGCGGAAAAAAGGAAAGCTCCTGGCTATTAGCTACAATAAAGCATTTGAGTGGAGTATGATTATTGACAAGCAAATAATGTATACAATGTTATCAAATTTGTTTTTTAATGGATTATACGGTTTAAAGCAAATTACAGTTGATATATTTTTCCCAACAATATTTAGTACTCGCTTTTATAAGCAGGTAAATTATAGAGAATTTATAGGAATATTTAGGATTGTTATATGTTTGACTATGTAAAAGCGAACCATGACCTGTTCCGTCGTTTTTACAGACTGACAGTTGTCAATGTTCTTTCCAATCTCACAGAGCCTTTGGCAGGTTTGATCGGTATTGCATTCTTAGGTCATCTCACCGAAATCCGTCATTTAGCGGGAGTTAGTTTGGCTACAGTTCTCTTCAACTACATCTACGAGAACTTGCTCTTTTTACGGATCTCAACTACCGCAGTAACATCTCAAGCCGTCGGACAGGACGACCAAGAGGCGATATTACTAGCAGGACTGCGAAATGGCTTCATAGCTTTAGTGCTGGGTGTTCTCATCTTTGTGTTGCAGTACCCTATAGGAGTGCTAGGGTTTAATTTATTGAACGGCTCTCCAGAGGTTGAGTCTATCGGACTAGATTATTTTAACGCCCGGATTTTGGGAGCGCCCGCAGTTTTGCTCAATTTTGTAATCATTGGCTGGTTTCTGGGACGGGAACAAAATGGCAAAGTGTTGCTGTTGACCGCTGTTGGCAACGCCGCTAATATTGTGCTGACCTATTTCTCGATTATGCGGTGGGATTTGGGAAGTACAGGGGCTGGACTGTCTCATGCGATTAGCGAGTATTTGACGTTATTGGTAGGTATGCTCTTGGCGTTTCGCTCTATCCAGTGGCAAGAATTGCGAACAGCAGTCCAGAAGTTTTGGGAATGGTCGGCTTTTCAAGCTACTTTTATCCTCAATAGTGACCTATTGGTTAGATCTTTAGTTTATATGTCCATTTGGACAATTTTTTTCAATCTCAGTGCCACTTTCGGAACAGATGTCTTAACAGAAAATGCCTTGCTCCAACAGGTAGTATTTCTGCTCGCGTACTTGATTGAAGGAATAGGATTCACTACGGAGACTTTAACCGGAAATTTTAAAGGTCAATCCGCTGATGATCAGTTACTGCCCTTATTGCAGATTTCGCTGTTCACTAGTTTGCTGGTGGGAGTTGCCACTTCAGGAGCGTGCGTTTTGTTACCTGAGACTGTATTTGGGTTGTTAACCAATCACGCCGAACTCATAGAGCCAATTAAACACTATGTACCTTGGTTATTCTTCGTCTTGAGTTTTTTTTCAGTTGCTTGGATTCTGGAGGGGTATTTTGCAGGATTAACAAAAGGGCAATCCCTGCGTAACGCCGCCTTAATGGCAGCTTTATTGGGATTTGCACCTGTGGCGTTTTGGGCATGGTTGGCTGAGAATAACCATCTTTTGTGGTTGGCGACATCAGCGTTTATGGCAATAAGAGTACTTCTACTTGGAGTCCAGTTGCCAGAGATGTTTGAAAGTCATTCAACTACCGTTAGTGAATTGCCCAAGCTATAGCGATAAGCCAGAGTATTTCAAGCTTGTGCGTATCGCGCTCAAATTGCCCTTTTGCTGATTTATCGTCACAGATGGAAACAGTTAGTAGCTTGCAACAAAGGAAAAAAATCGAACAAGCACCAGGAGAAAGCGGCATGCCGCTCTTGTTGCACCTGCCGTGCAAATAATCACAGATAATTTATCTGTGTACATCTGTGGTTTTATTTTCAAAATATTGACTTCACATGGTGAGAATTCGACTTTATGAGCCAAAAGATTTAGAAGACATTGTTCAGCTTTGGTATCGAACTTGGCACCAGACGTTTCCCAATATTCAACACCCACAGCCATATTCTGCATGGAAATCTCGCTTTCTTGATGAGTTTGCTGTACAAGGAGAAGTTTGGGTTGCCGAAGTTGAACATCACATTGTGGGCTTTGTGGTAGTGATAAAAGAAGAACAGTATTTATCACAGATTTTTGTGAATACCGAATATCAAAACTGTGGTGTTGGTTCAGCCTTACTCAACAAAGCTAAAGAGATTTGTCCACAAGGATTAATGCTTCAAACATTACAACAGAATATACGAGCTTGCGTATTTTACGAGAAGCATGGCTTTAAAGCTGGTAAGATCTCAGTCAATAAAATTAACGGGCAACCCAATATTGAATATCACTGGAAGCCTTTGATAAATACACACTAAATGACACCTTGAATGCCATAATAAACACAAGCTAGGCTACCAATTATGTAGACAAACAAGGTAAGATAAAAGCCAGTAGCCCTACCAATAGAAGGACCATAAGTTGTAATTAAACCCCATGCATGAGCAATTCTGGCTACTGTGAGAACGCCACCCTCTAGCCAAATGAGCCAATTTGGCGAATGCATTAACTCAAGAGCAATGACAAAAAGCAATCCTAGGGGTACATATTCCGCAAAATTCCCATGGGCGCGAACCTTACGCTGTAAAGCGCCGTAGTCTTCAACTTTATCAGGAATAATTTTTGTCGCTAACTTTTCAACTGTAGCTGCAACAACATTTGGATTTATCAGCGGATCGCGTTGTATCGCCACATCCTCCTTTGACTCACCATGCCACAGCCTTGTTCTTGTTCGTTCCATCACCACAATGTAGGTGAGCAAAAGAGCAATCAAACCATTAAGCCCGATAAAAAGAGTTGAAATTGGAATCATATTTTCGTTATTTTTAAGTATTTAAACTCAGTTTTTAGTCTAAAGAAAGATACTATAGTACAATTTTCTCATCAAAATGTGACTGAAGTCATAGCAAAATCATGACTTTTCTCTCTAGCTTCAATAAATTTGATTAGCTACTTTACAAATAGCTGTTTGTTACTTGTGTTGCTCTCATCTCTGTATTTTCAAAATTTTTCAGAAATCATCCAATCGGGTCATTTCATAGGATGATGTATGTTTAGCACGATCCATCTTAGGCGATGTTTCAGCTAATGTTACATTAGCTAAAACATAATTTTCCCGATATACACTCTTCTCTTCAAAGGGCATTCTTGATGTTTTCCAAAGCTTTGAGCCAAAAATTTGTATATCTGACTACTGTATCCATAACTATCGCCGCAATTGTTGTTATTTTTAATACTGAAAACTTCCATGCAAGTTCAATGTGTGTCATTACTAACACTGCATCTATGGATAAAGGAGTAGATACTTCCTTACGGGAAAATACGGACAAATTTTTAGATGTGGCGATTGAGCAGAGTATCCATTAAAGATGCGGTTGATGAGGTTTACAAGTTGAGATAAATCAAAATACCGACCAAGAATGATCAAGCTTTTGCACCCAATTCAAGATGATTCATTGCCTCAAATAATACCAAGTTGCCTTCTGTTGAACTCAACTCAAAAAACTCCAGAAGTTGTTTAAAAAAAGCTGCAAATTCTCTCTGGCAAGTCTAATCAAATACATACTTTTCTGCAACTTTCCAGTAGCGGGAGAAGCGCTTGAGGTCAATATAGCCGTCGTAATCAAAAAACGGTTCTACTTCAAAGACTTCCAGTTCCACAGAACGCTCAATTTCTTCGCAGATAGCATCAAACCGGGGACTAGGACTGTTTGCTGTCACGACTTTGTTGGCATTATGCTCTTTGGCAAAAGCTAAAACTTCTTTTGCGACATCGCCACGACGAATGACAACGGGTAACTCTAGCAAGCATTCGTAGATAAAAGCGAGGCGTTTCAAACTCAGTTGCCATTCTTCTATTAAAGCATCGTCCCAAACCCAGATGGCGGGTGCTTGGGGATATTCTTCGAGTGCGGGGTTTCCCGGACTCAGACAGTCTCCGTGTATCCAAATAATGGGTTGACTCATTGGATTTAAAATTTATAGTTGGATTCATACGTATTTACCTCACCCTGCCCTATCGGGCATCCCTCTCCTTATTAAGGAGAGGGAAAAAAAGGAGAGAGAAAGAAAGGAGAGGGAAAGATTTTTGCGTAGCAAAAAGCGAGGGTGAGGTTTTCAGGCAGATGTGTGTACACGATAGTTAGTAAGGAGAGGGGCAGGGGTGAGGTGTTGAACGCAATTTGGTATTATAACCAGTTTCAGAAAGCTTTTTAACAATCAATAGTTGATGTGTTTGCTTTTAGGGTGTCCCTTAAAACTATTTTGTTGTACATATTGTTCAATACCAACTTTTTCTATTAAGTTGGTATTAGAGAATGACAAAAAATAAAGGATAAAAAATTTATACTTCTAACTTCGCCAAAGACAAAGCTTGCTGATGTGTCCGAGAGAAGCGGATTTTATCCTTTAGATTTCACACTTGTTGACTTCAGGTGACTTATGCCCTTTGACCTTTCTCCGTTGTGGATATCCCTAAAAACTTCCTTACTTGCGACATTTATTACCTTCTTTCTTGGGATTGCTGCTGCCTATTGGATGCTGGGATATCGAGGGAAAGGTAAGTCTTTGATTGAGGGTATCTTCGTTGCTCCTCTGATTTTACCCCCGACAGTCGTTGGCTTTTTGTTGCTACTGCTGTTTGGCAAAAATGGTCCTGTGGGGAAACTTATGGAGCCTTTGGGCTTTAGTATTGTTTTTACTTGGTATGGTGCGGCGATCGCCGCCACAGTGGTAGCCTTCCCATTAATGTATAAAACCGCCCTAGGGGCTTTTGAGCAAATCGACAGCAATCTTCTGCGAGTCGCCAGAACCCTAGGTGCAAAGGAATCTACAATATTTTGGCGAATAAGTTTACCTTTAGCGGTATCAGGGATTTTAGCAGCAACGACCTTGGCTTTTGCTCGTGCTTTGGGTGAATTCGGTGCAACCTTGATGTTAGCAGGAAATATCCCAGGGCAAACTCAGACAATCCCAATGGCAATTTATTTTGCTGTGGAAGGGGGAGCAATTGAGGAAGCTTGGTTTTGGGCTTTAGCTATCATGGGTATTTCTCTGTCTGGGATTATAGCTGTTAACTATTGGCAGGAAACTCGGGGGAACAGAAGGGGACAAATCAATTCAAAATCGCGTAGCGTTGCAAGCATTGCGACGCAATCTCAAAATTCAAAAATTATCACTCCCGACTCACCAATACTCACTCAGCATTCTCCAGGCTCAGGATTATTTGTTGACATTGAAAAACAGCTTTCTGGTTTCAGCTTGAAAGTGTGTTTCAGTGCGGACAAACAACCTTTGGGATTATTGGGAGGGTCTGGGGCTGGTAAGAGCATGATTTTGCGTTGCATCGCTGGGATAGAAACACCAAGTTCTGGTAGCATTGTGCTTAATGGACGGGTGTTGTTTGACTCGCAACAGGGAATTAATTTGCCACCGCGCGATCGCCGTGTTGGTTTTTTAGTGCAGAATTACGCTTTGTTCCCGCATATGACTGTAGGACAGAATATTGCCTTTGGTCTACCCAAAGGACTTTCTGCTACAGCGATTCGACAACTTGTTGAAACTCAACTCATCGCAGTGCAGTTGGAAGGATATTCCCAGCGTTACCCGCATCAACTTTCGGGAGGACAGCAGCAAAGAGTCGCATTAGCAAGAGCCTTAGCAAGTCAACCAGAAGTACTATTGTTGGATGAGCCATTTTCTGCACTGGATACCCACTTGCGCAGCCAACTGGAACAGCAAATGATAGGAACATTATCTTCTTACGAAGGTGTGACTTTATTTGTCACCCACAATATGGAAGAAGCATATCGGGTTTGTCCGAATTTGCTCGTTCTTGAGAAAGGAAAAGCAGTTCATTACGGCACTAAATACGATATTTTTGAACACCCCGCGACTGTTGGTGTTGCTCAATTAACAGGATGTAAAAACTTCTCAAGTGCTGTTGCTACCACATCAGGGCAAGTGCAAGCAAGTGATTGGGGTTGTACCCTGAGTGTGATTGAACCTATCCCAGAGGCCTTGTCCAATGTCGGGATTCGTGCCCATCAAATCATTATTACAGACAAACCGAATCAGGAAAATACCTTTCCTTGCTGGCTGGCGAGAACGAGTGAAACTCCACACCGAATGACGCTGTTTCTCAAACTCCATCACCGATCTACCAACAACAATGATTACCACTTGCAAGCTGAGGTGTTTAAGGAGAAATGGGCAACTCTCAAAGATCAACCGATGCCGTGGTATGTTCGTTTAGATCCTTTAAGGCTGATTTTGATGCAATGAACCACAACAAAAGTTTTTCAGGTACCCACTAAGCCGTCATCGTTCAACCGAAATAATACTTATAAGCTTTGATATTTAAGTAAAAATTTATTTTATTTATACTTAAAATTTTCATTTGAGATGATAGTGCTATAGTGCTATGATGAGTCAGTCAAAACGATACAGGGGATATTAAAAGATGCAAGTCAGTGCTCGTAACGCGCTCAAAGCGACTGTCAAAGAAGTTGTGGAAGGTTCTGTTAACACTGAGGTAACGCTAGAGGTTGCGCCAGGAGTCGAAGTTGTAGCAATTATTACCAAGTCATCAGCCCATAAACTTCAACTGGAAGAAGGAAAACAGGCATACGCTATTATCAAATCATCAGACGTTATGGTTGCTGTTGACTAGCAAGTTTTTTTGAGAGAATTTTCAATTATCTAAAGCCTATACTGAAAGCCCAGTCACAATGACTGGGCTTTTAACATTTTTATTGTCTTGAGAGCATATTTTTTTCGGAATTGGCTCAATCAATGTGTATCTATCAAACAACTACTAAATTAATTAATTTCCAGAAAACCTAAAATGTTAAACTTCAAAAAATATGCTGCATTGCTTGCTTTGCTACCAGTTGCTACCTTCTGGACTCAAGCAGCTCATGCTGAAACTTTAAAAACGAAAAATTTCAACGTCACAATTACTAGAAACTGTCCAGAAGGAAATGTAACTTGCAACAATGTTACATACTTTGGAAAGGATTTAAGAACAGGTAAATCGATTAGTCTGACTGGCAAAACAATCCACACAACTGGTGCAGATGGTGTCACACCAGGTCGATTCCTCGGTTATCAGTTCCGCAATAATGAATATGTTTATCGGGTGACAGCAGACGGCATTTTGGAAGTTTATCAAGGGAAAAAGCTAATACTTCAAGAGAAAGGAGCTTTGACTTTTTAAAAATTATCTCGTTTATAAGTCAATATGGTTCAGAATTGTAGGTTGGGTTGAGGAACGAAACCCAACTTGTGCCTTGGTTTTGTTGGGTTGCTCCCTGCTTAACCCAACCGACTATACTTGATTTTGTTGGGTTGCTCCCTGCTTAACCCAACCTACTATACTGCTATAACAAAAACCCTATTCTGTTAACCAATATCAACGCAACTTATGCAGGCAAAGTAAGTCAGAATCAAATCAGCACCTGCTCGTTTCATACTAGTCAAGGTTTCTAAAATGACCTTTTTCTCATCAATCCAGCCCATTTGAGCAGCAGCTTTAATCATGGCATACTCACCACTAACGTTATAAGCTGCTACAGGTAATTGCGTGTAATCTTTGACTTGGCGGATAATGTCTAAATATGCTAGAGCAGGCTTGACCATCACGATGTCTGCACCTTCGGCAATATCTAGGGCTACTTCCTTAATAGCTTCTCTAGCATTTGCGGCGTCCATTTGATAAGTCTTTTTATCCCCAAATTTTGGTGCAGAATCCAACGCGTCCCGAAATGGACCATAGTATGCAGAAGCGTATTTTGCAGAGTATGCCAAAATCCGCACATCTATATATCCTTCCGCATCGAGTGCTTTACGAATAGCCCCTACTCTACCATCCATCATGTCAGAAGGTGCGACCATATCTTCCCCTACACCCTTACACCCCTACCCCCCTACACCCCGTATGCCAAAATCCGCACATCTATAATTTTGGGTATAGTCATACCA
>NZ_QMEB01000121.1 GCF_012912135.1 Brasilonema bromeliae SPC951 | reverse complement strand
TGATGCCTTTGGTTGGTTCAATCACTGTGGTCTATTTATCTGAAAATTGCTGTAATGCGATAGACCACTAAGTTGGGTAGTCAGGCATTTTTTGTTGCAAGGTATAGCCCGCCTCAACAAAATCTACTGCTGTTGTGGTGCTTCCCCTCCTTGAAGCAAGGGGGCATTCACCACATCAGGTTTGAATTCTACACTCTGTAACAATCCTTCCCAATCAGCTTTTAATTCTGCATCATTGGGACGAGAGTAACGCAAACCAGCCAACTTGGCAACGCTATCTTGCCAAATTCCAGCTTGTGCATAAACATTGACAACTTGTTGCGGACTTGCATTTTTTAGCTGCGTTGTCAATGGAGGTTCCGCTTGAATGCGTTTAATCCCTCCATGCACCAAGTGATCTTTAGAACGTGCTTTCGGATTACAAACAATTGAAAAAAACCAGTGATAGTCCTTACCGACTTCTAGTGATGCGTTTGTCAGGGGAATACTGACAACTCCAGCTTTGCTACTCGGTTTATAGGACTGCTTGGTTACAATGTTCTTTTCATTAGCGGTTTGTACAACCAGTTCTAATTGTGCTTGCGCAGATGTTTTTGGGATATAGAATAACAGTACAGGGTTTGCTGCTGTTGTTAATCCTATGTTAGATTGAGGAACTATAGCAGTCAGGGGCTTATTATCTAATAAGCATTGCTGCATTGTACGCGAGGCACCCGCTACACGCCTACCAGGTACTCCCAAAGCGGCTGGAGCTTTAAATGTTATCCGAGCCTCTGCAGGAATTAAAGGAATGACGACAGAAAAGCCTATTATGGCAGCCAAGGGGGCTGTCATAAATCCGTGTCGCAAAAAGGTCTTCATAAGAATAACTCGCTATGGTGAAAACCTTGGTGGTAGATGCATAATAAAAAGCTTTTCCCACCATACTTTGTATCGCTAACAATATTGTAGAGGTAATCTTTTAAGAATATGCACCTTAAATTTTTGTTGTGATATGTCTCAAAGTTAATATTGCTTGCTTCTATTGGGTTGTAGCAACGATTTGTAAAAATCCAGAATGATTTATAAATAACTATTAAATATTTTATACTATTGTGTCTTAGAACTTGACGCGAGTACTGTACAGCGGTTCATCCATCATAATATCTACAATATCAAATTTTCACACATAAAGCCCTTTCTCAACAAATGTGTACTAGACAACATTTGCCTATGCAGAAGGGAATTTTTGATGGGTGATCAGTACCAACGATTACTGAATACAAGCCAAAACAATGATTAGTCAAGTTTCAGAAACAAAGATGCACTTCATCAGGTGGCTGCTTGCAATCGGCTGGCTGATGTTAATTTTTTCTTTATTCTACGCTCCAATTTCACCTTGGTTTACAAGTTCTATTCATCTTGATTTCAACAACTACCAAAATGTATCAACTTGTGTGAAAGTTCAAGGAGTGTGTTTAAAAGAACAGCCCTATACTATCGGGGCACGCATCTTTTGGACAGTAGTTATCCCGAGTGCAATTGTTATTTTGTTAGTGTTCGGTCATGAATTTTGGCGGCGGATTTGTCCATTGTATTTCTTCTCTCAAATTCCACGAGCACTGGGAATTCAACGTAAGCGTAAAACGGTTTCTGAAGAAACAGGTAGTGTTCGTTCGGAATTGGCAGGTATAGAAAAAGAGTCTTGGCTAGGTCGGAATTACCTACTGCTGCAATTTGGTTTGTTGTACTTGGGGTTGAATATACGTATTTTGTTTGTGAATGGCGATCGCATAGCAATGGGTTTTTTCCTCCTATTTACCATCGCCTCAGCCATGACTGTCGGTTTTCTTTACAAGGGAAAAAGCTGGTGTCAGTATTTTTGCCCAATGGCACCTGTACAAATGTTTTTTACAGGACGACGGGGCTTGCTGGGGAGTGAAGCTCACCTTCAACCGCCACAGACTATCACCCAATCTACTTGTAGGACTGTCGATAGTTCAGGTAACGAGAAGAGTGCCTGTGTGAGTTGCCAATCTCCTTGTATCGATATTGACGCAGAGCGTTCTTATTGGGAGGGAATTACCAGACCAGATCAGAAGCTAGTATTTTACGGTTACTTCGGTTTGATGTTGGGATACTATGTCTTCTTTTACTTATATTCTGGTAATTGGGAATACTATTTTTCTGGTGGATGGCTTTATGAGCAAGATCCATTACGCACACTGTTCAACCCAGGATTTTACATATTTGGTCGCCCAGTTCCCATTCCCAAGATCATAGCAGCTCCTTTGACTCTTGCTGTTTTTTGCGCTGCGAGCTATTTAGTAGGGGAATTTTTAGAAAGAGCGTATAGAACTTATCTGAAAAAGAAAAACAAATACCACGATGAAGAACAAGTCCTGCACGTCTGTTTTGTTTTGTGTACTTTTATAGCCTTTAATGTCTTTTTTATCTTTGGCATTCGCCCCATTTTTAAACCACTCCCAGATTGGGCTATCATCGTGCTCAATATTCTCAGCGTTCTCGTGAGTAGCTTATGGTTGGAGCGCAGTTTGGCGGGTAGCAAAGAGCGTTATGCCCGTGAAAGTCTGGCAAATAATTTGCGCCGACAGTTGAACAAGCTAGCAGTAGACTGGTCTAAATTGCTTGAAGGACGTTCATTGCAAGATCTGATTCCAGATGAAGTGTACGTATTGGCGAAAGTCCTGCCTGGTTTTAGGCGTGTAGACCAAGTACGAGTTTACCAAGGGGTTTTGCGTGATGCCCTCGAAGAGGGGAATATGAGTTATGCAGAGAGTTTACATGCTCTCAAGGATTTGCGAAACCAATTTAACATCACTGATGAGGATCATTACTCTGTCTTAGCAGAACTTAACGTAGAAGATCCAACCTTACTCACTCCGCAAAAGCAACCCAGTCGTGAAAATAAATTGCGTATTGAGAGTTATCGGCGTGCGTTAGAAATGCTTATCCAAAAACAGTCAGAAAGAGGGATATCTCCGCCAGACGCAATTGATCGCAAGCAAAAGCAAATCCAGACATTGAGACAGGAGTATGCCATTAATATAGATGAGCACGAACAAGTCTTGGCCCAGATGTTGAATCAAAAAGGTGTACTGCTACGCACAGCAGAAACACTTTTGGCTCAATTGCAAGAATTGGCAGTACGCGATCAGATACTCTACAACTCAGTACCCAATCGCCAAGCACCTGTTTATGTTTTGCTAAGAAAAGCAGTGCAAGAGAAGAAAAAACTGATTGCCACTCAGTTACTTCGCATCTTAGAATTTTTAAAACAATCTCCTGAAGCCCTCAACATTGCTCGTTCAACAGGCGTACTGGCGGCAAATGTGATTGTAGAAATTTTGGAATCTAATGATGAGCAGTTAAGCTGGCGCAAGCGTTTAAATCCAAGAGTCCTGACTTCATTACAACAACAAGATCAACTCAGTCACCTGGTGCAAATATCAACACAACTTGACGTTGGCGCTAGCACTGCGAACGAGTCACAAACAAAACGCTATTCTCTGGATGTTACCAATCAATTAACAAATACACGTGTACCTCGTTCAAAAGCAATTGATCAAATCTTGCTTGAACTCCTACACGACTTAGACCCGTTGGTGCAAGCCGCCAGTCTTTATGCTCTAGATCAGCACAATCCTCCTGTTGCTATGCAGCAAGCTCGTCAAATACTGAATTCCAAGGAAAATAAAGATTGGCTGGTACAAGAAACCGCCCAAATCATTCTTGGTCAGAATCAGCAACGCAAGCAACCTGCTGATGTACCAACTTTAATTGCTCAGGTCAAAGAAATGGAACGCACAGAAAGGCGAACTTTCCAACAGCCGACAATTCGAGTCGGACGAGGACACGAGAATGATATTGTGATATTGGATAACCGTGTTTCCCGACAGCACGCCATATTTTATCTAGATCAAACAGGTGTCAGCGTTAAGGATTTGGGAAGCGGTAATGGTCTGCGTATTGGTAAAGAACATATCCACGACCAGCAAAAGCAACTGAAACAGGGAGATATTATTCGGTTTAGCAGCGAAGATGATTTGTTTCTCCTCGTACAATGGCAAATGCAACCTCTACAGGGAGATGCGTTAAGCGTAGCTCTGCCGCAGGCAATCGCCCAGTCAACAGGAACCCTAGAAAAGTTGCTATGGCTTTATAACAGCAGTTTCTTCCAGGCACCAAAGGCAAATGTCTTGGTTGAACTTGCTCGCAATGCAACCGTACGCGAATATCAACCCCAACAGGAAATTTGTAGAATAGGAGCAACTGCTTTTGAACTCATAATCCTGATTGATGGGGAGGCAATGCTACTTTCAGGCAATACAGCGAATAATCAAACGATTTTGCCTGGGCAAGTTATAGGAGAATTAGAAGTTCTAACCCATAGCTACTATGTAGCAACAGTCGTAGCAGTCAAGCAAGGGACTCGGGCTTTAGCTATCAAGGCAAAAGATTTTGAAGCGGCGCTTTCACATAATCCACCACTGGCGATCAATGTCTTACAAGTGGTGAGTCATCGTCTTCAAGAAAGTCTAGGGCATACAGCTGCTGTGACTCAGCTTTAAAGGTTAGGACTTACGCAAGAACTCTCGAAAACTCTTATTCCTATGTGTCCTTTGTAGTATGCGCGCTCTTGCAACGCTACGCTAACGTTATTTTGCGTAAGTTCTGAAGCTGTGGTCGCCATCCAGAGTCCACGCTGAAAGTATGAACCTTGGATGGCTGTACTTTTTACTTTCGAGTTACACGAGTTAGGGTGAAACACTAAATAATAAAAACGTTGGACAAACCCGAAAATAGCGCTCAAACTCGCCACTTTCAACAAATCAGACAATATTGGTCATAAGTAGAAACATACTACTAATGCTAAAGTATCAAGATAAATATTGCATTTCTATCGAGCAACATGCAGCTAGGTTTTAAAACTAAACTGAAAACAACTCTTTTTCAGCAACAGTTATTTGCTCAACATGCAGGTTTCGCCCGTTGGGTTTATAATTGGGGACTTGCGACGATGGAAAATTTTTATCAAAGTGGTGTCAAACTAAGCTACCGTGATGCTCGCAAGTTTTATACAAATGTAGTCAAGCCCGAATATCCTTGGATGACACAGATGTCATCTAGGGTTTATGTTTATGCATTTGAGCAGCTTAAAGAGGCATACAAGCGTTTTTTTAATGGTATTGCTCTCAAACCAACTTTCAAAAAAAAAGGGAAGTCCAAAGATTCTTTTACTGTTGATTGGAATGGTAAAGTCAAGCGAACAGATGGAAAAAGTATTAAATTACCTGCACCATTAGGAATTGTTTGTACTTTTGAACAACTACCTTCTGTTGACATTAAAAAAGCCACTATTAGTCATGGTGCAGATGGTTGGTATATTTCTTTTAACTACGAAATACCAGATATATCTGTAGGTCAATTAGATGAATGTAATCATGTTGATGATATTGTTGGTGTCGATTTGGGTATAAATAGTTTGGCTGTAGCGGTCAGTTTAAATACAGTTAAGACTTTTGATAATCCGAAAAAATACCGCAAATCGAAAAAGCAACTAGCAAGACTGCAACGGCAGTTACAACGTAAAACAAAGGGCAGTAAAGGACATCTAAAAGCTAAAAATAGATTAGCTCGATACCACAAACACATAGCTGATACTCGCAGTCATACCATCAATCATATGACTACAACTATATGCAAAAACCACGCGGTTGTAGTGATTGAAAATCTCAACGTTGAGGGTATGATGCAAAATCACAAATTAGCTGGTGCTGTGGCTGATTGCGGATTTGGTGAGATTGAACGTCAGTTTCAGTACAAAACGCAAAAGTTCGCTCATCGGTTAATACAAGTTGATAGATTTTACCCATCCTCTCAACTGTGTCCTAAATGTGGTGCAAAACAGAAAATGCCGCTAAACCTTCGTACTTATAAATGCGATTGTGGTTATGAACGTGACAGGGATGAGAATGCAGCGTTTAATTTATGTTTATATGGATGGGAACATAATGGTTTTCAAACCGGAGAGTTACCCGGTTCTGATCGTGGAGGGTTAAAGCTGCCTACAGCACCTGTTGAAGCGATAAAAGAGTAAGAGGCTAGCCCGGTTTGTCCTGGTTTATCCAATGAAATTATAACTGAATATGAGTATATTGCAAACACAAAGAAAATTTATATTCATTATTAACGTTTTTTCATACAAAAAGATATGCTTAAAATCAAGTTAATAGACTCTAATACTTCAGACCAGTTCAAAGACGTAGATTTAATTCCAGAAACTAAGCCAAATCAGGAGTGTTTTATTGGTCGCCTTGCGAACTGTGATTTACTTTTAGAGGCAGCTGAAGTCAGCCGGATGCATGGAAAAGTTTCCATGAAAAGAGGAAATTATTATTTTGTTGATTTAGCTAGCAGTGGTGGTTCCCGAATTAACGGCGAAAAAGCTCAAATTAATCAGGATTATCTCCTCAACCCAGGTGACAAGATTCAAATTGGTCGGTTTATCCTGATGATTTTACAAATTAGGACAGAGGAAGACGAAACGTTCATGGAATCACAAAAAAGGGCACAACAAATCCTCGTTCGCGATTCCGAAAGTCAGCCGCCACCTCCCCGTGTTTCTCTAGAAAAATTTATGCCTCTGGCAATCCTAGAGCCAAGCCAAGTGCAACGCTGGGTTAAAGGAGAGTTAACACTTACTTGCATAGGTGTGATTGATGAAACACATGATGTGAAAACCTTTCGCTTTGTAGCACAGCCTCCGGTGTTGTTCACCTACAACCCAGGTCAATTTGTCACCCTCAAACAGGAAATCAATGGCAAACAGGTTTCGCGTTCTTACACCATTTCATCAAGCCCCTCTCGTCCCCATACCTTAGAAATCACGGTCAAACGCGTTCCTCATTCACTTGGTGAATCGAGTTTACCAGAGGGTTTGGTTTCTAACTGGTTGCACGATCATGTGACCGTTGGCAGTAGAATCCACTGTAACGGACCATTGGGAAAGTTTACCTGCTTCACCAACCCCCTCCCAAAAATGTTGTTCCTCAGCGCAGGGATTGGTATCACACCTATGATGTCTATGTCCCGGTGGCTATGTGATACTGCATCTGATTGTGATATAATATTCTTTCATAGTGTGCGCACCCTGCGTGATTTCATTTTCCGGCAAGAACTAGAACTGATGTCAGCACGGCATCCAAATTTTCGTTTGGTGGTTTCCACAACTCGCAAAGAACCCGGACAGACTTGGTTTGGTCTAACTGGCAGGTTCGATACAGCTATGCTACAAGTTGTTGCACCCGATTTTAGGGAGCGCAGTGTGTATGTCTGTGGTCCGCACGGTTTTATGGAAAACGTCAACCAGATCCTGCAAACTTTTGACTATCCAATGCAGAACTACCATGAGGAAAGCTTTGGACCCCCGCGCAAAAGTTCTAAATTTCCTATCTCTAAGCAGACTGTAATCAGCACTTTGGATGATCCTGTGACTCCTGTTGTTGACTATAGGTTCAAACAAAGTTTTATACATTTGCCCCGAGAAACTGTTTCTGACTCAAATGTGGGTAGAGATGCAGCAAGGTTTTCCAACAAAAGTTCTGTGATTTTCTCTCAATCAAGAATAGAGGCCTACAGTGATGGCGAAGAATCGATTCTTCATTTGGCTGAACAACAGGGGGTGAGAATCCGCAATAGTTGCCGTTCTGGAGTGTGTGGTAGCTGTAAGAAGTTGAAGTTACAGGGACAAATTTACACAGAAGGGGAACCGGAAGCCTTAGAAGAGAGTGAACGTCAACAAGGTTACGTTCTTACTTGCATCTCCTATCCTATTGGACGGGTTGTGATTGATGCATAATAACTAATTTTCAATTTATTTGATTTTCTTTGAAGAACCATAATGATATGGAACAATAGAAACAGGGGAGCCTTGGAAAACAGAAATTTCATCTTCTTGTTACTCTCTAGGCAGTCCTACTTTTGCAAAAATTCATAACAGTAAAAAAATATAATAATTTCTTATATATTAAATTGGTCATTGCTTATGGTTGCCAGCATCAGAAATCTACTGACACAGCCTGCGGTTTTTGCGAGTGCAATCGTGAGTGTGTTGCTGGTTGGCGCTCAACAGTTAGGATGGTTAGAGCATCCGGAACTGATAGTTTTCGACCAGATGATGCAAAGCCGTGCAGATGTCGAACAAGACAAGCGCCTCCTGATTGTGGGATTTACCGAAAATGACATCCAAAACTTAAAGCAGTCGTCGCCCAATGGCAATGTTTTAACTACAGTCTTGAGCAAACTAGAACAATATCAAGCAAAAGTTATCGGTTTAGACTTTTTTCGCGATGTACCAGTGGATCCAGGGCATAAAAAGCTCCTGAGTCATATAAAACAGAGTTCGCGCATTGTGAGTATCTGCAAACTTGGTGATGACAAAGAGCCTGTTGTACCACCTCCACAGGGTGTAGCACCGGAAACCGTAGGATTCGCTGATTTCTCGGAAGATGGAGATGGGGTGATTCGGCGGAATCTACTCATAGCCTCCCCCGATCCCAAGTCAAAGTGTGCAGCCGAAGGTTCCCTGGGGTTTCAATTAGCTCTGCAGTACTTAAACATTCCACCAGAAATTACTGAAAAGAGAATTAAACTGGGTAATACCGTGTTTCAACGTCTAGAGCCTGATTCAGGGAATTACAGGAATCTTGATAATCGGGGTTTTCAAATATTACTAAACTACGGTTCTAAGAAAAGCATTGCTCAACAAGTCAGCTTTACAGATGTGCTCAACAATCGCATCAATCCGAGTTTGGTCAAAAACCGTATTGTCTTGATTGGCTCAACTGCGCCCAGTTCCCAAGACGTTCGCATCACACCTTATAGCAGTGGTAACAAACAGGATAATTCTGGCAAAATGCCTGGAGTTGTCATCCATGCTCAGATGGTGAGTCAAATTCTGGATGCTGTTTCCAATAAAAGACGACTGTTTTGGTTTTTACCTGAATGGGGACAAGTCCTTTGGATTTGGGGCTGGGCTGTGGTAGGTGGAGTTGTGGCGTCGCGCATTCAGCATCCACTTTATTTAGGGTTAGCAACAACCGCTTCCTTAGCGATACTGCTTTTGAGTTGTTTTGCCATCTTTACTCACGCAGGGTGGGTACCAGTAGTATCTCCGATTTTAGGGTTTCTTCTCGTCCAAGGGGGTGTTCTTGCTTATACATCATTCCAAAACAAGCAACAGAAAGAAAAAGTAGCACTTCAAATTCAAGATCAAAACGAAACTATCTCCCTATTGCAATCGCTTCTGCGCGATGGTGGAAATCACCAAACGCAGACACAGGGGGGAATTCATAATGGCTTACAACTACAAGGAATATTGAATCACCGTTATAAAATTATCGAATTACTTGGTTGTGGGGGATTTAGTTATACCTATCTGGCTGAAGATACTTATCGCCCAGGCAGCCCTCTGTGTGTCGTTAAGTACTTGCAACCTGCTCGTAATGACGATCTGTTTTTAGATGTTGCTAGGCGTTTATTTAAAACGGAAGCAGAAATTTTAGAGACTTTAGGTCAACACGAGCAGATTCCACAATTGATGGCTTATTTTGAAGAAAATAAGCAATTTTATCTGGTACAAGAGTATATCCAAGGGCATTCCTTACATCAAGAACTGACTCCCGGTAAACGTTTTTCTGATGTTCAAGTGGTGCATTTCCTGAAAGATGTTTTGCAGATACTGGCGTTTGTTCATAGTCACGGTGTTATCCATCGAGATATCAAACCTAGCAACTTGATGCACCGAGAAAAAGATCAACGAACTGTACTGATTGACTTTGGCGCTGTCAAACAAATTCAGCCTCAACACCCAACAGAGAACCCGACAGTAGCAGTCGGTACTATAGGATATTCACCTCCTGAGCAGTTTATGGGACAGCCAAGGCTCAATAGCGATATCTTTGCTTTGGGAATGATTGCTATCCAAGCTTTAACTGGGACTCCTGCTAAATATCTGGAACGAGACTCTACTACAACAGAACTCGTTTGGCGACATCTTGCAGAAACTAGCGAAGACTTGGCTGCTGTTTTAGACAAAATGGTGTGCTACGACTTCCGAAAGCGATACCAATTTGTAGAAGAAGTTTTATACAGTCTGCGAAATTTTTAACAAGCAATTACCTCACCCCCTGCCCCTCTCCTACCGTCTACACACCGGATCCCTTTTCCCTCTCCTTTATAAGTAGCAAATTCTGTAGGGTGGGCATTGCAATGCCCACCCTACTTTCTTAAAGCCAGTTACCTACCAAAACATAAGGTGCCCAATAATACGGATGATCGTACAAAGGATTTTTCAACAAGGACAATTGAGCCTTCTTTAAAGCTTCTGCTTTAGTGGTGTTGGATTTGCTTAACTGTTTGTAAAACTCACCCATGATCTCAGCAGTTGCCTGATCATCTACAACCCAAAGCGATGCCAATGTACTGCGTGCCCCAGCTTGGAAAGCGATTCCAGCAATTCCTAATGCAGCTCTATTGTCTCCCTCAGCCGTTGAACAAGCACTCAGGACAAGTAGCTCAATTGCACCTCTTTGGTCAGTTGCCCTAGTTTTGAGTAAGTTACTTAAATCGTTGACGTTCACTTTACCATCAAAAGTTAAAATGAAGGTATCTTCTGGCTTAGAACTAAACTGACCATGAGTTGCCAGGTGAACCACTGGCGCATTAAACGACTTAACAGCCTCTTTTATCGCACTTCTGGTAAATTTCTTGTCAAGCAGCACGTCACTGTCGCGAACTATTGACTTAATTTCATCAAGTTCGCGTTTGACAGCAGGTAATGCCGGAAAGTCTCTGACTTCCTCGCTGAGTCCAGCAGCAACAGTTCGCAGTTCGCTGCGTGCAAAAGGTTGGGGGTTTAATAGTTCTAAGCCTGGAGACAGAGCAATGTTATATTTTTGGACAAGATAACTTTTTCCATCGTACAACGCCGCCATTGGAATATTTTGCAGTGGACCATCCAAGACAAACACCAGGTTTTTGATTTGGCGTTTTTCCAATTCAGATTCAATCGGTTTAATGATCCATTCATAAACTTCTTGAGACGGAACCTTAAACTCTGGAGTCGAGCGGGTTTCTAATTTTTGCCGCAGTTCATCAAGCTTGTCTTCGACTTCTTTTTGGGATAGAATCTTTGTGTAATGACGTAAGTTTCGACCTTGTTTCTGGTTGGTTGAAGAGGAAGGGAGGGAATAGATCACTTCTAGGCGATCGCCCAAAATCACTGGATAAATCACTCCTGCTGTGCGATCAACTTGGTCAACCTTGACAGGTTTTGCATTTATACAAGCTGTGCGGAAGTAATTGTCTAGTTCTGCTAGCTTGAGTGACTCTATCACATCTCTAGCTTTGTCAAGATCATCTTGACTGGGTTCCTTATTTCCTGGCTGCAACAACAAACTAACCAGTTCGCGATAGATTGGCTCAACTTCTTCTTGAAAAGAAAATTCCACGTCGCGCTGGGCAACTAAATCGCCGCGTAAAGACTTGAGGTTCTCAACAGCTTTGCTATATGATGCTTTTGCTCCTTTCTCATCTTTTTGGCCTTTGAGTATGCGACCTAACTGCCATTGCCAACGATAGCCAATATCTGGTGCTGTTATACTTTCGGAAAGTGCTAAGGCTTGCTGGGTGAGTTTTTGTGCATCAGTCCACTGTTGAGTCTGTTCGTATAGTCCCCCTAAAGTCCCCAAAGCATAGGCTTCAGCACGCTTGTCTTCCAAACTCTTGGCTTGATCAACAGCTGTTGCGGTGATTTGGGCGATCGCCTTCCATTCTGGAATACTGTTAGTTGCTATATTTTGCGCACCTATCCCTTGTTTAGGACAATTTCCATGAACTACAGTTCGTCTTCCCTCAGTTCTCTGCCTGAGACAAGCCAAAGTTTGCGCATAGTTAATTCTTGCATAAAGGCTCTTACGACTAGGTGCTAAGGTATCTAACTGAGATTGAATTTGAGGTAACAAACTCAGATCTAAAAGCTGGTTAGATGATTGTTGCGCTGTCTCTGGTGACTTTTGTTGTGGAGGTTTCAGGGATAGACGCAGTTGATTTGTTTGCGCTACCAGCCGAGTTATCGGTAAAGGAGAAGATGCTGCTGCTTTTTTATAATACTCCATTGCTTCATCAGTCTTTTGCCGCGCTTGGGCTGTATTTCCCAAACTCAGGTAAATTTCTGCTACCAGTTCCGCAGAGTTTAGTTTAGAAGCTATTGCTAAACTTTGTTCTAAAGCCTGTTGGGAACCAAAGTCCTCTATTTTCTTTGGGTCTTTCTGGTCTAAAATTCCTACGACTCGTAAAGCATTACCCAAGCTTAACAGTCCCTTTGCCTTGAGGAGAGAGTCAGGTTCCGCCTGCAGTAGTTTATTTACGTCTATTAAAGTTATACGAGCGCGATCGTAAAGCCCCAAGGCTTGCAGTGCCTGAATCTGGTTTATTTTACTACCAATCTCCCCCTCTTTATCCCGGTTTTTCACGTAGAGAGTGCTTGCCTCCTCCCAACTAGCAAGAGCTTTTTCAGATTTTCCTTGTGCTAATTCTATCTGTCCTTGGGTGTTCAGTGCTTGAGCGCGAACTGTGATGTATTCTTGAGAATTTATACGGTTTTTTTGTAACAGATCAAAACTCTGTGCAATTGCAATGCTCGCTTGAGGTAACTGTCCAAGCTGCTGATAAGCCAATGCAACATAGTTCAATGCTAAAGCTTGATTCAAGGTATCACCTTGAGTTTGAAATTTTTCTGCAGCTTGTTGTAAAACTTGCACGGCTGGTGCAAACTGTTCTCTTTGGTAGCGTTCCAAGCCTTGCTGCAAGAGTTGTCTTGCATCAGTTTGCTGTACAAGTTGGGTAGGCTGACTTTGTTGAGTCTGTGGATAATTTCTTGTATCAGCCGCTAAAGCAAGTGGGCTGGCGATGACTGCAATTTGCGCAAGTGCAGCGAGAAAAATAAGTCTAGACATAAGCTATTAAGGAATTCAAAATTCAAAATTCAAAATTCAAAATCAAGAAAACTAGTCAGACAGCTTAAGAACTGATTTATAAAGTAAATATTAAGACTTTGTAGGTTGGGTGGAACGAAGTGGAACCCAACATTTGATCGATTTGTTGGGTTTCGTCCCTCAACCCAACCTACAAAACTGAACTTTGTAGGTTGGGTGGAACGAAGTGGAACCGAACATTTGATCGATTTGTTGGGTTTCGTCCCTCAACCCAACCTACAAAACTACTGATAACTGGTAACTGATAACTGTTAAAACCGTTGGGTATAAACGATGGAAAAATATAAACCCTTTTCTTGCAAAGTTTCGTCATTGCGTGATTTCACGTCAATAAGAGGAATACCATAGTCGAATCTGGCACTTAAATTATTGCTTTGCCATAGCAACCCCAAACCCAGGGAAGCCAGGTTACTAGGGTCGGGGTTACTGTAACCAGAGCTATTCCAGGCTGTACCATAGTCAAAAAACGGAGTCACTTGTAACACGCCGACTTCTGGTACTCGTAAAATTGGATACCTGAGTTCGGCAGACGCTAAAAAAGCATTATCTGTTAACAGCAGGTCTTGACGATATCCGCGTACTGTGCGTTGTCCTCCCAAACCGAATTGCTCTAAAGGAACTAATGCCCTGTCGGATATTTGAGTATCTGCACGGACGAGCACTAATGTATCAGCAGCTAAAAGCCGCGCCCACTGCGCCTGTCCTCGCCAAGAAAAAAAGCTACCATCGGGTGCTCTTTTGTTCGTGGTTGCATCGAAGACATCTAAGCCAAAACTAAATTGCGATCGCGCCGCCAGCACTTGTTGGCTATCACGCTTTGTCCATTCTTGAAAAAACCGCAGTATTGATAAGCGAGTTTCTCCATTGTTATTAGCCCCAGGTTGGGGAAATCCTACTCGGCGACCAATGAGAGATTCCAAAAAGCCAACGTCACTTTCTCGGCGATTTGCAGTCAGTCCGAGGGCAAATACTTCCGTGGGCGTTTCCACAATTGGTTGACGCAGTGTCAGAGAAAAGTCTTGTGCGGTTCCGTTGATATCTAAATCATCAAAGGGTTTTTCAATGACAGAGCTGTCTGTATAGTTATAGGCAAATTCCAGCGTCCCATTATAAGCATTTATCGGTAAAGTATAACGAGCTTCCACAGCGTTGCTACCATCAGTGTTGGAGTAGCCCACACTTAAACCATCTCCCAGTCCCAACAAGTTAGCTTGGTTAAGTTGGATTTGTCGCTGAAAGCTACCAATACTGGGGTTTCGATAATTGTCTAAGCTAATTTGAGCAGAAAATGTTTTTGCTTCTGTCACCCTGACGTCTAGCACGTTAGTACCAGGGGTTGATCCACTTGCAAGGTTCGCAGAAATATTTTGAATCAGTGGATTGAGTGTAAGTAGTTGTAATGCTCTTTGTAATTTGTTGACGTTGAGAGGTTCGCCAGTGGCGATCTTCAAACGACTGCGAACATAGTTAGAGTTCAGCCGCTTCAGACCTCTAACCTGGATACTTTCCACGCGACCTTCCAAGACTTTAATGGTGACAACACTTCCTTTAACTTTGAAGGTTTGGTCGCCTGGAATGAAAGCCCCGGTGGTAACGTAACCTTTTTCCCGATAAAGTTTGTTTATTTCTTCAGAAGCCTGTAAAAGTTCAGCAAAAGTAATCTGTCTCTTAACAAAATTTTTGGTTGCATCATCGAGTTGTTTGCGGCTGAACACAGTACTACCAACCACCTCAAAACGCTCAACTTCAATGGTTCCGGCAAACTCATTGATTAACTGTTCTGGAGGGGAAGGAGTTTGGGGAGGAGAGGGAAATAAATTTTCTGGTGGTGGGATAACTGGGGGGTGCGATCGGGGGATTTTCTTGTTGTGGTCGCCGGAATATGTCTGATGGAGGCTGAGTTTGGGCAATTTCAGTTTTTAATTCGACACCCCCAGATGCATTCACTGTTTGTGCTGACAACGGCTGTTGGTGCAAGCTATTGAATACCATCAGGCTCAGTATGAGTAGACTAGGCGAAAACTGGTAATAATAGAGACTTAAAAACCTTTTATTTGGCATGGGTAGATGCTGGAGAGTAAGAGCGATGACACTACATGAGTAGTAGTCTTCTAAGCCAAAAATGAGGGGTAACTATAATTTGTAGTAACTGAGATTTTGCACCATTGTTAATTAGCAACTTCGCCCACCTTGAACTCAAGTTCCAGGCTAATAGCCCAAGTCCATTAAAATGGACTGAAAATTTTGGTGAGTCAGCATTTAGTCCTCACCAGAGGACTTTCGCTATGCAGCCCTGGGTTTCTAACCCTAGGCGGTTGTTGGGTCGGCGTGCAAGCTCTGAGTAATAACCACTGTCTTCCCATTAAGCGCTCACTACAAACCCTGCAAAGTTTGTGTGGTGAACGAGTCGTTTTACCTGTTGTACAAATAGCAAACATATTTCCATCAAAAAATGATAGAAAGAATGATTACCATTAATTCGACAACAATCTAATCTTTTGTTACAAAAATTAAGTTATCGCTTAGTACGGATGAAAATTGTTTGATAATCTGCTAACGGTAGTATATTACAGCTAAAACCGGATTGACGCAATTCTGTTGCAAAACACTCAGAATTGTAGGTTGGGTTAAGCGAAGCGCAACCCAACAAAACCAAGCCAGGAGTTGGGTTTCGTTCCTCAACCCAACCTACATAGTTTTATGTTTTTTGCGCTTACTCAAGCGTATTGCAAAACAGTCAACCTCTTAAAGAGTTTGCATTTGTTGGCGAAACGTGATACATAGTATCTTCAGGGGCAAGACGAATCGCTGTATTATAATCCGTCATTGCTTTTAAGATATCGCCGATTTCATGATAAAGCTGACTGCGCCAAAGGTAGAAAAGGGCATTGTCAGGATGGAGATCAATAGCTTGAGTATAATCCTCAAGTGCGCCTTGGTTGTCTCCTAAATTTTTGCGACGAAAGTTAGCTCGTTCAGTGTAAAGGTAAGCGTCATGGGGATAAAGACGAATTCCATTATTTAATTCCGCAAGCGCTTTTTGAACATCTCCTTGTCGCCAGGAAGTATAAGCTTTTTCAATGTATACTGTGGGAGTGATCTCTTGATTGCCAGATGTGATATCTTCTTGGGTAGATTGACGCTTATTTTCTGCTGTGTGCAAAGAATCTGCCCTGCTTGAAGAAGGCTTGCCCAAATGAAGAGATTTATGTAGAACACAAACAGTCGAGCCGAGGGCTAATATAATTCCCACTGTCACAAGTATTCCAGCAAAATCATTTCCGACACTGCTACTAGAGCTATGAAAGTCTTTTATATATTTTCCGGCTAGAGAGTTTTCTTCAACTGTAGTGGCTTCTGCTGGTTGGGAAACACCTGTACTAGGTTCTCCTGCTAGAGTGAGCAGCGATTCGGTAGCAAGGATTGTCTGCTTCATAATCTGGTGTACTCCACTACATGGCACTGCTTTTGAATAAGTAACATAAATACAAATATTTTATTTGATAAAAAAAGACTCTAGCCAGAGGAGACTTGATTCTTTACCAAACTCTTCAAACTAATGGTTGTTTATATTATCTTATTTTTCCAAAGTCTGTTTTATTTAACTTCTGTAAATCGAACTAGTCCGGAGGAAAAATTATGATTCTATCTAAGATAGGTTCTAGTACCTTAGGGCAGGTATCACAGTCTAGTATCTGATAGACCATTATAGAAACTTAAGAGGTGCTCGATAAAGTGCATCATATATGAGTAGGGTGCGTTAACGTCATCTCATGCAGCGACTAACCGTTTACTCTCCGGCTTGTTGTTTGAGCAGATTCACCACATTATCAGATAACCATAAACCTGCATCGCGTAAAGCTTCAATTCCTTGTGATACGCTCTTAATCAGTCCGCGTCGTTTGGCTCTTATGAGTATGCCTCCCGTACCAATGGTAGTGATACCCAAGACTTGACCGCAACGCCGCGCTGCTCTATCGTCAACAATAGCTGCACTATTGGCTAAAGTTTTCAAAGCTAGACTCAACACTTGTGATTCTCCCTTGCCTAAATCCCAAGCTGCAACTTCAGGGGCAATCGTAGTAATTTCTACTCGTTGTATCCAAGAGACTCTAGGTAATTGTCTTGATGCAGCATCATCTTCACCTGCGATCGTAACTTCTTCAAATACACCTTCCGGAACCAATATTTCCGCGAACAATTGGGGTAGTAATTCTGCTTGCTGACTTTTAAAAAGGACAATAAGAGGTGAAGAGTTAATGATGACGCGGTTAATCAACATTCCCGATTTCCTCGGCTAATTCCTCAGTAGTATATTGCATAAAATCTACTCGGTAACGAGACAAAGCATTAATAAACTCTGCCCGAGTGAGTCCAGCAATTTCTGCCGCTTTTCCTTGAGAAATTTCGCCTAGTTCATACCATTTTACTGCTGCCGCAATCCGCATTTCTTGGACGAATTCTTCAGGATTTTTGCGGAGGGCAGAAAATACGGTTTCCGGTAATTGGATTGGAACTGTTCTCATAGAAGACTCCTTTTGTTATTGCTAATTGGACTATTCTCCATTCCGTTACATAAATCCTACTCAAAGTCCTCACCAAAAATTGGCTCATCCAGTTGGCTTATTTTATATCCGGATGAACACTTATAAAAAAACAAAGAACCTCACCCTGCCCTGTCGGGCATCCCTCACGCCAGGTGCTACAACGGGGGGA
>NZ_QMEB01000120.1 GCF_012912135.1 Brasilonema bromeliae SPC951 | reverse complement strand
TAAATATATAGTTGAGTTTTTTTAAAAAACATCCAAAATTTGATATTTTAGAATTTTGTTCAAAAATAACACAAAAGCTGTGATGATCTTCAAATCATTTAAAATGAATGAGAGTAACTTTTTCAAATTTCTCTTCATGTACTAACTGGTTACAGCTTAATTTCTACACACCCTGATGAAAAGGTATCTTTGTAAGGAGTTAATAATATGCGGATTGCTCATGACATTACAGAACTGATTGGAAGAACTCCTTTAGTTCAGCTAAACAAAATCCCTCAAGCTGAGGGATGTATAGCCAGGATTGTTGTGAAGTTAGAAGGAATGAACCCAGCAGCTTCGGTGAAAGACCGTATTGCTGCAAGCATGATAAAGACGGCTGAGGACGAGGGACTCATTAAGCCAGGAAAAAGCATTCTGGTTGAGCCTACGTCTGGTAATACAGGAATTGGACTAGCGATGGTGGCGGCGGCGCGTGGCTACCGTTTGGTTTTGACAATGCCCGAAACAATGAGTTTGGAACGACGCGCCATGCTACGAGCATATGGTGCTTCTTTGGAATTGACACCGGGGCTTGAGGGAATGCGAGGCGCTATTCGTAAAGCCGAAGAAATTGTCGCTAGCACTCCTAATGCTTATATGTTACAACAATTCCGCAACCCAGCTAATCCCAAAATACACAGAGAAACCACAGCAGAGGAGATTTGGGCAGATACCGATGGGGAAGTGGATATTGTGATTGCAGGTGTCGGTACTGGCGGAACAATCACTGGGGTTGCAGAAGTTCTCAAACAACGTAAACCCAGTTTTCAGGCGATCGCCGTCGAACCAGCTAACAGCCCTGTCCTTTCCGGAGGTCAACCAGGACCACATAAAATTCAAGGTATTGGTGCTGGATTTGTCCCAGAAGTTCTCGACAAAAAGTTAGTCGATGAAGTGATCACCGTTAGTGATGAACAGGCGATCGCCTATGGACGACGCTTAGCAACAGAAGAAGGTTTGTTATCTGGTATATCCTCTGGTGCTGCTTTATATGCTGCCATTCAAGTCGCGAAACGCCCAGGAAATGCAGGTCGTTTAATCGTGATGATTCAGCCTTCTTTTGGCGAACGTTACCTCAGCACCCCAATGTTCCAAGATTTGGCGTTGCAGACTGTCCGATAAAAGTCGTTTCAAAAATACAATTATTTAAGCCTGCTTCCGCAGGCTTTTTTTGTATAGCGTCAGACTTCTAGTCTGTGGACATCTACACTAAATATCTAGTATTCGGTACAATCGGGAAAAATGCATACTCATACCACGTTGTCCAAATAAAACTGCGAATCCATCGCTGACGCTTTTCAGTATTTAACTGATAGTCAAACGCTCCCAGTGACATATCAATAGAAGATAAGTGGGATTCACAACCACAACCGTGCTGATATGTCAAGCCGTATTTAGAAGCAATACTTTGTATCTTCATCTGCACAGCGAACACTTTTCCAGCATGAAGTACAGCATCCCAACCGCGCTTGTGTTCTGTATCACGCGGATCAAATCGTAAAGCCCGTTCTTCAAAAACGCTATCTCGGTAAATAGGAGCAAGATGTACTAGGTAAAAGCTGGCGGGAAGTTCATAATCGAACTCATTAAACAGTTCCAGACAAATGCGAGCAACCTTGACTTCGTTAGAAAACTCTGCTCCCTTTGACTCAAATTCACGCAAAATTGCTTCAAAATCTGGATATCTCTCAACCTTAAAGTCTTGCCCGTAGAACTCAAGTGTCTCCCGCGCCAACAATCCAAACAACTCCTTAAATGATGGTTTGAGGTGAGCGAGTTCTGGGCGTTCGTTGAATAAGTCAACGTCTCCCTGCTGCAACTTGTATTGAAACAACTGCGCCATCTCAACATAACTCTGTGGATTTGCCAGTCCAACACCAGCCTTTCCTAGTGCAATATCTTGCCATACTTTCGGCAGTTGAGAAATATGAACCGCATTTTCTCCAACGATGACTTCAACTTGAGGAGCATCGAGAATAAGCATATGCAGACTCCAGAGTAATATCCGCAGTTGAGTTTACCGTGAGTGAGTCAGTTGCTGTATGGTGGGTGACACCCATCAGTGACTTAGAGTCTATAGTTGCTCATTGGGGAAACAGCAGACGCAAAGGAACCATATCAGAAAGCGTGAAACCATGTCGCTGGTAGAAACGAATCGCTGAGGAGTTAACGCGATCGCTTAGCAAAGTGATACGTGAACAACCAGATGCTTGTGCAAACGAGATCGCCTCCTGAAGGAGAGTAGACCCAGCACCACCGCCACGCCAGTCTGGATGAACGATCATATCCTCCAGGATTGCAACACGTCTTCCAAGAGCTGTACTGATAGTGAACAGAAGGTTAACCATACCGATTATAGTCGAGCCATCGTGGAGAACAAGGATACGTCCGACTTCTGGGTGTTCGATGATTTGGCGTAATCCCTGTGATTGCTTGGCGCTGTCTGGTTGAAAGTCTGCTTCCTGAGTAAACAAAATAGTCAGCAAATCACAAAGCTGCGGGATGTCATCTAATCTTGCTTCTGTAACGTGGAGCATTGTCGTTATTTAAAATATTTGCATAATCCAAATGTACTAAGTACACGTCACCGTAAAAAGGGTTCGGAATTGAAATTTCGTAGGTTGGGTTGAGGAACGAAACCCAACCTACAGTGAAAATTTTCAATCTGCGGGATGTCATCTAATGTTGCTTGTGTAACGTGGGGCATTGTCGTTATTTAAAATATTTGCATAATCCAAATGTACTAAGTAAAAGCTGGCGGGAAATTCATTATGGTGGGCGTCACTTATCAGCGACTTAGAGCCAACTTGATTCTATAGTGCATAAGTCCTAGCATCTGACAACTATTAAAAATAAAGCAGAAAGAGCCAGAATCTTCATGCGTAACTTGATTTTTAATTCAAGACGCCTGTTGGTGAGGTCAAAAAACGCCGTCATCTGAGCCGATCAATTTAGACATGATAGCTTTAGGAGACAAAAATAATCATGACTCGTCATTTATATGCTTTGTTAGTTGGTATCGATAATTATCCTGCTCCAATTCGCTGTCTACAAGGCTGCGTTAATGACATTACAGCAATAGAAGAGTATATAAACGAACGCTTTGATAAGCAAGAATATCAACTGCATTTACAAACACTCAAGGATGAACAAGCAACCCGTAAGGCAGTTATTGATGGCTTCCGTTCGCATCTAAGTCTTGCAGGGCAAGATGATATAGTTCTGTTTTATTACAGTGGTCATGGTTCTCAGGAGTTAGCACCAAAGGAATTTTGGCAACTGGAGCCAGATCATTTTGATGAAACTTTAGTCTGTTATGACAGTCGTACCGAAGGCGGCTGGGATTTGGCAGATAAAGAATTGGCAGTATTGATTGCCCAAGTAGCACAAAAGAACCCGCATATGACCATTATTATGGACTGCTGCCACTCTGGTTCCGGCACAAGAGACCCAATGCAAGAGACCAAGGAACGTCGTCTCCCCACAGACAAGCGAGAACGCCCACTTGATAGTTTTATTTTTACGCTGGATGACTTAAATCGACTTTTAGGAACTCGTGAGGTTAAACCTGAAGATAACCCCACAGGCTGGAACATACCCAAAGGTCGTCACGTTCTGCTAGCAGCTTGTCAAGACTACCAAACAGCCAAGGAATATTACGGAGGTGACAAACACCGAGGTAGTTTCTCTTATTTCTTGATGGATACACTTTCCAAAACCAATGGAAAGAAGCTGACTTATCGGGATTTATTTGGGCGAACAAATGCCTTAGTCCGCAGTCAAATCAGAGATCAGTCTCCTCAGTTGGAAGTGAATAATCCAGAAGATGATAACAAATTTTTTCTAGATGGAGCGATCGCCGAACTTGAACCCTACTTTATTGTTAAGAATGACAAAACCGATGGCTGGGTGATTGAAGGCGGTGCTGTTCATGGGGTTCAACCACCACGAGACGGCGAAACAACTTCACTTGCACTATTTCCCTTTGACGCTAATATCGACGATTTGCGTGATCCGTCAAAGTCTGTGGGTACAGCAAAAGTCACTAAGGTATTACCAACCAAGAGCAAGATAGATATTGAGGGCGTGCAAAACCTGACTGCTGCTGGCACTTCTTTTAAAGCAGTTGTTACCAGTTTACCGCTACCCCCTTTAGGAGTATATTTTGAGGGAGATGAAACGGGAGTCACTCAAGCCCGTGACGCACTAAAAACAGCGGGGTCTAATAATAACCAACCCTCACCCTATATCCGCGAAGAGCAAGAACTTGCCAAAGCCCAGTTTCGTCTGTTGTGTCGCAATGAGCAGTATTTGATAGCAAGACCTACAGATGACCGACCCCTTGTAGAGCAAATTGATGGTTATACAAAAGACAACGCAGACAAAGCAATTAAACGCCTAGAACATATTGCCCGTTGGACAACAATTGCTGAACTTTCAAATACTGCAGCAACTCAAATTAAAGCTGGTGACGTGAAGATGGAACTCATCTTTAAGGATGAGGAATCATCTCAATCAAAGCAGCTGCGTTTGCAGTATAAGTATCGGGATGGTGAGTGGCAAAAGCCAGAATTTCAACTAAAACTCACCAATACAACTAACAAATCACTTTACTGTGCTTTGGTCAATCTTTCTGACAATTTCGCTATTAGCGCTCCGTTTTTTGAAGCAGGTAGCGTGAGGCTTCAACCAGGAGAAGAAGCTTGGGCGTTGGATGGAGATCCTTTGGTACTGAGTGTACCAGACGAGTACTGGGAACTCTCAATTACAGAGTACAAAGATATTATTAAATTGATTGTTAGTAACAACGAGTTTGATGCTAGATTGCTAAATCAGGATGAACTTGATGCTCCTCGACCACCTGTATCAAGAGATATCGATTCCTCAAATCAAAGCAGCCTTGAGCGCTTGATGAATCGAACTCAAAACCGTCAAATCGAAGCTAAAAACTCAGCAAGATATGACGATTGGTACGCTGAAGAAATCACAATCACTACGGTTCGCCCCTTGGATTCTATTCCAGTTTCTCAAGAACAAGAACAACAATTAGACGCAGGGGTGAAATTACTGCCGCATAACAGTTTGGTAGCGAATGCTCGCCTCACAACTACACCGCAAGTCAGCCGAGATTTGGGGAATAAAATTGTGCCTCCGATCCTGCGGGAAGATCCAGAAGTGACTCGACCCTTCCAATTTACTTCCAGTCGCGGTACTGACCCTGGATTAAGTGTACTGGAACTGATCGACGTTGCAGACCACAAAGTAGTCACTCCAGATGCACCTTTGAAATTATTAGTTGATGTTCCCCTAGCAGACAATGAATACCTTCTTCCTGTCGGCTATGACGGTGAGTTTTATTTGCCCTTAGGTCGTGGTACAACAACTCAAGACGGCAAAACAGAAATTATCCTAGAACAATTACCAGCACCAGTTAGTCAGGGAGAGCGCAGTCTGAAAGGATCTATTCGCATCTTCTTTCAAAAAGTCATCAGCCAGAATTTTGGCCGGGAATTTAAGTATCCCATTTTAGCCGTGGCTGAGGTGGGAGACGACAAGAAAGTAGACTATAAACGCGATATGGCTGATGTTCAGCAGCGAGTGGCGCAAGCAAAACGAATTGCCCTCTACATCCACGGGATTACCGGCGATACTGAAAGTTTAGTTAGCACCATAAAACAACCCATATTGCAAGCAGATGGACAAAAGCGTTCTATCAGCGAACTTTACGATGTAGTTCTCACCTTTGACTACGAAAACTTGAATACTTCAATTGAGCAGAATGCTCAGTCTTTAAAACGGCGACTAGCAGAGGTTGGTTTGGGAGCAAATCACGGTAAAGAACTGCACATTATCGCTCACTCAATGGGTGGTTTGGTATCTCGTTGGTTTATTGAGCGAGAAGGAGGAAATAAAGTCGTCCAACACCTGTTTATGTTGGGTACACCAAATGCAGGTTCTCCTTGGTCAGTTGTTGAAGATTGGGTAAAATTCACTCTGGCTATTGGACTCAACGGTCTTTCTCTAGTTGCTTGGCCTGCAAAAGTGGTAGCTATGCTGATGGGCGCTTTAGAAAAAAATATTAGAGTAGCCTTGACTCAGATGAATCCAGGTTCCGATTTTATCAATTCTCTGGCAGCGAGTGACGATCCTGGTATTCCCTACTCGATTATCGCTGGCAATACCTCTATTATTCCAGCAGCATTAGAGCAACAAGCAGGGAAAAAATCCAGCGTACTAGAACGGCTACAACAAAGTTTATTTAAGAAAGTTGTAGCTTTGCCTTTCTTTGGTGTACCGAATGATATTGCGGTGACTGTGGATAGTATCACGAGTATTCCTAAAGGGCGATCGCATCCTCCCAAGATCACAGAAGTCGCTTGTGACCACATGAGTTACTTCGGTACTGAATTCACAGAAGTTGGTTTAGAGGCTTTGGTTGCGGCTCTCATACAACAGAAGTAAACAGCAAAAAGGCACTCATTAGGCATTATCTTGTCTAAATGAGTGCCTTTCTCACCGGGAGCATCTCAGTTTTCTGACATCTTGCACCAAGAAAATTTTATGTTTTTTAGTCACTCAGTATTAAAAAAAGAACCTTAATTTAGCGAGAGAAGCCAATAAAAATAATGTAGCTTTATTGTGCATGATTTTGGTTTGTACGGGCTTATACGGTGAGGTGCAAGATGTGAGTTTTGCAAAAATATCTAGGAAAAGAATCCGAAAAGCCGCAACTTCAGTTTGTAGTTCAGTCTATGTTTACAAAAGTGAGATGCTCCCTTCTGATCTTTGTATTTATATGCTTAAAAGGTATTTTCATGTCAAAATATAAATTTAACCGTAATTTCGCTATTCTTATCGGTATTAATAACTATAAAAATGGCATTCCAGCGCTAGAAACAGCAGCTCCAGATGCTCTCAAACTCGCTCAAATTATCCAAGAGCAACATCAAAACCTCAAACAGCAATATCAAGCGCAAAATAAGTATGAAGTCCAGTTGCTATTGAATCAACGCGTTACCCTCAAAAAGCTTAAGCAATTAATTGAAGACTTTAAAAAAGGACAAATATTTCTTGACAAAGAAAAAGTGACGGTGAACAAGGACGATCGCTTTCTCTTTTACTTTGCTGGGCATGGAATCGCCTTGGAAGCTTTAGAAAACCAAGAAGGACCAGTGGGTTATCTTATTCCTCAAGATGCCACATTAGGGGATAGCAACACCTACTTGCCAATGCAAGAGTTACACGATGCCCTCAACGCACTTCCGTGTCGGCATATGTTAGCAATTTTAGATTGCTGCTTTGCAGGCGCTTTCCGTTGGGCAAGCCTCAAGCGAGATATCGTGCCCAAAGTTACAGTCTATAAAGAACGCTATGACCGTTTCATTAGTGATGCAGCTTGGCAAGTCATTACTTCAGCGGCTGATGATCAAAAAGCTTTGGATTTTTTGGGACAGCGAGGGAAAGTCATCGACGGGAACGAGATTCACTCTCCCTTTGCAAAAGCTCTTTTTGATGCCTTACGTGGGGGATCTGATGAAGGTGCTGACTTTAATAAAGATGGTATCATCACAGCAACTGAGCTTTACTCGTATCTGCGGAATCAGGTTGAAATCCTTACAGAAAAACACTACAAGCGACAAACTCCTGGTTTGTGTCCGCTGAAAAAACATGATAAAGGGGAATTCATCTTCTTGTTGCCTGACTTTGACCGAGATAAATTGGAAGATGCACCACCACTTAACCTAAACAATAATCCCTATCGAGGACTGGAGTCTTATGATGAAAAAGACAGTCACTTATTCTTTGGTCGAGAGAACCTTGTTGAAAAACTGTACCAGAAAGCAATTGACAATAAGCAGCCATTAACAATTGTGCTGGGTGTTTCTGGCACAGGAAAATCTAGCTTAGTGAAAGCTGGGTTATTACCACGTTTACGTAATTCAAATGAGTTTCAATTTAAGATTTTAGACCCCATACGACCAGGGGAAAGTCCTTTGAAAGCTTTAGCACAGATTTGTTTGTTGCTCGCAACTATAGTTACACCAGAGGAACTGGCAAAAAATGAGCAAGCTTTAGCAAACATCGTTGAACGTTGGAGTCAGACTAATCCTAAGACGAAGCTGTTGCTACCAGTTGACCAGTTTGAAGAATTGATAACTCTCTGTAAGAGTGACAAGGAACGAGAGCAATTTCAGAAACTTATTAAAAATGCGATCGCCAAATATCCCCAAAACGTCCATGTAGTTATTACCCTGCGGCTCGACTTTGAAGCACAGTTCCAAAACTCTGTACTCAAAGATTTTTGGAATAATGCGACTCGGTTTGTTGTCCCACCCATGACCCAAGATGAATTCCGAACAGTAATTGAGAAACCAGCATCGGAAAAAGTGGTATACTTCGACCCTCCCAGTTTAGTAGACGAACTGATTAACGAAGTCGTACAAATGCCTGGTGCTTTACCCTTACTTTCTTTCACCCTCAGTCAATTGTATCTGAAATATTTAGAGCAGCGAAGGGATAACCGCGCCTTAACAAAGAAAGATTACGAAGAGTTAGGAAGAGTCGTTGGTTCTCTAACCCAACGTGCAAACCAGGAATATGAGAACCTAGTTGCAAAAGACCCCGCTTATGAGCAGACGATACGCCAAGTAATGCTGCGGATGGTGGCTGTAGAGGGTGGAGAGTCAGCACGGCGACAAGTACCTGATTCAGAATTGATATACTCAAGCTCTGAAAAAAACCAGCGCGTGGCGCAAGTCATCGAACATCTGGTACAAGCTCGTCTAGTTGTTAAAGGAAAAGAAGCAGGGGGTGAACCTTATACAGAACCAGCCCACGATGTTTTAATCACAGGATGGAAAATGCTTGTGAAATGGATCGCAGATGAGCGAGAAACTCTGTTATTGCAACGCCGCCTCTCTTCTGCTGAAAAACGTTGGCAATTTCAGCAGTCTTTAACAGAGTCTGGTGAATTGATTACCTTTAAGCAAGGTGAAAGTTTTTGGAATCGTCAAGAATCTTTAAAAACTCAGACTGCATCAAATTTTCTTTGGCATCGTGACCCATACCTTGAGGGCTTGCAACAGGTGTTGAATTCTGATGACAACAACTGGCTGAACAAAGCCGAGGAGATGTTTGTGCGGGATAGCCTTAAGCGAAGACGTAGAGACCATTTGCTAACAATATTCCAAAGAATTCCTTATGTTATATTAGCTTTTGTTTTTTCTTTGCAACTTATTATTTCTCAGCAGGGATTTCTCTCTGTGTTAGGTTTAATAATTTTTGTATATTCATTATTGTTGTTAAAGTCCTTGTTTAGGTACTAAAAACAAAAAAAATAGCTGCTCACGCTTAACTTTATTACTGAAAACTCCAAGGTATCTGATATGAATACTTATCGACTTTCTCAAATCTTTACTTTCCTTAAAGCCTTAGTCTACTCTATCCAATTATTAATTTGGGCTTTTCACCCAACCTTCGGGTCTTTCATAGGGCTAATTATTACTATAACCTGTACTAGAATTTTTGAAATTTTATTTCTTTCATTTTTTCGTAACCGTCGAACCAGAAAACTTAAAAGAGTTGCCGCTAATCTGGGTTTAGATTTTTATAAAACGGATAAAAATAAAAATATTAAACCCATTCTTGAAGGCTTACCTCTATTTGAAGAAATCAGACCAAGAGCCAAAAACATTTGGAATGACCTATTAATGATTTTAGAGCTATTGTATAGACTGATTTTCTCGATAAGAGAAACAAAAAAAATGAAAAATATTCTCATAAGCAAGCAAGACAATCAAGGCCATTTTTATGCTATTTTTGATTTTCATAGTCACAATTGGAACCTTAATGGCTCTCAAGATAGCACAGTCTCCTCAAATGGTCTATCAATAAGCAATCAGTCACAAACCATGATTATTTTTGCTTCGGAAGATTTAAAATTACCAGAATTCTCAGTAAAAGTAAAAGCAAAGTCAATTTTGCGTAAAATTTTTGAAAGAATTTGTAAAGTATTTGGACATGAGAAAAAAGAGACCAAGCAAAATATTGACGTTTTTGATTCTAAAATTAATGACTTCTTAAAAGCCGAGAAAAATCTCTGCATGGCAGCGAAAGGATACCGATTAGTTTGCTATCGTGATAATATTTTAATTAAACCGAAAAAGATTCATTCACTCCTATCTACAGTATTTCAAGCCTCAGAGTTATTGAAGGCACCTGATAGTATCAATGTTCAAAAAGACTTTGACTATACTAAGCTACGGGACTTGCTAAAAGCAGGCAATTGGAAGGAAGCCGATCGGGAAACTACTGCTATCTTGCTAAAAGCGATAGGTACAAAAATTGAATACAAAAACATTAATATCGCTGTTACTCTTATTGATGACATCTTTCTCAATCCAGTCTTACACAACATTGATGCACTCTGGGTAGAATACAGCAACGGGCACTTTGGCTTTAGTGTGCAGAAACATATCTGGTTAGAGGTTGGCGGCAAAGTAAACTATAAAACAGAGCGCTTGTTGGCTGATAGGGTTGGATGGCGTGTACAAGGCAAGTGGTTATGTTACTCTGACCTGACCTTTTCCCTAAATGCACCTAAAGGGCATCTGCCGACTACAAAGTTATCAGAATTGCCTTTCGGTTGGTTTTATATGGGTAAGCGCCCGTTATTTAAATTTATAGTTTCTGGACTAATAGCCTTGAGACGGTTCATTGTATTACCAGGGTGTTTTATCGCATCAAAATTTTAGATTGTGTATTACAGTGGGGGTTCCATAAAATAGGTTTTTGGGTGGCGAAAAACTAAAGAAACTAACCCACCCACTAAGTATAAAAACTGCGTGGGGGACATGGGCGGTAAACTCATTGGGCAATTTCCCGAAAGTGTTGGGTCTCTCACCCTTAGTCGTAATGGTCAGGAGATGGTTGATCTGGCTTAGCCTGAAGAAAATGAATTTCAATGATGACAAAATCCTTTCACCAACCGCCGCAAATCTTAACAAGTAAGTTGCAGTAAAAGCGATCGCCTCCGCTCCCCCTTGGGCGATCGCCAGCCTTGAGAAAATATCGCGTTGATGATGCTGAAGTCTACTACGCCTTGTCAAACCTTAAATTTTTCTCAAAAAACGCACTGTTAAGGATTGTTGCAATACTATACAAGGGAATCTATCCGTAGATTTTGGCTGAATATAGGGGGATAGCTTGTGGAATTTTTATCTGATTCTGTTGTGTTATCACGGATGCAGTTTGCATTGACTGCATTATTCCATATGCTCTGGCCCGTCTTAACGACAGGTATGGGAATTTATCTAGTTATTGTTGAGGGAGTGTGGCTCAAGACTCGTAATCCTGACTACTACCTTCATGCTCGCTTTTGGTCTAAGTTTTACGTGCTAAATTTTGGAATTGGTGTCGCAACTGGTATCCCAATGGAGTTTCAATTCGGTACCAATTGGTCACGTTTTTCGGAAGCAGCTGGTAACTTTTTTGGCAGCGTCATTGGGTTTGAAGCTTCTTGGGCATTTATGCTAGAAGCCGCTTTTCTAGGTATTATGCTGTTTGGTTGGGAACGTGTCAATCCGATAATTCACTATGTTTCCACCATCCTGGTTGCAGTTGGTGCAAACTTATCAACTCTGTGGATTTTAACAGCAAATTCTTGGATGCAAACCCCAGCAGGTGGGGAACTTGTCAATGGCAAGTTTATTGTTCATGATTACTTTGCGGCGATCGCCAACCCGTTCATGAAAAACAGTGTCCTCCATATGTTCTTTGCCACATTGGAGACTTCCCTGTTTGTCATTGGTGGAATTAGTGCTTGGTATATTCTCAATCGTCGTCATGAAGCTTTCTTTTCCAAGTCTTTGAAGATTGCTTTGGCTGCGGCGATCGCCGTTGCACCATTGCAGATTTACATCGGGCATTTGAGTGGCGAACAAGTTTATCACTATCAACCTTCAAAACTTGCTGCAATGGAGGCGCAGTGGGAAACAACACCTGCAGGACAGTCTGCGGATTGGAGTTTGCTCGCTATACCCAACGACAAAGCACAGAAAAATGACTGGGAAATTACCGTTCCCAACGCCCTTGGATATATTTTGGAATTTAAGCAAAAACTCACATATCCAGTACGCGGATTGAGTGAGTGGAAACCAGAAGACCGTCCTCACATGATTGGTTTAATTTACTACGCTTTCCGCATCATGATTGGGATTGGATTTTTCTTCGCAGGATTGATGCTATTGAGTGTTTTGCAGTGGTTACGTGGTAAACTTTCGGCAGAGAATATTGCTCAACAGCGTTGGCTGATGCGTGCGTGGGTTTTTGCTGCTCCTTTAGGATACATTGCTGTAGACTCCGGCTGGATTGTGCGTTGTGTTGGACGACAACCGTGGATTGTCTACGGGCAGATTCGCACGGTTGATGGGGCATCCAATATACCTGCTAGCAATGTCTTAGTCTCACTCACTAGCTTTGCTGTTGTCTACAGTATTTTGTTTGTTGGGGTTTTGTACTTTGGTAGCCGCATTATTCGTAGAGGTCCAAATTTAGAACTCCCTGTCCCAGGAATTGAACCCGATAGACCTGCTGTGGATACAACTCCAGCAGAGTTTGTACCAGATGAACGTCCTGTTGAGGCACAACAATAAATAAAATTCAAAATTCAAAATTCAAAATTCAAAAATTTTTGAATTGATGATTTGAAATTTTGAATTTGAGAATCAACACATTTAGGATGCTCTCAACAATACACAACATTTCCTTGAGGTTGTATGGAAACGTTAACATATTTTCTGCCCCAGGTATGGTTTGTCGTTTTAGCCCTATTTTTGTTGCTCTATGTAATGCTAGATGGATTTGACTTAGGGGTAGGTATCTTATCTTTAACTTCAAAAGATGAAGAACGCCGTGGCATTTTAATGACAAGCTTGAGCAACATTTGGGATGCTAATGAAACTTGGCTAGTTCTTATGGGAGGAGGTCTTTTTGGAGCATTTCCTCTCGCTTATGGCACAATTCTCAACGCGCTGTACATCCCAATTTTTGTTATGATATTTGGGTTTATATTTCGGGCTGTAGCGTTTGAGTTTCGGGAGCTATCAAACCGAAAATTCTTTTGGAATTTTGCCTTTGGTGCTGGCAGTTTTGTTGCAGCCCTCGGTCAAGGTTTCGCCCTTGGTGCTGTGCTAAAAGGGATTGCTGTTGATGAAACTGGTCACTTTATTGGCACATCTTGGGATTGGCTGAGTTGGCAGTCTGTACTGGTGGCTCTGACTTTAATTCAAGCATATGTTCTTATTGGCTCAACTTATCTTGTTTGGAAAACGACAGGGGAGTTGCAAACAACTCATTACAAAACTGCTAAAATTGCGGCTTTGACAACATTGATTGGTGCCATTTTCATCACAATTTCAACACCAATATTTTATGAAAGTGCAAGGACTCGCTTGTTTCAGCAGCCACTTGTTTACATATTTGCTGTTATTCCAATATTGGGAGTTTTGCTTATTTGGCAACTTCTTAAAAGCTTGAATCGCCAAGAAGAAAGAGCGCCTTTTCTCTGGACAATTCTTCTTTTCGTTCTCACATTTCTCGGACTGGGGTTGATTGTTTTCCCCTATATCATTCCGGTGAAGATTACCATCTATGAAGCATCTGCTGACCCCAGTTCGCTTGTCATTATGATTATCTTCATTGGTTTCCTTATCCCCGTGATGCTGTTTTATAACCTTTATCAGTACATTGTTTTCCGGGGAAAAGTGACTGGCGGTCATTACGAGGGTTAACACAATACAGTTCGGTTAACGGGTAGCCGTCACCTGCAAGGGTGTGACTACATATACCAAGCCTGCTTTGGCAGGCTTTTTTATACCAGCGCAGTCACTCGCGTTGAACCTTTGGCTCATCTCATTCATCCTCGACGATTTCACCCTAACATGAACTTATATTTTTTTTTCAAAATCAATAATACATTTTCCTCTTGAGTTCAAGATTGAGGTGTATAACCTTAGTTAATGGCTCGTTTATTGAAGTTGACGTTCGGGAGAGGAGTTAAATTACTACATTCGACTCTGATATTTCAAACAGGAGATAGACTGTTATGACACAGACAAATGCTGCCCAACTTTTCAAAGCTGTCAAACAAGATCAGGTATTAAAGGAAAGACTCAAAGCAGCAACTAATCCAGAAGCCTTCATCAAGATTGCTAAAGAGCGTGGCTATGACTTCACAGTCGAAGAACTACAGACTGAGATCAGTAAATTGTCTGAAGAAGAGTTGGCAGGAATTGTCAATCCAGGGGTGGCACCTAGATCACACATTTATCCTAGGTAGTTTCTGAACTGAAAGATTGAATGTATCATAGCGGGTGGCTGCAGCCGCCCGTAGGGTCCTGAGGACTGAGGACTGACTACTTCTGAAATAATTGTCGCCATTCACTCCAAGTAATTGACATCTAACAACCAGGGCGTGAGATCCTAGTAGACAGTCAAGACAACGGAGTGTGAATAAAATGGAACAACATCAAAAGCCAACGGTTGTGATCACGGGTGCATCATCGGGGGTAGGTTTGCAAGCCGCGAGAGCACTTGCTCAAAAGGGATGGTATGTAGTCATGGCTTGTCGGGATCTCCCGAAGACAGAAAAAGCGGCTCAAAGCTTAGGAATGTCGCCCGACAGCTACACAATCATACATCTGGATCTAGCTAGCTTAGAGAGCGTCCGCCAGTTTGTCAAGAACTTTAGGGAAACCGGTAGATCCCTGGATGCTTTGGTGTGCAATGCTGCAGTTTATCTGCCTTTATTAAAAGAACCTTTGTACAGCCCAGACGGATATGAATTGAGCGTTGCTACGAATCACCTCGGACATTTCCTCTTGTGTAACCTTATGCTAGAGGATCTGAAAAACTCAGGCGCGAAAGAACCGAGACTTGTCATTTTAGGCACTGTGACAGCTAATCCGAAGGAGTTGGGAGGTAAGATTCCGATTCCAGCACCTCCAGACTTGGGCGATCTCCAAGGTTTTGAAGCAGGTTTCAAAGCGCCGATTTCAATGATTAACAACAAGAAATTTAAATCTGGTAAGGCTTACAAGGATAGCAAACTCTGCAATGTGTTGACGATGCGGGAGTTGCATCGGCGCTACCATGAGTCAACAGGTATTATTTTCAGTTCTCTGTATCCTGGATGTGTAGCAACAACAGGCTTGTTCCGCAACCACTTTCCCCTGTTCCAGAAACTCTTCCCACTTTTCCAGAAGAACATTACAGGAGGATTTGTGTCTGAGGAGTTGGCGGGCGATCGCGTCGCCGAAGTCGTCGCTGATCCTGAATACAACAAATCTGGTTCCTATTGGAGTTGGGGGAATCGACAAAAACCTAATCGCAAGTCTTTTGAGCAAGAGATGTCTAATGAGGCGTTAGATGATAAAAAAGCTCAAAAACTTTGGGACTTAAGCACCAAGTTGGTTGGATTAGCGTAACGAAGACGGTGCGTTTTCGTTCGTGGCGATACGCCGCCAGAAGTCTGCCCTTGGGGCGATCGCCTTCACCCTTTCCTAAAACAGCTTCAGGTAAGCCAACTTATCCTACTACAGACTATAAACTTTTATCTGAGCGTGTTTTCGAGATTCTGGTTTCGCCTTCACCACAATCTGCACATCACAACCTAAAGCATTCAAAAATCGGAAAAGTCGTTCTGTTGAAAAACCTGATAGTTTTCCCCTCATTAGGGCAGAAATCTTAGGTTGATCCACTCCTAAAAGTTCCGCAGCTTCAATTTGAGTCATATCCTGTTTGGTGATGATTTCGCTAATTTGACGTGCAAGTTCTGCTTTAACAAGTAGCTCATCAGGATTAGCTAGACCTAAATCTGCAAAAATATTACCACTACTTGCTTTGACGTTTGCTTTTAGTGAAAAACTCATCTTTATAGTATGCTAGTTTTGGTATATTTTGTCAATGATACATCTTGGCGTTTCTAATAGTCCTAAGACTTATCAAATTCCACACCTGTCGTAAAATATTGCACACCCGAAGTAGAAACGTTCCAAATCCCCTTGTTATCCTACCTCTAGGTATTGAGGAAATTGAGTCATGTTGAAAGTTTTTGCTGACAGGGGTGGTACATTCACAGATATTGTTGCTGTTACTAATAATCAGGCAATAATAGATGGACTCTCAGAACATCCCAAACGTTTTTTAATTGTCCCTCTTCCTAAGGGGCAATGGGTAATAGTTTATAAATTACTCTCAGAAAATCCCGAACAATATCAAGATGCAGTCATCCAAGGCATTCGAGATATCATGGATCTTTCAGGTAATGCACCCATTCCAACTGAAGCAATAGAAGTGGTAAAAATGGGGACAACAGTCGCAACAAATGCACTGTTAGAAAGAAATGGAGACCGAGTTGCACTTCTGATTACCAAAGGATTTAAAGATGCTCTCTTGATTGGTTACCAAAACCGTCCTGACATCTTTGCCCGTCACATCATTTTACCAACCATGCTTTATGAGCAGGTGATTGAGGTTTCGGAACGCTATGACGCTAATGGAAAAGAATTAACTCCCGTAAATATTGAACAAGTCAAAAACGACTTACAAGCACTGTTAAACACAGGAATTCGTAGTTGTGCGATTGTTTTTATGCACAGCGATCGCTATCCCCACCACGAACAACAAGTCGCCCAAATCGCCCAAGAAATCGGATTTACTCAAATCTCTGTATCCCATCAAGTAAGTCCTTTAATGAAGTTAGTTAGCCGGGGGGATACAACAGTAGTCGATGCTTATTTAACTCCTATTCTGCGTCGCTATGTCAACCAAGTAGCTAGTCATCTACCTGGAGTCAGATTAATGTTCATGAAATCTGACGGAGGTTTAGTTGCAGCCGAACAATTTCAAGGAAAAGATAGTATTTTGAGTGGTCCTGCTGGGGGAATTGTCGGTGCAGTAGAAACAAGCAAAAGAGCAGGTTTTGAGTTAGTTATTACTTTTGATATGGGAGGGACAAGTACAGATGTTGCCCATTTTAAAGGAGAGTATGAACGACAATTAGATTCGGAAATTGCTGGGGTGAGAATGCGAGTTCCTGTCCTAGCTATTCATACAATCGCTGCTGGAGGCGGTTCAATTCTATTTTTTGATGGTTCTAGTTATCGCGTCGGACCTGCTTCTGCTGGTTCAAATCCAGGACCCGCTTGCTATCGTCGTGGCGGTCCTTTGGCGGTTACTGATGCTAATGTCATGTTAGGTAAAATTCATCCTCAATATTTTCCTTCTGTCTTTGGATTAGATGGCAATTTGCCATTAGATAAAGATATTGTTACTCAAAAATTTACACAATTAGCTCAAGAAATTTCAACTGTCACAGGAAACACTCGCACTCCCGAACAAGTAGCAGCTGGATTTATTGCGATCGCTGTGGATAATATGGCAAATGCGATTAAAAAAATTAGTCTACAACGCGGGTATGATGTTACCGAATATGTCCTTTGTTGTTTTGGAGGAGCAGGAGGACAAGTTGCTTGTTTAATTGCTGATACTTTGGGGATGAAAAAGATATTTCTTCACCCTTATGCTGGAGTTCTCTCTGCTTATGGGATGGGATTAGCTGATGTCCGGGCGACAAGAGTTGGGGGAGTAGAAAAACCTTTAACCCAAGCATTAATTCCTCAACTGGTGCAGTTAATGGAGTTTTTAGAAACCCAAGCTAGAAGTGAACTACCCCTCCCTAACCCTCCTACCCCCCTCTGTCCCCCCTTGTCAAGGGGGGATGAAAGGGGGGTGCCCGATAGGGCGGGTGGGGT
>NZ_QMEB01000119.1:14390-18002 GCF_012912135.1 Brasilonema bromeliae SPC951 | reverse complement strand
GGTTAGCTTATGTACGGACTGGCTACCGTGATTCAGCTAACAACGAATCGCACCATCTCACGGACTGCTCTTTCCATACCAACGAGTGCTGAGCGACTAACGATGGTGTGCCCAATATTTAATTCTTCCATCCCTGGTAGATTAGCCACAGAATAGACGTTCCAGTAAGTGAGTCCATGTCCAGCATTCACTCGTAGTCCTGCATTTATCGCTTGCTCACACCCTTTAGATAGGAAGGCTAATTCTTCCTCACGGCTGGTTTCATCCTTAGCCTCAGCATATCGTCCAGTGTGCAGTTCAAGAAATTTAGCTTGCACCTTGACAGAAGCTTCAATCTGTGCTGGTTCGGCATCGATAAACAGACTGACAGGAATACCAGCGCTTTGCAATTTATCAACTACCTGTCCTATTCTATCAATTTGACCGACGATATCCAGCCCGCCTTCTGTGGTGACTTCTTCTCGCTTTTCGGGTACCAAAGTAACGTAATCGGGTTTGATATCGAGAGCAATGGCAACCATTTCATCTGTCGCCGCCATTTCTAAATTAAGATGCGTTCTCACCGTTTGCCGCAACAGGCGCACATCCCGTTCTTGAATATGTCGCCTATCTTCTCGCAGATGCGCCGTAATGCCATCTGCACCTGCTAACTCTGCTAGTACCGCCGCCGCCACAGGATCTGGTTCCACCGTCCGCCGTGCTTGGCGAATCGTGGCGATGTGGTCAATGTTTACACCAAGTGTAGGCAACCTGATTATCTCCCTTTCACAGTCTTCAGGATTTGATTTTACCAGGGAATATCGGTTGTTTATTTACCTGACTCATGAACCTGGCTGTTGCTGTTGACGCTTAACAATTATTTCTCGCACAGAGGTAGGGTGGGCATTGCCCTTCAAAAAGTATACTTTCTAACAATAATCTGATAGGGCAATGCCCACCAAAATCCTTAAATATTACCCATATGTCCCAACATCGTCGCTGCTATGTCCCAGGTGGAACTGTTTTCCTAACTCTGGTGACTTACTACCGTACACCTCTATTTTCGGAGCCAGAAAACATCTCTCGCTTGCGGACTGCTGTCGCCAAGACACGGACAGAAAAACCCTTTGAAATGACTGCTGCAGTCATTTTTACCTGATCATATTCATTTTCTTTGGACTTTACCATCTGATGATTGTGATTACTCGCAACGAGTCTCCCGGTTAAAAGTGCTGTTTACAAGATTGCTACGGGGTAAAAAGTCATTACCTCAAAATGTTTCAGCTTCCCGTCGCAAACATTGAGAAAGTAATGTTTGGCAACGTCGGTTTTGGGAACACACTATTCGTGATGAAGCTGACCTAGCAAGGCATTTGGATTACATCCATTACAATCCTGTTAAACATGGGTTAGTATCCTGTCCGCACCTGTGGGAGTATTCCAGTTTTCACAGATGGGTAAAAAAAGGCGGATATCAGGCTGATTGGGCTTGTAGCTGTTGTGCTAGAAAGCCCCAAGTTCCAGATTTCGCTGAGATGGTATTTGGTGAATAAGGGTGAGGAACTGTAACTTAATTCCTACCAACCTCTACCCATTACTACTCATTTTTGGGTAGATCTGATATAAGTTGGTCAAAAAATTCCCTAAGCCGTTCTTTCCAATCAGGAACTGTTTTTAATTTTTCCCGTACACCAACCCTGACATTGAAACAAACAGGTGTTCGGTCAAATGGTGTGTCATTCAATGGTTTTGCACCCATGTGGTGTTTTTTTGAAAATGGCATACACAATCACTAAAAATATGGCGTTGCTGAACTAAAAAATGTGGGGAGATTTAAGTGGTTATGTATGGGGAAAAACTGACCTGGAAATCGCGGTTCCAGTCGTGAATGAGCGAGATAAACAGACATATTACGGAGCAGTGGACTATCTCGAACGAGAATTACTGCTCAAACCCTACGATGCCGGAAATTCAGAAAATACTATTGATTACCTGCGATATTTGTTAACTCAGTCCCCCAACCAGCGATTGCTAATTTTTTGGGATGGTGCGAGTTACCACCGCTCCAAGGCAGTTCGAGGTTTTTTGGACGAGCTTAATCAAGGTCTGCCAACCGACCAATGGAAAATACACTGCGTTCGCTTTGCCCCTAATTGCCCAGAACAAAATCCTATAGAGGATATTTGGCTGCAAGCCAAAACATGGGTTCGACGTTTTTGTGCCTTGATTCCTTCATTTTCTCATTAGCCATTACTGTTTGAGTGGTTTATCCGACACACTACCTTTGATTTTGACACTCTTGCTATGTACGGAGTTTTTTCAAAAATCAAATAGGACTCCTATATCTGGTAAAGTATCACCCAATTGCCTCACCCAATTTATAACAGTAGTATGATGTACTTTTTTAACTCTTTCTATTGCGCGAAAACCAGAACCATTAACGTACATTTCTAGACACTCAATTTTAATCTCCTCTGTGTATCCAATAAGAGTCATAATATTCAATGAACTGACGTTTACAGTCAACACATATGTAGTTTTGTTTACCACGCTGCCGCCCATTTTTACGAGTATGGGTTGATTCACACCTTGGACATTTCATAGCGATACGCCAAGGGCGTCTGCGCTCTGCGCAATCGCCCTAATTCATATTTCTATTCTGCAACGCCAAAAATATTGCTATATGAATATATAATACGGAGAAAGGTCGAACAAAAATAAATGACATCACTAAACTTACATATTGCAAAGGAATACTGACACCAGAAGACGAGCTAAACAACCTCGGTTTTACAGATTTCGAGATGTTTTTAGCAACGTATTCGCTCTTTTGTTCACAAAGCAACTTGTGAGACAGTCAATCATTTACTGACCGTGAAAAAGTTCAACAAAGGTGAATGGAATACCTATCTTCAAAAGACTTACAACATTAATAAACGCCATGCCAATGGTATGATTTCAGATGCTGTTGGGAAAGTAGATTCTGCTCACAAATGCCGTACAAATCACATCAACCAGTTATAAGCTAAACGAAAATCGGCTATGAGTTGGGTAAAAGCGGCTGAGAAAAGATTAACAGATGCTCAGAAGTTTTATCGTAAAAAGAACTGGCAACATTCTCAAACTGGTTGCAAATTTCCGTTATCGTGTTCGCTGCAATTTCAAGGTACTAATTGGCGAAACCTGAAATTTAAGATACATAATAAGAAGCGTTATATTTCTCAAACAGAACAACGTTTGCAACACTTGAAAACCTCAGCTTTACAGGTGTTTGTTCCTAAAGATGGTGTTTTCATTGTTGGTTCTAAAGATGAAAGTTTTGGGAATCAAACTTGCCAATGGGACGGTGATAAGATGACGTTCAGAGTACCTTATTGTTTGAACCTCTGGGTTTGGAAGCCCTTACTTTTGCCCAGTTGCAGCGTCGGGGACACAAAATAAAACAAACTGAGCCTTGGGGTAATATTAACTCGATTGTCGTCACACCAGATGGAACTTTAGAAGGGGCAGCTGATCCGCGTGGTGAAGGTTCCCCTAGGGGTTTGTAAAAAGTGAAAAACTTTTCTATCTTCTGTTTTGAGTCATGACTCCACGGAAGTCTTGGAGGACAAAAACTCGTTTGCTCTTGCAGTT
>NZ_QMEB01000119.1:0-14380 GCF_012912135.1 Brasilonema bromeliae SPC951 | reverse complement strand
CTTGCAGTTGGTATCAAAGTCCAACCTTCTTTTGAGAGTTTTTGGAAAGTCGCCCAACCCTTAGAACCGCCTGGTATTTTGTAATCCGGAACTGCATATTGCCCAAAGGCTGTGTAAGGACGCCAAGGTTCATTTGGTGAAGTTTGCAGGTGCAAAACTTTTTCCTCACTGTCGCCAAACTTTGATAACCAGCACATTCTTCTATGCATGGCAAACTCCTAATTTATGTTAGTTAGCTTGTAAGCATAATTACAGACATCTGTCAATATGTAAATCGCCCTTTTGGGGTAATTTTTGTATTTTTCACACCTGTTAACCTCAATACAAGTCACAGAACTCAAAGTGAATGTAAGACTTAGACGCGTTATAGACGAAAGTCTACGGAAAAAAACGCAGCAACAAGCTTGCGTTTTGCCAATGCTATCCTATGGTTCACAAAAATTGATGTATTTTTGAGTACTTTTTTTGATAGTTATCCTTTATATGGATGGGGCATATAACTTATCACTGACAATGTCGCGAATTTGGGCGACTAATTGGTCGTACATGGAAGAAGACAAGATTGGTTGTGATCCTTGTAACGAAATTGGTTGGTCTAAGTCAATCCATGACTTACAGCCACCATATTTGGCGTGATAGGGAATTTCCTGCTCTTGCGGGAGCTTGTAAGTCCGCAGCAGCAGAATGTACAATGGCTGACGCGGTTTCCATTTGAGGCGATCGCTAATAAAGTTATCATTCCAAATATGGAATGGAAGTAGAGCATTAACCACTGACTCCTCACTAACTGGAAATATATCTGTAATCTCAGCCCAACTGTTGATACCAACTGTTTCTGGATGCCAACCAGGTGTCACCGGAATGACCAAATTAGCAGACTCGGGTTTGAGCAAGAAAGGCTGTTGATGTTCAAACGTTGGGTAAAGCAAAATCTGCTTGTGGTTAACCTCAAAGCGTCCATTACGTTCATGGATACCACCCTTGCGCAGGAGCATAATTGTTTTGCCTGTTTCTAAGGCATTGATGGCAACTGCCCATTCTTTGAGTGCATGATTCGTCATAATCAGTTCTTCCATAAGCATCTACTTTAACTCTGATTTAATTTGACGCCAAGACCGATACACTATGTCACTGTCTACAGAAATGAATTAAGAAATAGATAAGGAATCATTATGCAAAAGCGAACCCTGGGTACATCGAATGTCAAAATTACGCCTATTCTCATAGGAACTTGGCAAGCTGGTAAAAAAATGTGGGTGGGAATTGAGGACGCTGACTCGATCAAAGCAATACGAGCAGGATTTGAAGCTGGTATTACAACAGTTGATACTGCTGAGGTTTATGGTGACGGACACTCAGAAAGAATTGTTGCTGAAGCTTTATCTGATGTTCGAGATCAAGTCGAGTATGCCACAAAAGTTTTTGCTAACCATCTCAAGTACAACCAGGTGATTGAGGCTTGTAATCATTCCTTGAAAAACCTCAGAACTGACTACATAGACTTATACCAAATTCATTGGCCTGCTGGATCGTTCAATTCTGAAGTTGTTCCAATTGAGGAGACAATGAGCGCTCTTAATCACCTCAAAAAGGAAGGGAAAATTCGGGCAATTGGTGTTTCCAATTTTTCACGTGCTCAGTTGGAAGAAGCATCTCAGTACGGACGTATTGATAGCTTGCAGCCTCCCTATTCTTTATTCTGGCGGTATGTAGAAAAAGATGCTCTGCCTTATTGTATCGAACATAAGATTACGATCATTGCTTATTCACCTCTGGCTCAAGGATTGTTGACAGGAAAATTTGAAGCTGGTCACAAATTTGACCCACAAGATAACCGCGCCAAGAATAAGCTATTTCAGGGAGAAAATTTTGAACGAGCTCAACAAGCTTTGGAAAAATTGCGCCCGATTGCAGAACGTCACAACTGTACCCTTGCCCAGTTAGCGCTAGCATGGTTAATTGCTCAACCACAAAGTAATGCAATAGCCGGTGCGCGTTATCCCGAACAAGCAACCGCAAACGCTCAAGCTGCTTCTGTTCAACTTTCCACTGAAGATCTGCACCAAATAGATGTTATTGGGCGGATTGTCACCGACCATTTAGACGATAACCCAGTTATGTGGGCTTGATAATCCTGAAGTAGAGGCGCGATACTTTGCGCCTCAATTGTGTTATTGAGAAGTCCTACAACTTGTTAACTTCAGTAAACAACTGCTAGCAATTTCATATTGAGGTGCTAATTTATAAATAGGACACCAAACAAGGCACAACCAAACTGAAAAGGGCAAATGACTCGGTGTCCTTCCGTCATCAGCCCAAGCAAATATCAGCATAAGTCTGATGATGAAGTGGCACAGCGCCTGTCTTGAAAGGCGAAGCCAAATCCCAAAGCGGAAAAACGTTCGTTATGCTGAGTTTGTTAGTGTTTTTGTCAACCCTAGTAGCAGAACGTTTGTATTTGTTTAACGATAATAGCAATTTGATCACTACGAAATTTTTTACATAAAACCTGGTCCCTCCTGACCAGGTTTTCGCGTTTTCAGCGTTGGTTGATATTCGTCACAACAGTCCTACTTTCCTGAATTCTGAGTTTTGAGTTCTTTCTTCAGTCACAACGCCCAGTTAAATTTTGCACAATAAAATTGTAAATCAGTAAACGTGCTAAAGTTACAACTGGCAAGTCATATAGACGAAACAATAATCCAGACTTATTTAAATACAATTGCAGCCCTGCTAAATTGCCCCACTCATCAGCAAGTGATGGTTTAGCAGCGAAGAAAGAAGTGATAGATGAAGCCTTGCTACTAGCCCTCGAACAAGTCGCAGAGGATATGGCAAACCAAAGTCGCCAATTAACTGCAGATTGGTTATTAAATCTCACAAATGAGTTGGCTACTTATTTGGGAGTACAAGCAACTTCTCATAAATGGAAAGCTTATCAAACTTTTTTAGTTGATGTACTCGAAGCAATTGAAAAAAATCCTGACCCGCAAGTGATGTACCCGTTTTTAGCAGCAAATCAGGACAAGCTGAATGATAATTTGGCTTATGTGTTGCAAATTTGGGCAATGGGTACCCTGCCATACTTGGAGGAAATATCAGCACAATATACTGCAGCGTTTATTGTTGATTTTAGTAACCTAGTGCAGGGGTTTGAGCAAGGTAACTCAGCAAGTCATATGGAAATTGCGATTGTAGGTTACCAAGTAGCCGCTACAGTTTTTACACGCGATCACCGGAGGTGGCGGCTTCCGCATCGCTTTCCCTATGAATGGGCAACGAACGACGCAAAATAATCTTGGGCTTGCTTTGTCTGAACGCATCCGTGGCAAAAAATCTCATAACTTGGAACAAGCTATATACTATTACAACCAAGCATTGCAACAATACACACGCTCGCGCTTTCCTTATGACTGGGCAAAGACGCAAAATTATCTGGGAATACTTCCAGGTTATCCATTTGCGATATGCGTAGCATCAAGCCAGAGGCTTATCGCCTTGTGTAAAGTCTTGTCATTTTTCTCTGTTTGTATTAAACCACCCTGCATCTTCACCAACCAATAACGGTCACCAATAGCGGTCAAATTTGGGCTAGCATTGGTTGGTGAAGTACTAGAGTTAAACTGTAGCCAGACCACTGGAGCGTAATTGCTCAACCAATCCAAGCAAATCATCTGTATTCAATCGATAACTCAAAGGATGAGCAATCAATCTTGCCGTACTTTCAAACAAAGTTTCAATTTCAACCAAACCATTTTCGCGTAAGGTTCGTCCTGTCGAAACCAAATCCACAATTGCTTCTGACATCCCTGTAATCGGACCTAGTTCCACAGAACCATACAACGGTACAATTTCTACAGGTAAATCCAAACCGTGGAAATACTCTCGCGCACTATTGACATACTTGGAAGCAACTCGACCATGAGGTGGTAACTCTAACACCGAACGGTAAGGGCTTGATTGCTTCACCGCCACCGACATTCGACAATGACCAAACTGCAAGTCAACTAAGTGGGCTACTTGTGGCTTTTTCTCGCGCAACACGTCATATCCAACGATACCAAGTTGTGCCTGACCATATTCTACATATACTGGTACATCCTGCGCCCGCACCAGTAACCCTTTGGCTTTGTTACTACAGTCAGGAATCTGAAGTTGGCGGTTACTTGAATCCAAAAAAGCACTAAAATCTAATCCTACATTTTGTAGGATACGGATGCTATTTTTAAGAAGTTCCCCTTTCGGCAATGCAATAGTCAGCATAAGTAGCAATCAGCGCTCAGCAATCAGCAAAATAATAATATCTGATAGCTAAGTACAATAGCTCACCATGCGAATTTTGCTTGTTGATGATGAAGTTGAATTAACTGATCCTTTGAGTCGCATGTTAACTCGTGAGGGGTATAGCGTTGATGCGGCTTATGATGGGACAAGTGGTAGCCAACTTGCACAAAGCGGTAGTTATGACTTACTGCTTCTAGATTGGATGCTACCAGGAAAAACAGGGTTAGAAATTTGTCAAGAATTACGACGCCAAGGGGATACTACGCCTGTATTGTTTCTCACCGCTAAAGATACTCTGGATGATAGAGTTGAAGGTTTGGATGCAGGTGCGGACGACTATTTGGTTAAACCTTTTGAGTTACGGGAGTTGCTAGCACGAGTTCGGGCTTTATTGCGTCGTTCCGGTTCACAAAGCCACAGTACTACAACCCGAAGGCTTGTTGTCGCTGACTTAGAACTTGATCGCGAAAACCAAGTCGGCTATCGTCAAGGCAGAATCATCGACTTATCCGAAAAAGAAAGTCAGCTTCTACAATATTTTATGGAAAACACCGGACAACTGCTCACTCACGCGCAGATTCTCCAATATCTCTGGACAGATGACGAACCACCTAGTAGCAATGTCATTGCTGCATTAATTCGTTTACTACGGCGCAAGGTTGAACAAGCTGGTGAAACACCTTTAATTCATACTGTTTATGGCAAAGGATATCGATTTGGTGCTTCTGCACCAGGAACTGGAGAATAAAAGTAGAGTGCGTTATGTTTTTTGAACTTGTTGCTCACTCTTAATTTTAAGACTTAACAACTGATTAATTTGACTTTGCAACTTTTCTCGTAACTGTTGTGCTTTACGATAACCCTCTGCTCTTTTCGTCTCTTCACCATCTAATTCAGTTGTACACAAAGGCTGAATAAAGTAACGCAAGCGACTTCTCATCGCCCAAACTCCCATTGATGGAAAGAGAATAAATAATGGCATCAAAGGTGATATTGGTAAAAATGGTAAATTGAATAACCTTTGCAACTTTCTAATATTTAAAGTCCAAGGATGTAAATTCTCATTACCAATGCAAACAACAGGTAAGATCGAAATTTGATAACGTTGGCTTAATTGAAGAAAACTCAAATCAAACCTTTCTAGTTGATAGCGTTTTACCCAACCTTTTCTTGGTCCGCGTAAACCTTCTGGTGCATACAAAAGAATCTTACGTTCTTGCATTACAGTCTTAAAATCATTTAATTCTGCTCTTACACCACCTAAAACTTTTGACCATCCAGGTGGTAACCACCAAGCGATCCAATGATGATCAAATAAAGAGACTCCAGCTATTGGCTGCACCAACCATCCTCGTGCTTTACTTAATAGGTAACCTAACGTTAAAAAGTCCCAGGGAAAACACATTCCTGCATGATTCATTGTCACAATCATTGATCCTGTTTGTGGCAAATTCTCAATTTTGTGTAACTCGCCTCGAAAATAATATTTAACAATAGGAGCAATAATTTCGTCTCGAAAAGCTTTTTGATAATTTGGGTCAAATTCACCTATCTGACGACGAGGTGAACGACAGCCAAGTCGCAACCAACGAATAAAAAGTGCTAAGTAAAATCCGCAGGGAATCAAAAATAATCCGTATTCTAACCAATTCCAACCATCTGGATCTTTGTGATAATGCTGCCAGTGTCGGTTGAATAAAATCAGCCAACCAGGAGGATACCACAGACAAAACCAATCGAACCAGCCAAATTTGTAATCCTCAACTGATGTTTTTTTCAATTGAAGGTTCAACAGGTTATCAGAGTGTTGATTAATCACAGTAGCTGAGTAGCTTCCGAAAGAATTCGATTAATCGATAATCTTAGCTTCAGAAACTTTTAGTTGCCATCTTACTCTGGACTCATATAGTTTGGATGATGAGTCTGTCAATGGAAGCGGATATTAGCTTGTTTTAAACGGTGCAAAGCTTCACCCAAGCGATCGCACTCCGCAATTAAGCTAATTCGCACATACCCTTCACCCGCAACCCCGAAAGCATTACCTGGCGTAACCACAACCCCAGTTTGCTGCAAGACTTTGAGAGCAAATTCTGTAGAACTCATACCAACAGGACAAGGAACCCACAAATACATCGTCGCTTTGGTTTTGCTGAGATTCCAACCTAACTCTGCTAAGCCTTGAATGAGAAAATCACGCCGAGTACGGTAACGTTCTTGTACCTCATGTAAATAATCATCGCTTAGTTGCAAAGCAGTTTCTGCTGCGGTTTGCAATGCTGCAAAAATCCCATAATCCAAATTCGTTTTTAGCGTCCGCAAACCTTGAATAATATGGCGGTTACCAACCACAAAACCAACGCGCCAACCTGCCATATTATAAGTTTTAGAAAGGGTATGAAACTCAACGCCAATGTCTTTAGCACCCTCAATTTCTAACAAACTCGTCGGTTGATAGCCATCAAAAGCTAACTCGGCGTAACACAAGTCATGTACGAGCAGAATCTCATATTTACGGGCGAAGGCAACAATTTCTTCAAAAAATTCACGGGGTGCGGTGGCAGCTGTCGGATTACTGGGATAATTAAAATAGAGAATCTTTGCTTGTTGAGCAATACTATCAGGAATTGCAGCCAAATCAATCAGCCAGTCATTTTCGGGTTTGAGAATTAAGCTGTGAACTTTGCCTCCAGCAATTATTGGACCACGAAAATGGGCAGGATAGGCAGGAGAAGGTACTAAAATCAAGTCCCCAGGATTAATATAGGCTATGGCAAGATGAGCCAATCCTTCTTTAGAACCAAGAAGCGGTAATACCTCACTATCTGGATCTAAATCGACTCCATAACGACGACGATACCAGTTTGTGATAGCTTGGCGAAAATTCGCTGTGCCTTCAAAAGGAGGGTAGCCATGATTTGCGGGATTTTGCAAAGCTTTAATCGCCGCTTCTATTACTGGTTGCGGCGTTGCACCATCTGGGTTTCCCATGCCCAAATCAATCAAATCTAGCCCTTGCTCTCGTGCTTTCGCCTTGAGTTCATCTAGACGGGCAAACACGTAGGGTGGTAATTTCTGTATGCGTTCCGCTGGAGCAATCCAATCTGATATCATCGAAGGAATTATGGTTTACAACTTATAAATTATAAAAGCTGAAAAACAAAGAGTAATAACTCGTAATTTATCTTTTGCCTTCTGCATTTGATGCCATTCAACAGTTATCAGTTATCAGATAAAAAAAGCTGATTATCTTGATAACTGTTCACTGTTCACTGATTTCATCATCACTCATCCTTATTCACAATTGGTGTCAAAGCCGTATGATTCCTTCCTTCTACTGGCGCAGTAGTGGAAACCATCGCCGCCATCAATTGTTCCAGTGCAACTTTAAATGGAAGTCGGTGAATGTCAGAATCAGAAGCTAAGGCAATTTCTGCAGCTTTTTGTAATTCGTTTAAGCTAATGTTGCCTAATCCTAAATCATTCAATTTTTGCGGTAATCCTATCTCTGCATAAAACTTTAATAATTGTTGTCGTGCAGCTGCTGCTAGCTGATTACCCTGTATTATTTCTTCTAAACGCAGTTGCACCAAAATACCATAAGCGACTTTTTCACCATGAATGCTGCCACTTTTAGAAATGTGAGTTAAACCGTTATGTACAGCATGAGCAGCAACAGTACGACACTGTGCGCCTCCTAATCCCCCGATGACTCCTGCAAGAAGAACTGTTGCATCTACAACTTGTTGCCAAGCTTCGCTACCAGGTTCTTTAACAGCAGCAGCAGATTTTTGGAAAAGGATATCCCGTAAAACTCGCGCTTGTTGTACTGCAGCGATGATTAGGGTTTGTTCGGAGTGTCCGCTACTGACTGAAGCTTCGTACCACTTGGCGATCGCATCCCCAATTCCCGCTACAAGTGTTCGTTGTGGTGCAGTTTTTACTAACTCGTAATCAAGTATGAGTAAATCAGGGCACTTTGCCAATGCCACATCATAGAGAAATGCCCCTTCATCAGAATACACATTCGAGAGGGCAGTCCAAGCCGCACACGTAGACGCTGACGTGGGAATTGTGACGACTGGTAACTGCAACTTGTAAGCAACTAGCTTAGCTGTATCCAGTGCTTTACCGCCACCAACCCCAATTATGACATCAGCTTTATGCTCTTTTGCCGCTTTGTGTAAAGCTTTCAAGCTGGCTTCACTACAATCAGGAGTATAGAAAGCTTGGGTAAAATGCAAGCGTGGTTGTTTGAGAAATTGTTCCAGACTCTGCTGAATAACACTCAGAGTGTATTCACCTCCTATAATCAGAGGACGACTTCCCAACTGAGAAATGACATCACTTGCCTGTGTCAAGACGTGCGAGCCACGAAGAACCCTTGCTGGAGCTACAGAAAGAGTGAGTAATGGACTAGAGGTTTGAGTAGACAAGGTTTCAGTAGATTGATGAGACATAGAACTAATTAATAAATTAACACTACCACTTCTCAATGTGTTGGAGAACCTCTTCATCCTCACTTTTCAAGAGGTGGTTTGTGGTAATTGAGCAAATTTATCTTGGTAGATCTCGATAGTCATTTGAGAATCTTCACGACTAGACAGCGATCGCTTCACTTGACCTAGGTAAAGTGGCACAGAAATTTCTGGTTCTGGGTGGATAATAGTGCGTGCTCGAATGGTCAACTGGTTTTCCGCCTGTGTACCAAAGCGACCATAAGAATACAAATCACTAGCTGCTTGACGTAGGGTAGCTTCTAATTCTGACGGGGTAATTTGCGGTGAGGTAGTAATGACCACTTGAGTTCCTCCGTTGTCATAAACCCGGCTATATCGCACCGCACCTGGAATCACAGTGCGAGACAAAGGAGCCAATGATAAAGCAAATAGACCACCCGTCAGTACTACCATAAACCCAGTCGAACCCACAAGCCGAAAGCGAATGCCCCATTTGAAAACAAAACCCGCAATCGCCAAGACAGCAAACACTAGTGTTGCAATACCCGACCACTGGGTGTATTTGAGAAATTCAGCAGGTGTGAGCATAAAGGTTAGCTACTAGGCGTGTTTTCTTTATTCGTTTTTGCTACACCTATTTTAGTCAGTTCTGTCCACATTATTGCTATTAAACGGAGAAGGGGGGATTCGAACCCCCGTTAGGTTGCCCTAAAACGCATTTCGAGTGCGCCGCATTCAACCACTCTGCCACCTCTCCAGAGGCATAACATTCCTATGATAAATAACATATCATGCATGTGCGAGTTTTGTACAGCGAATGAGCAAGCACGTAGTGCGATATTTCCGTAGCCGTGGGAGTGTCACAAAATAGATGTTTTGTTTTCACCTGCCTGGATAAATATCTCAAACTGTCCGTTGGGTGTCCATTGAATAGCACCATCTCTACTTGTAAAGAATAATTTTGTCTGAGTTTGGCTCAGTTCAGATAGGATTTTTTGGTCAACATTGGTAGTGGTTGCGATCGCCACCTGCGGTTGCAAAACAGAAATTAATTCTTTTAAAGACTCACCAGGACACCATAAGACTTGCGGACGCACTAAACGTCCAGTATTCAGTAGTTTAAGCAGTTCAGTTGTTTTGGTCTGACCCACTAACAGCCAATTTTGCCCGAACATTTGCAACTGTAAGATGGGCAATTGGTTGTTGATTAATTGCGCGACTACCGAACCAGTACTAATAGTTTGACCAACTGACAAAGGTTGGTAAATTCCTTTACTGTTTTGCACTTCCTTTTGAATAACTTGATTGGTTGTGTCATTGTCAGACCTGGGAGAATAGTCATAGAAAATTCCAATCGGCAAACGTTGCAACACCTCTAACCAAGCATTATTGCCATTGTGTTGAAAATCAGAAGCGATCGCCCAATCTACTTTATTCACAGCTTGCTGTTGTAAAAACGGCAGTATAGTGAAGCGTCCCGTACCTTCATCTCCACTATTTATGAGTGTGACCTTCCCTTTGTCTTGAATCACTAAAACTGGTTCCCCACCAGCTGCTAACACTGTTACCCGAAACAAAGTGTTTGCAGAATGCCAAACAGGGATAAAAACCAAACCCAATGCAATTATGGCAGAAAACCACCACCGCTGTTGCCACCAACGCACCACCCAGGCCAAGATAATCAATATGTACATTGCCAGCATCTGACCAAGGGATATGCTACCTACAGCAACTGTACTTCCTGGTAAGCTGCCAAAAAATTCCACCAACTTTAGCAGCCAATGGGTTGGATGATATAACAAATCAGCCAAGCTGCTTCCAAGCTCAGGTGAAATTAAGCTGACTAGGGCGCTTATCATTCCACCGATACTGATGACAGAAATTAATGGTGTGGAGATAATATTGGCTGGTAGGGTGTAAATTGCTACTACACTAAAGACGTACAATAGAAGAGGTAATGTCCAAATTGCAGCGGCTAGTGGGACTGCAATTGAAGATGTCATGATAGGTGGCAACCAATCGAAACGTTTTGTTATTGGCGATACTGTTACAATTAACCCCAGTGTTGCCAGAAAACTGAGTTGAAAACCCAAATCCCAAATCCATAGAGGATTAAAGAGCAATAATAGGACTGCTGCAACCAGCAGAGATCCCAACTGTTTGACTTTGCGCCTTAATCCGATTCCAATAAGCGCGGCAAAGCCCATAATGACGGCTCGAAGTACCGATGCTTGTAAACCTGTTAAAGTTAAGAAAAGAAGCAGAGCTATGCTCCCGAGTATCATTTGGGTTCCCTTTTTCGCTTTTGATGTCAATCCTAGAATGACACCTAAAATTAAAGATGTTTGAAACCCTGAGGCGGCTAAAGCATGAGCAAGTCCTACCTGCACAAAACGGTCTTGGGTTTCGTAAGGTAAATCAACGACTTTGCTACCCAAAACCATTGCACTTACAAGTGGGCCTTCTGGAACACCTAACGAACGAACTTGTGATCGCACAATTCGTTCTCGAACTTTCCACCATCCCCATGTTTTTCCTTCATCCAGAATATTGACTTGCCGTCCACTCAAACCAGCAAATGCACCTTCTTGCTGGAGAAATTTTTGAAAATCAAAAGCACCAGGATTTAATGGTGGTTTTGGTTTGTACAAAACCCCAGTCACAGCAATTTGTTGAGTGGGATGCAATCCAGTGGTTTGAAGTAAAGGCATAGTCACATATAATTTTCCTGTGACTCCTTTTGTTCTACCATCTGGAACATTCTCATTTTTTACCTCATCGAACTGAGTTGCTTCTAACCACAACTGTCCACGCTGACTGCGAGTCATGCGGGGTTTACTAAGCACTTTACCGCGAACAATAAAAAGTTGTTCTTGATTATTGCCATTTTCTGACGGGACGAATTTACTGATATCGTTGGCTTGTGGTGTTGGAACTCGTGATTGAAAGTAAAAACTAGCCAACAAACCTATTACACCAGCAATAAGCCAAACTCTAGCGTGAGGACTGGTTTGCGATAATTGTGGCGCTGTCTTAGTCTTTGCTTGAGAATTTTCCTTTTTTGGCAGATGTTTCCGTATGTTAAGGCGTTTTCTTCCAAAAAATATAGCTCCCACTACGCCCAAACCCAACACCCAAAAGCCACCCCACGGAACTGCTGTAAACAGTAATCCTAGAATGTAGCCAAGACAGATTATGACACCACTTACCTGATTCATCAGAGTTTTTGCACAAACACCTGGCAGACACAATTTGTGACTATGTAGACGAGAAGCCCGAAAATTTTCTACGCAAGCAAACTCTATATGTTAAGCCTGCGTAGACAAGCTCTGTTTCTATAGCCCCAGACTTCCAGTCTGCAAGCGCTTCACTATTTTGGCAATAGATCTACCAAAAACTCATACCTGTAGTTTCTTTAGTTTGAAATCTTGGGTTGAGAATATGGTGGTTTTTCTTCAGATGAAGTACAGATTGACCTATCTTCATCTGCGCTTCCTTAGCTTTCTCAGTGACTATGCACTTAAGTAGCTGATTTTTTCAAAAGCGGAAAACCCAGCTTTTCTCGCTGTTCCACATATAATTGCGCAATCTTGCGCGCTAAATGTCGAATTCTTGCAATGTAGCGAGTTCGTTCTGTTACAGAAATGACTCCTCTGGCATCTAGTAAGTTGAAAGTGTGTGAACATTTCAACACATAATCCAGGCTAGGTAACACCAATCCTCGTTCAGTCAGTTGCTGGGCTTCCTGCTCGTACATGTTAAATAACGTGAGCAGCATTTCCGGATTTGAGGCTTCAAAATTGTAAACACACTGCTCAATTTCTCCTTGGAGGTGAACATCTCCATATGTGATGTTGTCCATCCATTCAATCTTGGTGATTGCTTCTACTCCTTGGAGATACATAGTCAATCTTTCCAAGCCATAAGTCATTTCAATAGAGACTGGACGGCAATCAATGCCTCCGCATTGCTGAAAGTATGTAAATTGGGTGATTTCCATTCCATCTAACCAGACTTCCCAGCCCGTTCCCCAAGCTCCTACCGTTGCATCTTCCCAATTATCTTCTACAAACCGGATATCGTGATCTTCAGGACGAATCCCCAAAGCTCTTAAGGAATCAAGATAAATTTCTTGAATATTGTCTGGTGAAGGTTTAATCAGAACTTGGTACTGGTAATAGTGTTGGAAGCGATTAGGGTTTTCGCCGTAACGTCCATCAGTAGGACGGCGACAAGGTTCAACGTAAGCGACAGCCCACGGTTCAGGTCCCAGCGCTCTTAAAAAAGTGTGGGGGTTTTTAGTGCCTGCTCCTTTTTCTATGTCGTAGGGTTGGGCAATAAGGCATCCGCGATCGCTCCAGAACTTATGCAATATAGCTATAACTGACTGAAAATTCACAATGACTCTTCCTTCATGACTGAAAGTGCATCTCCCATTTTTGCCTAAACCCGTCATAGTGGGGAGTTTTGAGCACTTTCAAAAAAAAAACAAAAAAACTTTGAAAAAAGAGTTGACAAGAAAAAGGGGGTTCGCTATATTGAATAAGTGCCGGAAGAGCGGACGCCAAACAAAGCCGACGCCGAGGGCAACGAACCTTGAAAATCCTATAGTTTGAAAGCTAGTATACACTACAAGCCTTGCGTCAGTAAAGAATAAACCTAGGCTGAAGGTAAGAAAAATCAGCTAGATGAGCAGTAGAGAAGCGATTCGTTCGCCATCTACACAGAGAATCAAAACGGAGAGTTTGATCCTGGCTCAGGATGAACGCTGGCGGTATGCTTAACACATGCAAGTCGAACGGAGTTCTTCGGAACTTAGTGGCGGACGGGTGAGTAACGCGTGAGAATCTGGCAAAAGGTTCGGGACAACAGTTGGAAACGGCTGCTAATACCGGATGTGCCTTCGGGTGAAAGATTAATTGCCTTTTGATGAGCTCGCGTCTGATTAGCTAGTTGGTGTGGTAAGAGCGCACCAAGGCGACGATCAGTAGCTGGTCTGAGAGGATGACCAGCCACACTGGGACTGAGACACGGCCCAGACTCCTACGGGAGGCAGCAGTGGGGAATTTTCCGCAATGGGCGAAAGCCTGACGGAGCAATACCGCGTGAGGGAAGAAGGCTCTTGGGTTGTAAACCTCTTTTCTCAGGGAATAAGTACTGAAGGTACCTGAGGAATCAGCATCGGCTAACTCCGTGCCAGCAGCCGCGGTAATACGGAGGATGCAAGCGTTATCCGGAATGATTGGGCGTAAAGCGTCCGCAGGTGGTTTTTCAAGTCTGCTGTCAAAGAGTCTGGCTCAACCAGATAAAGGCAGTGGAAACTGAGAGACTAGAGTATGGTAGGGGCAGAGGGAATTCCTGGTGTAGCGGTGAAATGCGTAGAGATCAGGAAGAACACCGGTGGCGAAAGCGCTCTGCTGGACCGCAACTGACACTGAGGGACGAAAGCTAGGGGAGCGAATGGGATTAGATACCCCAGTAGTCCTAGCCGTAAACGATGGATACTAGGCGTTGCCCGTATCGACCCGGGCAGTGTCGTAGCCAACGCGTTAAGTATCCCGCCTGGGGAGTACGCACGCAAGTGTGAAACTCAAAGGAATTGACGGGGGCCCGCACAAGCGGTGGAGTATGTGGTTTAA
>NZ_QMEB01000118.1 GCF_012912135.1 Brasilonema bromeliae SPC951 | reverse complement strand
CCTCACTTGGTATCTGGCGTTGGGGTTCCCCCCGTTGTAGCACCTGGCGTGAGGGGTTAGGGGTGGGGTGAAATCAACGTGGAATAAAGGTTTGAACGTTAAGACAGACCCGTCCACGGTGAGACAGCGCTGCGGGAGGGTTTCCCTCCGCAGGCGACTGCGAACCCGAAGGGCACTGTCCTCCCCAACCTACCCCCTGTTCCCTGTTCCCTATCTTGTTGTTCACGAATGATTTAAGATTGCTATACTGAGAATCAGTACCTAAATAACAGCGACTAACCGTTGTGCAAACATTTGACTTTACAACTCTTACCGCTGTTTGTAGTGACATCCGCGCTCACTGGCTACCATCGCGCATAGAGCAAGTCTATCAACGCAACAGCTATACCATTGCCGTAGCACTCCGCACCCTCAAGCAGCGGGGTTGGCTGGAAATTTCTTGGCATCCCCAAGCAGCACGCCTTCACATCGGTGATCCACCACCAAGAACACCAGATACCTTTACCTTTAGCCAACAACTACTGCACCAGTTGGGCGGTTTGGCCTTAGTGGGACTTGAAACAATCGCCCCTTGGGAACGTGTCCTTGATTTGCAATTTGCCCGTCGTCCAGGAGAAAGCGCCCTGTATCACCTGTACGTCGAAATCATGGGCAAGTACAGCAACGTCATTCTCACCGATGCCTATAACAGCATTATCACCGTTGCCCATCAAGTCAAACAACAACAATCTAGTGTCCGTCCAATTCTGACAGGACAGCCTTATGAAACACCACCCACTCTCACCGCTGCGACACCCAGCTTGAGTGAATCTCAAGAACGTTGGCAAGAACGGGTTAGCTTAGTACCAGGATCTATCAAGCGTCAGTTGCTCAAAACCCATCGCGGTGTTTCTCCTTCCCTGATACAGTCAATGCTGTTGGTATCAGACATAGATCCAGAGAGTTCCACAGACACTTTAAAAGTTGATGATTGGAAACGGTTGTTTCACCATTGGCAAGAATGGCTGCAAAAGATCGAAAGCGAGAAATTTGAACCTGGTTGGACACAAGAAGGTTACACCGTACTTGGTTGGGGTGTTCACAAGAGGGCGAAAGATATCCAAGAGTTACTCAATCGATACTACACCGACCAAGGAAATCAACAAACATTTTCCCAACTGCGGCATCAATTGAGTCAGAAACTGAATAATCTTTTGGAAAAATTACGAGTCAAAGCTGCTACTTTTGAGCAACGCTTGCAGCAGTCAGAAAAAGCAGATGAATATCGACAAAAGGCTGATTTGTTGATGGCACATCTCCATGAATGGCAAGTGGGAATGACACAAATCATTATCCCTGATTTTGAAACTAGCGAACCAGTAAAAATTGCTTTACAGCCAGATAAAAATGCTGTTCAAAATGCCCAAAACCTTTACAAGCAGCATCAAAAACTCAAACGCGCTCGTATTGCTGTAGAACCATTATTGGCTGAAGTCAATGCTGAAATTGAGTATTTGGAGCAAGTGGAAGCAGCGATTTCTCACATAGAGAATTACAACACACCAGACGATTTACAAGCTCTTGAAGAAATCCGTGAAGAACTCATTCAACAGCGGTATTTAGAAGACTCAGAATATCGCCGTCGCAGTCCAACTGAAGCCGCTAGTATTAACTTTTATAATTACCGCACCCCCAGTGGTTTTGAAGTTTTAATTGGTCGTAATAACCGCCAGAATGACCAATTAAGTTTTCGTGTAGCAAACGATTATGACTTATGGTTCCATGCTCAAGAGATTCCAGGCAGCCATGTGCTACTGCGTCTAGAACCAGGTGCTGTCCCAGAGGAAGCTGATTTACAATATGTTGCTAACTTAACAGCATACTACAGTCGCGGTCGTCAGAGTGACCAGGTGCCAGTTGTTTACACTCAGCCAAAATATGTTTACAAACCCAAGGGAGCAAAACCGGGAATTGCTATCTACAAGCAGGAGCGTATTATTTGGGGACAACCGCAGTCGTTAGTGCTGAGTGCTAAGTCCTGAGTTGCGAGTATTTTTGTTATTCAAAATACATAATTTTTCTTGAACTTTTAATTTTCAATTAAAAATTTAAATATTTTCCGCCTATATACCACATTTGGAATTCTTCTTAAAGATAGAGGCTAATTTCCTTCCTGAATATCTTTTTTTGATAAATGTCATAAAAAATTTGTACTGACTGTTACAATATTGTTAAGAAAAGTATCTCGTTGCGTTTTGGGAACGCGCGATTTGGGCTTAACTCTTTTGAAAAGACAACACAAACAAGATTTTTAAATAGACCAGCTGTGGTAGGCTGGTCTTTTTGTACTGTTTAATTTGTACTTTTTAAAAAGTGAAGGTGGTTCTGACAGCACCAATGACAATATCATCGTTATTACTATTGTGGTCTGGCGCTGTCAGCCAAATGACTCCTGGAGTTATGCTAATATTTTCGCTCACCTGATATTGGTAGAAAGCTTCAATGTGATAGGAAGTGTCTTCGTCTTTGCCGATCGCCCTCCTAAGAGAATCGCTCACACCAGTCACTTTCGGCTCCATACCCACAATAATACCTGCGACGTTACCCTTTTTACCTAAATCCGGAAAGGCTAGGGTGACAGCATAATTCCAAATCTCAAATTCCCCACGAGGAATTGTTCCACCAACAGACGATAAAGTGCGAGTATTGGTATAACCAGCCCAACCACCCAAAACAAACTTAGGGCTTAGCTGGAAGGATGCTTCCACACCGTAGGAATTACTAGAGACTGGCACCTCAATCCCTGAGAAGGCCGCCAAAGTATCTGGTAGATTGGGATTATTTGCCAATGCTGATCGCAGGTTAGCACGGTTGCTGCCACTACTACCGTTAGCAGTGAAATCATTGTTATAAGAATTCACATAGGTCAAACCAAGAGTAAATTTGTCACTTGGTTTGATAGTTAGCTGCGCCATCGCGCCATAAGGACCGTTGAACAAACCACTTCCCCTGTCAGGATTAGCAGCGGCGTTTGCTAAATACCCTAAGCTGAGTTCCAAGTTCTTGCTGAACTCATGCCTAAGTCCTAAACCAGCACCATTAAGCTGATAGTAAATTGGGTTACGAGTCCCAAAATGAGAAAGGGCACCGCTACCACCATCTCCATCCAGGAAAGGGTTAACTGTATTGGTAAAATCATCAATCGCACCTGCATTGGCTTCAACAACAACGGTTGTTTTTTCGCCAATTCGGAACTGATACAACAGTGCGTCTATCCCTACATCATTACTGTTACTGTCATCGAAAGCGCCGCCTGCAAATCGGAAGTCACCTTCTGGTGTGAACGTAGAGGTGCTAGAGAAGGCATTCAGGTTGCTTGCCTGTAGTCGAGTTCTGAGTAAATCTTCGCCATTGAAGCTTGTATCAAAGTTGAGGCGAATCCGGTCTCCTACATAAGTAGTCTCATTAATTTATCAGTAATTAGCAGATTATTTAACAATCAATTTCAAAAAAATCTCATGAAATCTGTATACATGTCAAAGTAAAACTCCAACAGAACAAACCATAAGAGTTCTTTCTCAATAAATCTATATCTATACATTCAGTCAGCAGTACTTCCTAAAAAAAATTTTTTACGATTAACGCTCAGTTATCGCTCACAATGTGAGAATGAGAATTATTATAATATATGAGATAAAATAAATCTCATTATCAACAAAAATTTAAACACAGCAAAGCAAACAGCTTTCAATAAGGAGACAAAATAGTGAATCGGACTGACACCAGACGCAGAAGAAATAGATACACAAGAGGGATGACACCTGTGATTGCTCTGCTTATGCTATCTTTGAGTGCTGGGTGTACGGAATCTAATACAAATCAAGCAACAACTCCGGAACAGTCACCACCAGCACAAGAAACTGCATCCACGCCATCACCACAGTCGGGAAAAACCAAAGTGGTGACAACGTTTTTACCGATGTATATGTTTACCAAGGCAGTCACTGGGAATGCAGCAGATGTGGAAATTTTAGTACCACCGGGAACAGAAGTACATGAGTATCAATCTACACCAAATAATGTGAAGGCGATCGCCACTGCCAATGTCTTAGTAAAAAACGGCTTAGGTTTAGAGGAATTTTTAGACAACACCATAAAAAATGCCCAAAATCCCAAATTGTCTGTGATTAATGCAAGTACTGGTATTCAACCCTTAAATGAAATTTCACCTGTTGAGAAAACGGGTAAAAAAGAGCAAGAACACGACCACGAACACGCCGAAGGTAACCCTCATGTTTGGTTAGATCCAGTTTTAGCAAAACAGCAAGTTGCTAATATTCGGGATGGGTTAATTGCTGCTGATCCTGCAAATAAAGTGAGTTATGAGGCAAATGCAGCAGCTTATATCAAACAATTAGACAGTTTAAATAGTGAATTTCAGCAGACTTTACAAAAAAACCCTAATTGTACCTTTATCACCTTCCATGATGCCTTTCCATACTTAGCTAAACGCTATAACCTCAAACAAGTGGCAGTCGTGGAAATTCCAGAAGATCAACTAGCGCCAGCGGATGTCAAAAATGCAGTGAATGCGGTGAAAAAGTATAAAGTGAAAGCTTTATTTAGCGAACCAGGAGTAGATAACAAATTATTATCAAGTCTTTCTAAGGACTTGAATTTAACTTTGCGTTCCTTGGATTCTTTAGAAACTGGCAATACAGACCCGCAGCATTATTTCAAGGCAATGCGAGATAATTTACAAACTTTAGAAACAGCCTGCAAATAAATTTGGTCATTTACTATTTGTCCTTTAGAGAAAGTGCAAATAACAAGTGACTTATGAAAAACGACTCATAACGAATGACGAATGATTAATGATTCTCCTATTTTAAAAGTAGAGGGACTGACTGTTTATCAAGATAGCTACCTAGCTGTCAGAGATGTTTCTTTTGAATTATTATCAGGAACAAATACAGCTATAGTTGGTCCCAATGGTGCGGGTAAAAGTACCTTAGTACAAGCAGTGTTGGATTTGATTCCACGAAGTGCTGGCAAAATTGAAATATTGGGTCGCCCATTAGCACGTTTAGGAAATTTACGTTGTCAGTTGGGCTACATGCCACAAAACTTTATCTTTGACCGTAGCTTTCCCATCTGTGTGAGTGAATTGGTGGGGTTGGGATGGGTGAAACAAGCGAAAAGAAAACCATCTTTAGCCACTTTAACAACGGGGAGTTTTGGGGAAGCCCGTCAGGAAAAATCAGCAGCAGTCGCTGAAGCGTTACGGCGAACCGATGCTTACCATTTGCGAAATCAAGCAATTGGAACTCTCAGTGGCGGTCAACTTAAGCGGGTGTTGTTGGCATACTGTTTGGTTATGGCTCGAAAGCTATTGGTGCTAGATGAGGCGTTTGCTGGAGTAGATGTACAAGGTACAGCGGATTTTTATACACTACTTAATGAACTCAAGCAGGAAGAAGGATGGACGGTGTTACAGGTTTCTCATGACATCGATATGGTGAGTCGCTATTGCGATCGCGTCATTTGCCTCAACCAAACCATTGTTTGCACTGGTGTTCCAGAAGTTGCCCTTTCACCCCAAAACCTTTTAACAACCTATGGTCCTGCCTTCAGTCGCTATCAACATCATCACTAATTGACCGAAGAAAGGCAGCGCAAGCAGGGGCAGAAGGCAGAAGGGATTAAGAATTTCCTTGAAAAAGTTAGTCCTCTGTTTTTTGCCCTTTGGTTTCAAGCCCCTAAATTTATTTATGGAAAAGGAAATAAGATTTATTCCGAGATGCATGGCATGAGGAATAAGGCGTCCTTACTTCAAGCCCCCAACTTATGGTATGGGGATTCTTAATTTTGATAGCGCAGCGTGCCCGTAGGGCATACTTTGAATTTTGAATTTTGAATTGTTTTGACATGGCAGGCTTTCTGAGTCAGCCCACCACTGATGAGTTTCCCCGTCGCCTTTTGTGATATTGGTATTACAGTAGCTCTATCTCTACCTGAAGTGTTATGGCTTTTGCGGACTCGTCAATTGCCTAGATACCCACGGACTACAGTGTTCCTGTGGAAAAGGTGTTGTCTATGTGTGACGAACTCTTAATTGCCTACAAAAACCTAAGACCACTTTGGCTTGCTTAGGATGCAAAGGCAATTATTTGCCAAATTCTGTTTGAACCACACCCAGAAGGCACTAGCAACTGAGTTCATGAAACCGAAGTGACTTGAGTTGCTAAAAGTTCGTGCCTAATAGCAAAGAATATTAACTCAGCAATTAGCCATGAGCACGAATGAGATTGAGCATTGTCATTTTAGCTGTGTTGAGCATCAAAATCGTTAAGGGGAAAAATGTTTAGAAAACTGTTTGGCATTTTTGCGGCTACTATTTTGCTGACCTTTCAATTCGTTGTCGGTAGCGCCTGTGCAGTGCAACTAGACCCAGCGACCCGCACGGTGACATTAAATGAGAGTGGCGAGACTACTGTCGTTAGCCTTAAACAACTCAAAGAAGGCAAACGCTTATTTAACAACACTTGCTCTCAGTGTCATCCTGGAGGTATTACCAAGACAAACCAAAACATAGGACTTGAGCCTGAAACACTCGCCTTAGCGACACCAAACCGTAACAACATCGAAGGTTTGGTGGACTACCTGAAAAATCCTACCACCTACGACGGGGAAGAGGAAATTTCTGAATTACACCCCAGCACTAAGAGCGCAGATATTTTCACAGAAATGAGAAATCTGACCGATGATGACTTGGAGGCGATCGCTGGTTATATTCTCGTGCAACCTAAGGTTGACCCTATACGATGGGGCGGCGGTAAAATTTATTACTAAAACTAATGGCTTGATTTAGTTATTAGTTATTAGTGAGCCAGCGCTGCACCGAGGTTTCCCTCGTTCCGGCTCTGGTGAGTCCAGCGCTGCGGGAGGGGAGCCAGTGCGTTGCGGGGGTTCCCCCCGTTGTAGCACCTGGCGTTTTCCCTCCGCAGGCGACTGGCGTTCGCGTTCGCGCAGCGTGTCCCCTTGGGACTCAGCGTCTCCGAAGGAGATACCCGAAGGGCTCTCCTGTTGGGTCATAAGAAGTCCTATAAATAGAAACTAACGATTAGTTACCAGTAACTAATGACTACAAACTATGTTTAACAGTTACAAAATTTAGAAAAATATAGGATTGCTATCTGATTTTTGCTCAGCTAGGTACACCTTAAAGAGCCTTTTTTGTTGTTAAGAGTTCCCTGTTAAGCGCGATGCACTGAGCGTGGTCGAAGTGTTAAGCGCGATGCACTGAGCGTGGTCGTTGTGTTCCCTGTTCAACTAGTTAAGTTCATAAACCAAACCTGATTCCTATAGTTCGAGTCAGTGAGGTGGATTTGAGGATAAAAAGAGTTTTTGAAAACTCAGTACTTAAGACTGATGAATCATATACATTTTTGTGTATTAAAGTCAAGTCGTCATTGCTGATGACACTCGATTGAACTATAGTATATTTCGCCAATATTAAAAAAACTTTGCATCTACGACATATTGTCATATTTCGGCTTAATTTTATTTAAAATGGATAAGGAAGATAAAACCATGCATTAGGAGAAAACCATGAAAATCGTCGCGTCAAGCTTACGGCGCTTTGGTCTAGCATTGTTAACAATTTTTTTCTTTGTTAGTAGCTTCGCTGTTTTTGCTCCCAGTGCTTCAGCGGAAACATATACTGTCAAACTGGGTAGTGATAAAGGAATGTTAGTGTTTCAGCCGGCGAAGTTGACGATTAAACCAGGCGACACAATTGAATGGGTGAATAACAAAGTTCCTCCTCATAATGTTGTATTTGATCCAGCCAAAAATCCCAATCAGGATAAAGCTCTAGCCAAAGATCTGTCTCATAAAAAGTTGCTGATGAGTCCTGGTCAAAAAACAACAACCACTTTCGCAGCAGACACACCTGCTGGTACCTATACCTTCTACTGCGAACCTCACCGTGGCGCAGGCATGATTGGCAAAGTCACTGTCGAAGGCTAGATTTAAGCTGTTGACAGAAAAGACTTTATGGTGCTATAAAGCGAAATAAGCTCCTAGATAACAAACCCGAATGTTGGGATGTTTACATGAGGGGTTATCAGTGGTGACAAGTTTTATCCTGATCCAAAAGTTGATAGCAACCAAGAGGGATAAACTCGTCACCGCTAATTTTGAATAAATTTGTATCTAAACAAACAAATTATCTCGTTACTCACAAACAATTTAGAGCATGATGGCGTAGTCGCACTTGGAAGTTCGCAACTGTATAAAAGACTAGTTCTTTTAGGACTTCTTGTAGCCTTACAATAGTGTCTGGAGACTGTTTTTGGGTTGCTGGAGGCTAGTTGCAAGGAGAATCTCTTGAGAATAGTTTTATTTATAGCTTTATTGGCGATCGCCCTTTGGGCAGCTCCCTGCGGGAGCATCGCCTTGTTCCAATTTACATTTATTGATTCAGCGCTTGCAGCCGAAATATCCAACGGTAGCAAAATCTTTAACGCTAACTGCTCTTCTTGTCACATAGGTGGTGGTAACATCCTTATTAGCGAAAAAACTTTGAAAAAGGAAGCTTTATCAAAGTACCTGGAGGATTATGATGCAGACTCAATTCAAGCGATTATTTACCAGGTGCAAAATGGTAAGAATGCTATGCCCGCATTCAAGAATAAGTTAAGTGAACAGGAGATTATAGAGGTAGCTGCTTACATTTTCCAAAAAGCAGAACTAGGCTGGCAAGATAGCTAAAAATAGAAAAAGAAAACCCTCTGGTGTTCCGGAGGGTTTTTTATTGATGACAAGCAAGATAAGGAACTTTAGTTGAGTGATGACTGTTTTTATTTTTCCTGATTATTGCCTTGTCTTGTATCTCTAATTTGACGCAACTGTTGTAGTAATTTTTGGCTGTTTTGACCAGAAGCAGAAGATTGATTGCTATTGACTTCTTGTTGAGAAGTTTGTTCAAGATTCGCTTGTTGTGGTGACGTAGTTTGCTTGACAACAACCCGTTGCGGTGATGTTTGTTGTTCTTTATCAGTTTGTGAAGAAGATGCAGACTGCCTGACAACAACCCGTTGCTGTGATGTTTGTTGTTCTTTATCAGTTTGTGAAGAAGATGCAGACTGTCTTATCATCACCCGTTGCTGTGATGTTTGTTGTTCAAGATTTGCTTGTGGTGCAGGCGTCGTATTCTGCATCACAATCACCCGTCGCCGTCGTGATGTTTGTTGTTCAAGATTTGCTTGTGGTGCAGACTCAGTTTGGCTTTGGGATTGCTTCATCGATGATGAACCAGAACGCTGAACCAGGTTAACTTTTTGCGGTTCTTTGGATGGTTGTAAATTGACCCTGTCGGGACGCAAACCCTGAGTCATCTCAATTTTTTGTGGTTCTTTGGATGGTAGTGAGGTGACTGGAACTGAGCGCAAACGTTGAATTAAGCTGCGTTGTGCTATAGTTACTGGTTGTGTTTGATTGACTCGAGATGAGGTTGACAGTTCTGATGCGGGAGTTTTAGAAATATCGCTGTTAGGCTTGAACGAAATGTTAAATGGGTAAAACTTTGGCTTGCCATTTGCCTGGACAGGATTTTTTTGGAAATATTCTCTGAAATATTGCCTAACAGATGTTTTCAACTCCGATGGAACAGAATTATTGTGGAAATCTATCGACTCTACTTGACCTTCACGATTGATTACCAAATCACCTTCAACATTGCCTTGTTGTCCTGTTTTGCCATCGACTGTTTCAGCTATGGGCTGTCTCGTTTCTAAGTTAGGATATTGCTGTTTAACTTCAGTGAAACGTTGTGCAAAAGTTTTAGGTGTTGACGGTGTTGACGGTGTTGAGGCTATTGACGGTGTTGACAACGACCGCCCAGTTGCTAGTGGGGGTAACTCAGGAGGCTGAACATTTAAACCTTGCTGCAATTGCGGCAGGTTTTGCCTTCCTAAAGCAATGCTATTATCCCCAACTTGTGGAGGTTGTACAACAGGGGTTACGAGCTGTTGGTTATTCGCACCTTGTGATACCTCGCTCCCTTGAGCAGTGGTTTGTGTAGCGGTGCTTACATCACCAGAGGGAGGCATCTGGTCAGGGGAAACAGGAGCAGAGGTGTTAAGAAGTTCCTGTTCCTCAGCTATATTAGCTGCTTGTATTGGAGGCACATTGTAGGGAATCTTAGAAGATGCCAGTGGCTTAGCTTCTCCTAATTCTACTTTTTCTGGATAACGAGGCAATGATCTGACTTTCGCACTTAACGATGGGTCAGGTTCTGCATAACCAGGCAATCGTTTGACTTTTGCACTTAACGATGGGTCAGGTTCTACATTACGAGGCAATGGTTTGACTTTCGCACTTAAGGATGCAGGTTGCAAATCTTTTTTGGAAAGAATTGGCAAAGACTGACTTTTAGGCAAGGAAGCAACGGCTAAGTTGTTCGTTTTAGGCAGCGGGGGTAATATCAGAGCAGTAGAAGACTTTGATGGTGGTAGAGGCGGTAATGATGGAATTGATTGATTAGCAAACTTTGGCGAAGGAACTTGTGGAAGTAATGCGGGCGCTGGCGGTTGTAAGGGTTGTAAGGGGAGTTGTGGTATGCCAGGTTGTGGCAGACGGTTTTTTTCAGATTGACTTAATTCAACAAGTCCAACACTGCTTTTTAATGATGGTTCTTGCTTAGGTTTATTAGAATTCGTTGGCACTATCGGCAGAAGAAACGCGATAGCACTGTGAATGCCAAGAGATGCTAGGACTGCTATCCCAGTCGGCTGGCTTAAGAATTCAGGTATATTTTTCAGGAGGGAAACGTAGGACATAGCTGTTATCGTTCACTCGACTCAGTTGCAGTTATCTAGCAATCTATTACTTTGCTATTATCGTTCACTCGACTCAGTTGCAGTTATCTAGCAATCTATTACTTTTCTTATCTTTGAGGTAACATATAGTAGTAGAACGGAAGCGCCCCTCTTCAAATAATAGCTTTCTATTGGGAATTGAAAACAGGAACAACACCGATTTTTTGACTGGTTATTTTTTTCAAAAATGACGGATATACTACTCAAAAGTTGCACTCGCTGATGTTGGGCTTCCAATTCCGGATGCTTTTTCATCTCTCATCTCTATCGAAAATCAAAAATGCCTTTACCGACAGTTATTTTGCCGGGATACCTAGAAAGCGGAGTCGCTTACCGCTCACTAGAACAATCTTTGCAGCAATTGGGTTTTCCTGCTGTTACTGTAGCACTGCGACGGCGTGACTGGATACCCACTCTTGGCGGAAGATCTGTGACGCCTATTTTGCAGCAACTCGATGCTACGGTCAAGCAGATATTACAGCAATGCAATACGTCTCAAATTAACTTGATTGGTCACTCAGCCGGAGGTTGGCTTTCTCGTATCTACTTGGGAGAAAAGCTTTACTCAGGACGTGGTGAAGTCACATCATCTGTATGGCAAGCTCATCCTGTGGTTGCAACTCTGATAACATTGGGTACACCTCATGTCAGCCAAGAACGCTGGACACGCTGGAATTTGGATTTTGTTAATCAACATTATCCCGGAGCATTTTACAAAAATGTTCGCTACGTTTGTGTTGCTGGAAAAACGATCTTTGGGCAAAGACGGCGGGGTAGTTGGTTAGCTTACAGTAGCTATCAGTTAACTTGCGGTAATGGTAACACGTGGGGTGATGGAATTACACCCATTGAAGCGGCTCATCTTGAGGGAGCCCAAAACATTGTTATAGAAGGAGTCAGGCATTCCCCCAGAAGCTCTCCAATGTGGTACGGTTCACCAGAACCATTAAAAGCTTGGGTTCAATACTTAGTATAAAGACAGTGCATTATTTTTAGTTCTTATGAGAAACTAACTATTCTTAACAATTCTTAGTTACACTCGTAATAAAACTAAGGAATTTTTAAGAAAAGGAGTGCTAAGCCATGCACAACACACAGTCAGATGTGGTTCTGCGGCGAATCACAACAATATTATCGGTAGTCATCATAACTCTGACCCTGGTTGGTGCTACGACTGGAATTTTGTTGTCGTTTTACTATGAACCAGCAGCAGGTCGAGCTTACCAGTCGTTGAAAATCATAGACACAGAAGTTCCATACGGTTGGTTGTTCCACAAAGCGCACCAGATAGCTGGTAACGCGGTTGTTGTCATTGCTCTGATCCAAATTGTGCTGATGTTTGTCAGCAGACAATTTAGCAAGAGTTGGCTGACTGCTTGGATCAGTGAAATTTTCTTTACCCTGAGTGCGATTGGATTGGGTTGGACAGCGATGATCCTCTCTTGGGATCAAGAAGGATTTTGGCGTTTTAACATCGAACTGGGAACCATAGAAGCTATTCCTTTTGTTGGTTCTATATTGCGAGATATTTTGACTGGTGGTGGAGCCATTAGTACCGTTACTGTGCAGCATCTTTACACGATACACAGTTATCTGATCTCAGTTACTGCCATAGTTCTATCTGTTGTGCATTTATTGAGCGTGCTATGGCTAGAATTGCAATTGAAAAAAATGTATGCAGAAGGAACGCTCCCACAGACTGATAAGATACAGCAGCAACCAGCCAATGCTCAAGGATAAGAAATTTTAAGGTGTGCGAGCATCGCTAGTGGAAAGTTGAGAGAGTTTTGCCAACGGTATTTCTTCAACCTTCGGTAATTTTTCAAGGGCGAGGCGAGTGGACTGGCTAGCACCCGACAAGCGTTTTAATAATTGTGGTCTGGGATCGTGTAACAGGTAGATGATGCGATCGCCAACTTCCCACTCTTGCGCTGCGGGCATAACTTGAAGATGTTGTTCTCGTTCTACCAATAGCGGTATCAACTCGCCAGTTCTAATTAATGCCTTCAAATGCTCTTGTTGAAGGTCAAAACTAGATTCATTGAGTGTCGTTGTCCCCAACTTGACCTGTCCGTCATTCACATACTCATTCCAGGTCTTGATTGGCAAATCTGGAATCAAAGCCTGGTTGACCTTATTCTCATTAGTAGAAGTCGTTGCTTGTGGATCGCGAGGGAAAACAGCCAAGACACGCGGCGGGTTAAACTCTTCTGCCGCACGTTGTGCTAAGACAAAATTAACCTCACCATTACTGGTCATTGCTAAGAAAGTTCCCATTGAGCCAAGTCCTGCTTCTTCCAATACACCAGTATCCAAGGCGCTGCTGGAGATAACTCTCAGATTTTGTGCTAGGGCTTGTTCGCTACGTTGTGCGTCAGTGTCAATCATCACCACTGGTTCTCCCCATTCTTGGAACAACCGAGCAATTAATAAACTCAAGGGGTTACAACCAACAATCACCGCCCCTACGGCGTCTTTTGAGGTGATTTCCAGACACTTGGCAACCCAACCAGCCGTTAACCCTTGACAGAATACAGTCATGATAATTGTGAGAAACACCAAAGCTTTGATCGCTTCACCACCGTTAATCCCGCGCTGAGTTAGTAAAATTGCAAACAAAGAAGCAACGGAGGCAGAAACTATTCCGCGTGGAGCAACCCAGCTTAAAAACAATTTCTGTCGCCAGTTAAACTCACTGTTCCAGGTACAAAAGAGGATATTTATCGGGCGAACGACAAACATCAAGACCAGCACCGTGAACACACCACCCCAACCCAAAGCAAACACACTCGCAATAGATAAGTCAGCAGCGAGCAAAATGAACAACACCGAAACGCTAAGAATAGTCAGTTGACCTTTAAAACGCCGCAACAATCGTTCTTCTGGCACTGAGGAAGCTCCAAAAACGACTCCTGCAACGACAACTGTCATTAATCCCGACTCGCTGCGAATCATCTGCGATAGGGCAAATAAACCCCATAATCCTGCTAAAACAACCAGGTTTTTCAGCTCAAATGAGAGAAAATTTGCACGTTTGGAAATTAAGGACATCAACCAGCTACCTGCTGCACCAATAACTCCACCAACACCCAAGCGCAGCGTGAGACTGCTCATTGCCGTAATGAAGTCAGTATGGTTGCTTAATACCGTGTTGAGCACCACGACGGCGAGGATAGCTCCTACTGGGTCAATAAGAACGCCTTCCCCTTCCAAAAGCGTTGCAACCTGCCGATCCACATTGATTTGTTTGAGCAGAGGACTGACAACAGTTGGTCCTGTCACCACAACTAAGGAAGCGTAGAGAAAAGCAATTGGCCAAGGGAATTCACCCAGCCAGTGCACAGCCATACTACCTCCAACTAGCGTGATCATGGTTCCCAAGGTGACAAGCAATTGCAGGCTAGTCGAAACTTTGCTTAACTCTTCGAGATCCAGACTCAATCCGCCTTCAAACAAAATAATTGCTGTTGCCAAAGCGACGATAACTTCCAGCCCAGTGCCTAGCATAGCTGGGTGCAATAGCCCAATACCATCGGAGCCAAGTAGGATGCCAAACACAAGCAAAAAGACGATACTGGGTACCCGAAGGGATGCAGCCAGCACCTGAGCGCTAATACCTGCAAAGACGGCAATCACAATTTGCAGGGTGATTTCAAAAGATGCTTCCATGTTGTAGATTTTGACCGAGATATTTCAAAATCTTTTGTAAAGAATAGTAAATCTTAATTCTACTGCGTGCAACATCACACCCAGAGTTTTTGATCAAATCAAGTTTCTGTTTCATACTAAGTTGCTAATAATACTTTAGCTTTTATTTTTTGTGAACTAGGAGTGATGAGCGCCTGTGATTATCAGGCGAAGCAACCTTGTTCCCAACTTCTACTATAGAGTCTGGAGTTATTCTATACTCTGAGTTCTCCATTCTTGTTATTATTAAGTATTTTTGCGGAGACACAGCGAAAATGTCCATATCTTTCATTTTCCGAGAAAGTTTTTTTGAAAAGCTGTTGACATCAGTAAGAAAACTAGTTAGACTTTAACAAAGTGTTGACCTAGCGCCCCCATCGTCTAGAGGCCTAGGACACCTCCCTTTCACGGAGGTAACGGGGATTCGAATTCCCCTGGGGGTATTAAATAAAGAAGAGAGATTGTGGGAACTGTATAATCCTAGTCTCTCTTGGTAACATCTTACCTAGATTTGTAACACCCGTTGGCGAATTGCAAGAAGATTCAACCGCATATCGTCGCTGATACGACGCTCGATGATTCCGACTGGCATACTACGTTTCGGCCAAATTTTCACGGTGTAGCAAAGGTATGTTCCCATATGTTCACTAAAGAAGTAAGGCTCTAATAGCCAGCTACCAGAGAAGTCTTTGAAATCTCCTTCTACCATACGGAAATTAATTTCCTTGGGGAAATATTCTTCTAAGTCCAGAACAACACGCGCACAAAAGTTAAGGCGTAGAAAGCGCTGAGCGCCTACTTGTTCTAAACGAATACCTCCTTGAGGATGCTCAAGGAGGCGACTTTTTGTGAGATTGGGGATGAAGTCAGCTAAAGCTTCATAATCTGTGAGTACTTTCCAGACTTGTTCTACTGGTTGGGAAATTTGAAGCGAAGCCGTGATTTGTCGCTGTCGTTCTGCTATTTTCTCAATTTGGACTTCTACAGCTTGTAAATCATCTGCATCAGCAGATCCATTTCGTTCTAGATCGGTGTCATCGCCGATAGCAGATAAATCCAGTTCCTCTTGTATGTTGTGTTCTTCAGTCACTTTCACAAGTTATGAGTCGTTTTTATCAGAAAATTGGGGCAGTGTCAGGGTAAAGCAGATTGTACTGAAGCTAGAATCCTCTATGGGCGTACTTTCTACTGCAATTGTCCCATTGAGATGTTGAACTAAAGACTTGACCAGAGCAAGTCCCAAGCCTGCCCCTGGAGTCCATCTCCCTTTCCCCCGACGAAACCTGTCAAATATGTAACTAGCTTCTTCTTCTGAGATGCCACGTCCGATGTTGCTCACTTTAATCATAACTTGGTCAAGCTCTTGATTGACTTGATGAGTGACTTGCAAATGGACAACAGTGTCATGTTCTGAGTATTTGCTAGCATTCGTTAACAATTCCTGCAGAATACGGTCAAAACTCTCTCTTTCGGTTTGCACTGTAAGTGGCGAATCTGGCAAATCTAGGGAAAGGCTTATGCCCTTATCTGCTAGTTTAGCGTCAAAAGTGGCTGATAAATCACGAATTCTTGCATTTAAATTGGTCGTTTCTAATTGCGGACGTTCATTATGAGTCGCTAATTCTTGGAGTTTTAATAAGTCATTAATCAAATGAATCTCATCCGTGCAATCTTGCTCGATCATATGGGCGTATTTGGTCTGACGCTCGTTTAATTGCCCCATTTGACGTAAGTTACGGATAGCCACACTAATCCTTGTCAGTGGATGGCGCAAGCGATCGCTAATATTGCTTAAAAATTCATCCTTCAAATCGTTAAGCTTTTGTAACTGTTCAGTTTGTTGACGCTTGACTTCGTAAAGTCTTGCTTGGACTTCCAAACTACGTTGCAGTTGTGCTGTACGTTCATCTACCAATGTTTGTACTTGGCGTAGTGTCTGTGTTTGAATTATGGCGTTGCTGAGTTGAGCACAGACCATTTGTACTATATTTAATTCAGTTGCTTGCCAATCGCGAGCAACTGCTTGCTGTAACACTAAAAATCCTAATATTTTACCTTGAATTTCTAATGGCATTAATAGCACTACAGGCAGCGCTTCTATTGCAAATACTGGGTTAACTGTTAAAGTATCTTTTAAATCTGTATCGTCATTAATGATTAATGGATTTCCAGAGTTCACGAAGGCACGCTGGCATAGACCACAGTCCTTCAGAGAAAAAGAAATCTGTGAAATATCTAACTGATTTATTAGGGGAGTTTCTGTTGTTCCATTCCACTGGGCCACAACAGAGGCTTTTGCTTGGGGAATTTGTTGTTGTCGTCGATTTCTAAACAATGGATCGGTATACTTGAGCAGTATAAGCAGACCACGATCCGCTTCGAGAGCCTCAGCTGTGGAAGCGAGCGCCAGCCGAAGCATTTGATTGATCTCCAGATTGGTGCGACTTATAATAGTTAGTCGCTTGATTAAGCTTTGATGCTGTACACAAGTTCGCAGGTACTGATTTTGATCAGCAATCTGCTGTGCTTGTGCGACTTGAGAAAATGCGATCGCGCAACACGACTCGACAGCTTTTAATAGCTGTTTTTCAGATTCCCCCCAAATGTATGGCTGCGATTTGATGAGACTAATTACGCCGTTATTTTTGCCACTAAATCGAGTGGGTATTGCTAAAACCGCCTTGATTGTCGGTGGCAAAGATTGACGTCCAATAGCCAAACATTTTTGAATTGTTGGAATATCCTCAATGGTGAATCTTTCAGAAGCACATTCGATCACCGCGACGTCTAAGTGCTGTTCCATTGAAAACACTTCATCTGCACCAGACAACTCTAAGTTCTCTTGGGCACACCAGCTAGCAGTTATTGCCTCGCTCGATACTTCACCTGATACTGTCACTAAGCTACAACCATCGACTTGAAAGGCAACTCCTATGACTTTGGCAATATCTTGCAGCATCCTTGTCGGAGTTGAGCTATTGGCGATTATTTTATTAATTTTATTGACTAACTGGTAAACAGGTTCTTCCTGATGCGGCATCAGCTTAACCGAGTATTGTTTGTGTAGATCTACTTCATCTAAACGCTTGGACGGTGATAAAGGTTTGTTCATTCTTGCCACACTCTTGAATATTGACCCCATTTTCTTCGTAAACAACCTCTCGGAACATGATTCACCCAAAGCTCGTGCTACCTGTTATAGCCCCTTTCTGTTGGAGATGGTCAAATCCTTTGTGAGAAATTTTCTCTTTGTGTAAAAAATATTAAAAAATTTATCCAGACGCTGTCGTCAAAGAATTTCGGGTATTTTCGTCTTCAATAACTAGCCAACCTAGACCTAGAATATCCTGCCAGCCTCCATATACAAACCGTAATTTCTCTGGTTTTGAGGCTAAAGCTCTGTTAAATGTATCCGCGTTAACACTGAAACGTATCTGGAAATAAGGTATTTTTATTTATCATTATGCATTTGGTGAATGGGTTGGAACCCCGCTCGTTTAGCGAGAAGAAAATCTGTTACACCACGAAGTTTCAGAAAAGCTCTGTGGCTTACTTTTACAAATAACCAAATACCT
>NZ_QMEB01000117.1 GCF_012912135.1 Brasilonema bromeliae SPC951 | reverse complement strand
GCCCGCTGAGGTCACAAACTAGGGAGCAAGATGCTCCCACTACTGTTTTTTTGCAGGGAGCATCCCAAATGTGTAAGTTATATCAAATCCAGGTGATGAATTGTCATTGCGTTAGCGTAGCGTGCGCCCTTGGCGCATACGGAGCGACAGCGTAGTGAAGCAATCTCATATCTTGCGATTGCTTCACTACGTTACACTCGCTGCGGACACACACAACTTTTTCCACCTACTTAATTCAGTTAATCAGACAAAAGTAGCTCGCAAAATTAAAGTCACTTCACTAATATTCTCCTTCATCTGGAATCAAAGCAGATAGAGGTGGAGACATATATAATACAAACAACCAACAACGCCCAAACAAGCCATGCCGGAGTCAGAAAACCCCAAAGACCCTGGAAAAGTCTCTAATAATGACTTACGCAATACCCAATTTGGTGGTGGGCTTATCGATGCCCAGAACGTTAATGCTGGACGTATAGGCGGCGATATCCGCAATACTGTGAATTTTTCCTTTGGACAAAGAGCTAGTAATGAATTACTGAATCCCAAAACCAGAAATCATATACGGAAAATACTGTTAAGACAAGTCAGCACTGAAGTTGAAAGCCGGATAAGTACCTCTCTCCATAATCGGATTTATATTGTCCAAGATACAGACCAAAATCCCTCTGAGATTGAATTACCTTGGGCAAGTGAGATAAAGGTTGGTTCCACACCAAAAATTCATTTAACAAATACCGAAATAATCGCAATCTATGATCAACCTGATATCGCAGGTAGATTATTGATTCTGGGGAACCCTGGTGTTGGAAAAACTACCATGCTTCTTAAGTTAGCTGAGGAACTAGTCAAGCGTGCTAAAAATGACTCAGCACATCCAATTCCAGTGTTATTTGCTTTATCTTCCTGGAAAAATGATAGCAACAGTATTAAAGATTGGTTAGTAGACCAGCTTAAACATAAATATGGGGTACGGAAGGATATTGGTAAACAGTTAGTAGAAAATCAAGAAATTCTACCCCTTCTAGATGGATTGGATGAACTAGCGGCAGAACGTCAAGAAAAGTGCGTTGTCAAAATTAATAATTTTATAAACGCGGGATGGAGCAATCCTTTAGTTATTTGCAGTCGGATACAAGAGTATCAACGTTATAAAGCTTTACTTCAACTAAATAATTCTTTGGAACTATGCCCTTTTACTCAAGAGCAAGTCAACCAATATTTACAAAACACAGATAATTTACAGTTGTGTGACAGTATTAATCAGGATCAAGAGTTAAGCAAATTAGCTAAAACACCACTTCTGTTAAATATTATTGTACTTTCGGCTCAAGAACTATCAATAGAAACGTGGCAACGGTTAAAGTCTTCTCAGGAACGCCTAAGCTATCTATTTGAAACTTACATCAGTAGAATGCTGAAACGTAAGTATACAGGTAAACAACCTGATCCAGAAAAGACTAAACGCTGGTTAAACTGGTTGGCGCAAAGGTTGAAGGATGAAAGTGCAACTGAGTTTTTTATTGAAGGAATTCAACCGAGTTGGTTGAAAAAGAAAATTCAAAAATTTGTTTATAATTTGATTGTATGGGGACTTATAGGAGGGCTGATTTCAGGGCTGATTTTTGGGCTGATTGGAGATCGAATAGAAAAGATTAAATTAATTAATCATCTCAGAAGTTTTAGGTTAACAACTATAAAATTCATGATTTCAGGGCTGATTTATGGGCTGCTTTTTGGGCTGATAGGATGGCTGATAGGATGGCTGACAGGAGGGCTGAATGTGCTGATTCCAGGGCTGAATGGGCGGATTTTTGGGCTGATTTTTGGGCTGATTTCAGGGCTGATTTTTGGGCTGATTTATGGGCTGCTTTTTGGGCTGATAGGAGATGAAATTCAAACAGTTGAGATTATAAAGTTTTCTCTAAAAAAGTCTTCAATGGGGCTGATTTATGGGCTGATTTATGGGCTGATTTATGGGCTGATTTTTGGGCTGATTTCAGGGCTGATTTCAGGGCTGATTTCAGGGCTGATTTCAGGGCTGATTTTTGGGCTGATTTATGGGCTGGCAGGGCTGATTTATAGGCTGATTTCAGGGCTGATTTTAGGGCTGATTTTAGGGCTGATTTCAGGGCTGATTTTTGGAATTGATGGGCGAACAATTGAAAACAAAACTATTCCTAATAAAGGAATTCGCCAATCAGTTATTAACACTGTTATTATATCAACGGTCACTTGTTTATTGGCTACATTAATACTTTTATTAGGAATAAAAATATACGGAGGTAAGCTAGACTTAAGTTCTAGTCTAGTGTCTGGATTAATTATTGGACTGCTTATTGCAATACCTAAAAGTGGAACACCAGCTATCAAACATTTTGTTTTACGCGTAATTTTCTGGGGTAATGGTTACGCTCCTTGGAATTATGCTAAGTTTCTTGACTACTGCACCAATCGTTTATTCCTACAACGAGTAGGGGGCGGCTATCGGTTTATGCATGACTTGTTACGCCAGCACTTTGCCAATTACTCTGTTCCAAGCAATCTAGCACCTATTCAAGAAACTACAGTTGCAAGTTCTGTTTTGATTCCAGATTATATTTCATGTACCAGTTGCGGTCATCATAATTCTACTAATTGCAAGTTCTGTACGCAGTGCGGAATGGGATTGAATAAACTAGATGTTTAAACTTTTAAGATGCACAGGGGTGTAGGCAATACGGTTCGCAATACTGCTCGGGTTTTGCCCAAAAAACAAAAATGTGTAGGTTGGGTTGAGGAACGAAACCCAACATTTGGGACGCTTTGTTGGGTTTCACTTCGTTCTACCCAACCTACAAATATTCTTAATTGCGGACATAGTGTGAATTATTTATGCTGCAATACAGTTGGTGATAAGACCAAAACCGTTATCAGGATGGCAATGTAGAGACGTTGCATGCAACGTCTCTACATGTGTGGAATTGTTAGCAACAATCCTCAACTGAACCGTATTGATTTATGCTCTTCTACTTATTTAACAAAAAAAAGCACCTTAATAAAGGTACTGTGTAAAGAAAACTGAGACACTAATTTGTCTAAACAGGTTTTTAAAAAGAAGTTATGAGACGTAATTATTAGTACGTGGACTGCGAGTTCCAGTAGCAGCCCCAATCATTGAAGCGAGTAAACCTAACAAGGAACCAAAGACAAACCACCATAAACCGGAACGTACATTTGCTGCAATTTCTCTTGCCTGTTGAGCACTGACGTTAGGTGTGTTTTGCGGTATATTCACACCACCTTGCTGTTGCACCTGGTTAACCACAGCACCAGCATTAGAAGCAGCAACACCAAAAGCACCGGATACTCCGCTTGCTAGTAACCAAGAGCCAACTGCTAATGTTGTTGCCCAAAGTATTGCACCGTTGAGAAGAGCTGTGTTGCGGTTCATCGGACCACAAGCACGAGCCATTACCCAACCACCAGTAAATAGCGAAATCAATAAACCAATAGTAGACCAAATACCAACATTACCTGTGACATCTGAAGCGATTGTTCTCGGTCTACCTGAAGCTTCAATGCTACCAGCTCCTATTGCAGCAAAAATAGAACTTAAAACTAATTGAGTTGCTAAAGCAATTAATAAACCAGAAAGTATAGGTCCCCAACGAACGCGATCATGATAATCAGCAACTCGACCCACAACTGCAGGCTCAGTAATAACCTCATCACCGACTCGATTTGTGTATGACATAGCAATTTATCCCTTAGTACTCCAGTAAACTTTTTTCTAGCTATTTATGCTAATGATTATAATTAAATTGCCTATGAGAGTTTTTGATATCTATCAGCAGAAATAATTCATAACTCTATCTTTGGTCATACAATTATTATCATTGTCAAGAATATTTATTTAAGTTTTATTAAGCGAACACACGTTGACAAAATGAAAAACTAGATGAAAAAATTAAGAAAATTTCACAAGAGCAATCAGCTTAATTTCATTATGTTTTCATTCTATCTCTAGTCATTTAATGAGAGTGATAAATTTGTGTCTTTCATCAAGTTCAAAAGAGTTATCAGTGAGCAGTTAATAGCCATCAGTTATGAGTGAACAGATGATAATCAACAACTGATGACTGATAACTTATAACTGCTGACGCAGTTTCACCGCAGTACCTGTAGCAGTAATAAGCATGAGAACACCTGATTGGTCAACATTGATTGTGCCAGTATCCACTTCAATACCAACAACTGCATCTGCCCCTAGACGTAATGCCCGTCGCTCTAATTCTTCTAAAGCCTTACGTTGTCCTTCCTCAAAAAGGCGTTCGTAGCTACCTGTGCGTCCGCCAATAACATCCCGGATGCTAGCAAAAAAATCTCGTAAGAAATTACTACCGTAGACAACTTCCGCCGTGACGATGCCCAAATATGACTGAATGACGGCTCCTTGAATGACATCAGTCGTGGTTACTATCATAGATTTTCCTCAAAAAGGTAACTATCGGCTCATATTCCTGCTTGGATTTTTAAACGTCAAAGCAGATACTTGGAAAGCAGATTTTATGAAAAAAACTGTTAATTTATTGTAATCTCAAAAAAAAAAGAAAATTATCGTAAATATTTTGTAAATATAAAGTAAGAGATCTTGCAAAATCAAATAAATCTGTTTTAATAGACAATCAGCCACGGAGATTGTGGAAAAAAAGTTGCAGGAAGTTTTAGGTAATTGACTGTGTACAAACGAACATCATTGATAGTAAGTGTTCTTTTAATAGGGAGCTTTCTCGCAACAATACCTTTGGTTGCTCAAGCTCAGGATGCATTACCACAACAAAGTAGTGAAGAAATAAAAGGACTTTTACAAGAAGGGCGCAAACTGGTAGATAGTGGTGATTATAATGGGGCGATCGCTCTTTATCAAAGAGCATCCGCTCTAGAGCCAAAAAACGCCACGATTTATTCTGGTATTGGCTACCTCTACGCCCTACAAGGTAATTTTCCCTCATCACTACAAGCTTACCGTCGTGCTGTTGCCTTAAATCCGAACAATAGCGATTATCAATATGCTTTGGGTTATGTCAGTGGCAATTTAGGAGACAATAAGGCAGCAAAGGAAGCCTACCGGCGTGCAATTCAAAGTAACCGGAGTAACGTCAACGCCTATATAGGGTTGGCTACAGTCCTGTTGCGTTTGGGAGAGAAGGAGAATGTGAAATGGGCATATGAACAAGCTGTTAGCCTTGATCCCAAAAATCCCCAAGTTTATGAGTTGCGGGGTAACATTTTAATGAAGCAGGGCAAATCAAAAGATGCGATCGCAGCATTTCAACAAGCTCGGGATTTGTACCAAAAGCAAGGGAAGCAGGACAGCGTAGTCAGGATAGAAGCTGTGCTGCGAACTTTGAGAGGATAAGATTAGTCCAACTTGCGTCCGGTTAATTCAACAAAAATATCTTCCAAGTTAGAAGGACGAACCATCATGCCAGTTTTGTCTTGTTGTTGATTAAGGTACAAGTTTGCATCTTCCAAAGTTGGGAAAAAAACATATTCCCAACGTTCTCCTACTTGCTTCATGACTAAACCCTCACCATGAGTAGAGCGTAACTCTTGTAGAGTGCCAAGAGAAATTAATTTTCCATTGTCCATAATGCCAATGCGGTCACACAAATACTCGACCTCATCCATATAATGAGTCGTGAGCAGCATCGTCATTCCTTGCTTATTCAAATCCCGAATAATTTCCCAAAGACGTCGCCTTGTTTGAGGATCTAGTCCCACTGTTGGTTCATCTAGAAACAGAATTTGCGGTTGATGCAACAAAGCTCTAGCTATCTGTAGCCGCCGCTTCATACCTCCAGACAGAGTTTTTACTAGGCTATTACGTCTGGTTCCGAGTTCAACATACTCCAGCCATTGCTCAATGAGGCGCTGTCGCCCAGGATTACCTATGTGATGTAGCCTTCCGTGCAGCTCCATATTTTCCCATACTGTTAAATCTCCATCTACACTAATTGCTTGCAACACAACACCGAGACACTGTTTTGCTAGTATGGGTTGGCTGACGACATCATATCCAAAGACCTCTATTTGTCCCTGGGTTGGTTTTGTCAGTGTGGTTAACATCCGAATTGTAGTAGATTTTCCTGCACCATTCGGACCAAGTAAACCAAACATTTCTCCCGCATTGATAGTGAATGAGAGGTCATTCACCACAGGAATACTATTGTAACTTTTGTGGACGTTTTCTAAATGAACAGCAACAGTCATGGGTAGCTTGCCAACAGAGAATTTCATCGCCTATTGTGACCATTGTGGCAGATGGGAACGCTCTAGTTTTCGATCTACACTAAATATTTTTGCTACACAAAATAATTACCCCCGCCTTTCATACTATGAGGGCAAGGGGATAACAAATTACAAACATTTGACAAAGCGATGTAAAACTAACCTACTACACTCTCTGTCTCAACGAAATCGAGAATTTACTTACCACACTTTATGTTGCTTTAGCCAAAATTAGTTACAATTCTTTACATTATCACTCTCATCTTCACCACAAGAACCACTAGTCTTTGGCAATATTTGTATAGGCTGAGAAGGTTCAAGTAACTTGAGATAATTAGTGTCCGATGTAGACTCTACTTGGGCTATGATGTCTCTAAGTCGATCATTGACAACTGTTGGTCGATGTTCTCTTTTCATACGTTCCACTCCTAATGTAGATCACCCGAATGACGATAAATAGTGGAAACTTTCATTATATAGCAATTCAAGATTTAGTTTATATAGATCAGAGCAATATTTTAATAGTTATCAATAAGCCAGCGCTATGCACCAACGTCTTCCGCTCTCGGGCGCGATTGGTGAGCCTGACGTAGGCAACTGGTTTTCCTGTTGAGCGAACCTGAAGGGAGTATATAGCGGTTCTCACTTCGGTGCAATATAGTCGTCACCTCACCCCGCATTTGAGTATCGCAAACGCTCCCCTCTCCGGAGTTCGGAGAGGGGTTGGGGAGCCAGTGCGTTGCGGAGGTTCCCTCCGTTGTAGCATCTGGCGTGGTGAGGTTGAAAAATGTACTTCATGCAAACGAGAACTGCTATATTGAACTTCTTTTTTGAATATGAAACCGCAGATGCATGAGCATTGGAGGCAGATAATTTATCTATGTTTATCTGCGTGCATCTGCGGTTCTAAATAAGTCTAAAATTTTGCTAAAATCCTTTCAGCTTCCTGACACAACACCTCGTGATACTGCCCATTGCTTGCAAGTAAACCACCCCACTGATTCACATCACCAGTGTTATATTGCAACGGCGTGCCATCAAAATGAGTAAACTGACCACCAGCTTCTGTTAAAATGAGTTCTGGGGCGGCTATATCCCAATCCTTTGGAGCAGACTTACCAGAAAGAGAAATATAGATATCTGCTTGTTGTTCCACAATTGCAGCAATTTTGCCGCCTACACTGCCAACTGCTTTCTGATTTTGACATGGTAGGTGTTGCAGCAAGTAATTTAATCTTTCATTACGGTGGCTGCGACTAACGACTAAAGTTAAATCTTCCAGTCTTTCCCGTGATGACACTCGTAATGGTAAACTTTTCCCATCACGGGTTTCCACAAAGGCACCGCTTCCCTTTGTGGCATAGTACAACTTTTCTGCTTCGGGTACTGCTACCACAGCAAGCACTGGGCGTGTTCCCTGCACTAAGGCAATATGAATTGCATACTCCCCAGTTTTTTCGATAAAATCTCGTGTACCATCTAAAGGGTCAATTATCCATACCCATTCTTGCTTAGCGTGTTCCCCTTTATAAGTTTCTTCGCTAATGTAAGCAAAATCTTTATCACCCAAAACTCCTTGCAGATTCTCCAGGATGTAATTATTGACATTGACATCTGCAATAGTCACAGGCTCATTCTGCTTGTATTCTACTTCTAGCTTGTCGTCGGTCTGGTGGTAATAAGACCTCAGTATATCTGCTGCTGCCCAACTTACGGAACGAGCTAGTTCTAAAATGTTTTCTAAGTCTTTCATTTCTCACCTTGTCTCCTTATCTCCCTTGGGTGTTTAATTGCTAGTCATGGGCGATATGCACATGCGATAAGCCGGAGGCTGATCGCCATGATTACAGTAGTACTTCACAATCAGCAATCGACTACTAGGAATGCATCCAACGACGCGTGCCAAAAAATTGACAAGAAAGAGCAGCAACATGAGCTGCTTGCTGCAATGCAGTGGTAAAACTTTCCCGTAGGATGTGATGACAAAAAGCACCGTGGAAAATATCTCCAGCCCCCAGTGTATCAACAGCTTGAACAGTCGCCACATCTATAAAGCCAGCTTTTCCATCTTGGAGGTATCGAATGGGTTTTTGTCCATGAGTGATGGCGATGTGGGAAATGCCAAATCCACTGAGATAGGCAAAAACCTCATCTTCAGTCTGGCAGTTGGGGGGATGAAAATTAGCGGAACAAATAGCATAGTCTACAAAAGGTAAGATTTTGTCAAACCCGTTTTTCCAACTACCACCATCAATGACAACTGGGATATTCCTCGCTTTAGCTATTTGGGCAATTTCATTCCCAACAGTCATTTGATGTCCATCAATCAGCACAATATCAACATTTTGCAAAACTTCTGGCTCAATAGATTCGCGGGTTGCTTGAGTTTTGACAGCGTTGATGGAAATGACTGCTCGTTCACCAGTTGCTTGGGTGACAATAATAGAAGAAACTGGCGGTGCGTTTTGCGTCGTGGGGTTAAGGTCGGTGATTTCGACTTTATAATTTGCTAAATCTCCTTTGATCAATTGCGTCATCGGATGAGAACCCACTACACCCAAGACTGTCGCTTGATTACCCAAATGACTGAAAGTCACAGCCGCGTTTGTTGCTGGACCACCTGCAGCAACAGTGTAGTCAGCAGCGACTATTTTCTGGTTATTCAGAGGAGGAGATTGGGCAAGGTAAATCAAATCTAAGGTGACTAAACCGACAAATAACCCATATTTTTCCATAAAGTTCAACGAATCACAGGCAAGCCTGACAGCGCCATCGCTATTTCTTCAGCACTGTACTCAGTATCGCGTAACAATCCTGCCTTATAATCTATATACGCTTGCATATCAAAGTGACCATGACCGCAGAGATTGAATAGGATGGTCTTACTGACTCCTTCCTCCTTACAGCGTAGTGCTTCATCAATCGCACCCTTGACTGCATGATTGGCTTCAGGAGCAGGTAAAATCCCTTCAGTACGGGCAAAAGTCAAACCAGATGCAAAACAATCAAGTTGTGTGTAAGCTCTTGTTTCAATTAGACCCAAGTTTACAACATGACTGAGCAAAGGTGCCATGCCATGATACCGCAACCCGCCTGCATGAATGCCTTGGGGAACAAAGGTGCTACCCAAAGTGTGCATCTTGACAAGAGGGGTGAGATGTGCAGTGTCGCCAAAGTCATATGTATATTTGCCCTTAGTTAAGGTTGGACAAGCAGCCGGTTCAACTGCGACAAATTTGATATCACTTTGCTCACCGCGCAGCTTTGCACCCATGAAAGGAAAGGCAATACCAGCAAAATTACTACCGCCACCTGTACAGCCCACGATAATATCAGGATAGTCACCTGCTTGTTCTAGTTGTGTCACTGCTTCTTGACCGATGACAGTTTGATGATGTAGCACATGATTTAACACGCTACCTAATGCATATTTTGTCTGCTCATCTTGAACTGCGACTTCTACTGCTTCACTAATAGCGATGCCCAAACTGCCTGTGCTATCAGGATTTTCTTGGAGAATCTTTCGCCCTGCTTGTGTTTCATCACTGGGGCTAGCTATGACACGCGCACCAAAAGATTCCATAAAAGCGCGACGATATGGCTTTTGCCGATAGCTCACTTTTACCATGTAAACCACGACTTCTAAACCAAAAAAAGCACCAGCAACTGCAAGCGAAGAACCCCATTGTCCTGCACCAGTTTCTGTTGTCAAGCGCTTTACCCCTGCTTGCTTGTTGTAATAAGCCTGTGGAATCGCTGTATTAGGTTTGTGGCTACCAGCTGGACTTACACCCTCGTACTTATAGTAAATTTTGGCAGGGGTATCAAGGGCTTGCTCCAGGCGTCGGGCGCGGTAAAGTGGAGTTGGTCGCCACTGACGGTAAATTGATTGTACTTCCTCAGGAATTTCAATCCAGCGTTCAGTGGTAACCTCTTGGGAAATCAAGGCTGCTGGAAAAAGGGGTTCTAGGTCTTTTGCTGTAATTGGCTGATGTGTAGCGGGATGTAGCACTGGTGCCATCGGCGTGGGTAAATCAGCCTGGATATTATACCAGGACTGTGGCATTTGGTTTTCGCTAAGCGTGTATTTGATGGTGTCCATTGGTGAAAAGTGACTGCAATCAATTTTTCTTTCTATCGTACGCTTTTAGTCTATAGCGATTTTCAGCTGGATAGAATACACGCATACGGTAGGGGTTGTTTTATGCCCATTGGTGTCAACTTAATCAAAAGTCAAGCTCTCTCGTTCCGATACTCACCCGAAAAATGCCTTAAATTATACATTTATGACCGAAAGCAAGAAACAAGAAATGACCTCATGACAAGGGTTTAAATCTTAACTTGACATGTATGTTCTATGCCGTGCCTCTACAGCCTGAGTAGAGCTTATCCAAGAAATGTTCGCATGACGACGAGAAATGAGTGTACAATGTTCGCGGTTTCCGTATACGGAAACTAATCTAGGAGTTTAAGGAATGCCAATTAAAAGAGTAGTCAAAAACAATGCAACTTACTTGTACCTGACTGAGGAAGTGTATGACCCAGAGAAGAAACGAGGTAAAACTGTAGTAAAAAAAACTCTGGGAGTTGAGGAACCCGCAGCACCGCTAAACAGCATGACCGAGGAATTTGCTGTTGTGTGGGCAGAAAACAGAACGCTAGGAAATGCCGTACCGTTTAGCGATCGCGTAACAGGACAGTTTCCACCGGAGAATAATGGGCATGGGGTGATTCTTCCTTGTGACATCGTAGAATGCGGCAAGTTCAGAAATGGTAAGCTTCGTTGGTGGTGTCGCACCCATCAAGTACACTGGGGAACAAAAGCCGATATTCAGCAAGCGTCCGAGAGTGAGGAAGGGGCTATCAGATGCTCAAACGCCACTCAGCCCATGAATTATGTTAAAAACCCGTTGATACTGAATCCTGATGATTATGCTGGTGGTATAGGGATTTGGGCAGCACTGCCAACCGCGATTAACACAACTGTTTATCCGGACTTGGCAAATGTAGAAGTTCACGTACACGTCAGACCTGAACCGCGTGGTAAAAAGACAATAGATGCTAACTTCCCAGCAATTGTAATCAGATCGACCGATCACACGCCGTTATTCGCCAACGTTTCAATTAAGCGCGTGGTTATCGCTTCGCCGTCAGCGCTCGCGTATTTGGAAGCCTTAATCAATAATCTGCCACTGGGTACGCTTTACTGTAACAGATGCAACCATCCGCATCTAGACCTTGGAGATTTTGCTAAGAACCCGCACAAAAAACATTTTTGTGGCAACTGTGGCTCAGATTCCAACTGGTCAAGCGAGGCTATTGTTAGCTCTCCTATCAAAGAATTAGCGGACAAGCTTAACGGGAACTTGATGTTTGTAAGGAGCGATCGCAAGCTTGACTTAAGAGACTACGCAGATTGTCAGTTTAAAATTTGGGCATCAACACCAGCGATACTGTGGACGAGCGAACTGTCACAAGAAATAGGAATACACGTACACGTTTACCGAAGCGACAAGAAAATTATTGATAACACCTTTGGCGATGTTACTTGGACTGACGGCACGAAACTAGAACGTGAAAATCTACTCTCTCAAATGCTGCAAAAGTGTAGACAGCAAAAGGCTCCCTCAGTTTAGTACAAATTATCCGCACTACCCCATCACCTTTGACGGGGTACCCTTATCCACAATATTTTGCGGAAAAATGTAATCCCCTAGAAATAATCTATATATTACACCCAATTGAAAACTGTTATAAGCTCCAGTCAACACACAAGATAATATTTATTCATGGATATAAAATCAGGAACACTTTACATTGTCGCCACGCCTATTGGTAACCTGGAAGATATGACATTCCGGGCAGTGAAAGTTTTGCAGACAGTGGATATCATTGCGGCGGAAGATACACGCCACACAGGTAGATTGCTACAACATTTTCAAGTGACAACCCCGCAGATGAGTTACCATGAACACAACCGTAGCAGCCGTATCCCAGAGTTATTAGAGCAACTGAGTAACGGGAAGGCGATCGCTCTCGTAACTGATGCAGGTATACCAGGAATTTCTGATCCTGGGTATGAACTCATTAAAGTTTCTGTTGAGGCTGGGATAACAGTTGTGCCAATCCCTGGTGCAAATGCAGCAATGACTGCATTAAGTGCAGCTGGATTACCAACGGATAAATTTGTTTTTGAAGGATTTTTACCAGTTAAAAGTCAACAAAGGCGATCGCACTTAGAATCCCTGAAAATAGAACCTCGCACACTCATTTTATACGAGTCTCCTCACCGCCTACGCGAAACTTTGGAAGATTTAGCAGAAGTCTTTGGAAACACTCGCCAAATTGTCATCGCGCGGGAGTTAACTAAGTTGTATGAGGAATTTTTGCGGGGAACAATTGAGTCAGCAATTGTTCATTACAGCCAACGCGAACCTCAAGGTGAATACACTTTAGTTGTGGCGGGAACACCACCCACTCAACCGCAACTTTCAGAAGAAGAACTCAAAGCAGAGTTACAAAAGATCATGAGTCAGGGAATATCGCGATCGCAAGCCAGCCGTCAGTTAGCAAAAGAAATTTCCTTTCCCCGTCGTCAATTATATCAATTAGCTCTTTCTATCAAAATGCCCGATCAAGATAGTCATTAGTCATCAATTTTCTTCTTCCGTGATTCCCTCTACTTTTTCCTTTCTCCTACTTTTGTCAAGGGGAGTTTCGCTGCCGGTTGCAGTCGCACTACAATGAGAGTATTGCTCATGAGGAAGAAGAATGACCCAGGTAGTTTTAGGAGACAATGAAGGAATTGATTCGGCTTTGCGTCGATTTAAACGGCAAGTTTCCAAAGCTGGAATCTTAGCTGATGTCAAGTTTCACAGACACTTTGAAACACCATTAGAAAAACGTAAACGCAAGGCTGTAGCTGCAAGACGCAAGCGAAGTATGAGATAAACCGAATTGGAGCTGACGTTGCTTGACTACGTTCACGCTTGTTAGAAAAGCTTAAATAGATTCGGTAGCCTTGATACAAAAATTAGACAAGATGAATCGTACCCCTACCAGGGTACGATCTAGTCGGTTTTCAAAACTATAGAATACGCCAGGTGAGTCAGAAACTCATGTATGATGTGTAATATTTGAAGTGAAGAACAGTCGCACTCAGCCCAACAATTCTACTTCTTTTTGAAATAGGTGAGCTAAGCTCACCTATTTCAGTAGTGGGAATGTCAATAATTAGGGGTGTAAGGGCTTCGCCAAGGTGATCGCTCAGCCGAACGGTGTGTTAGCGTTTGCGCAGCGCCCCCTCCGGGGCTAGCGAGCCGTAGGCTGGGTGTAAGCACCTGTGATAAGTTAAGGTTATTTTCATTTTGTCAATACCTCTAAGGACTGACAAAATATGTATGAAGAAGAACACAGAACACAGAATGCAGTAATCAGAATATCCCCACGAATGGAATCCGGGGGATTTAAGAAAGAGAAAAACTTTGTTGGTCTCCAAAGGATTTATCCGGGGGCTTTAAACCAATACGGCTGACCAGAACTGTTAATCATACTTAAAAAGCGCGTTTAATATTCTGAGTTCTGAGTTCTGAGTTCTTTTTCGGTAATCATGTGAAAAAAGTCCAATTTGGTGGGGGCGATTGCCGGAGGCGCAGCTAGCTTAACGCGAAGCAAACCGAGGCCGCCGAGGCTGCAAAGCTGTAAAACGTCGGATAGATCCGGCGCTCTACAAGAAGGGATCGTCCCTGTGCTTTGCTTGTTACCGACGTTCAACAAACGTTCGCGAACGTGGCATTTGCTCCGCGAAGCTCGTCACTTCGCGCGATTGTGCCCCGAAAAAGCCGCGGACGGACCTAGATCTGAGTTGCTTTCGCCTTCCTCCTTGATGTCCATGCGTTCGATCAGTCCGTTCGCGATGGTATAGAGGTGCCACAACTCCGTATCTGACAGGACATCGCCTTTCAGATTTTTAACAAGTAGACGAACCTTGACATCGACTTTGCCCGCCTCACGGTCGATGACCTGAAGTACTTCCACGTAACCATCGAACTCAGCCCACTGACGCGTCCAGTAAGCACGGATGTCTTGTTTCCCGACTACTCGACCGCCTTCCGAAGCCTTTGGCCAACTGACGTTCTCACTCATGAGCGCGAGCGTGCCATCAATGTCTCGCCGATTAAACGCAGAGTAAGCCTGAGCTACCAATGCTTGTGTATTCATGATTCTTCTTTGAGTAGGGTAAGTGTATTATACACATATTTAAGAGATGCCTCTGGCGAGTTCCAGGATTCATCATTTCAGACCTTGCATGCACCTCGATTACGCGTTGCCGCCGGGGGTTTCGTTCAGCCTGTCGGCAAGCATTCGCATCAACCGGACGAGTTGGTCGAAGTCATCGCGGGACCAACCCCGGAATAGCGTCAAAGCGATCCGTTCGCGCGCTTCATCTATGGCATCTGTCGCGATCTTGCCCTTCCGCGTGATCACCGCTTCCCGCACTCGTCGATCCGCAGAGCTGATCTGACGGCTTACCAGACCGAGTTCTTCCAACCGTGCGACCTGCCGGCTAAGGGTCGTGTAGTCACGCCCCACGCGCCCCGCAAGGTTCACCACGCCGATCGGACCCAACTTGGCAATCAGCACAAGGGGCGTGAATAGGGCTGGCTCGAGGCTCAGCCCTGCCATCTCAAGCATCGCTTGATCAAGTTCGGGCCGATTCATAGCGCCGACGATATCAAGGAGGGAACGATGCAGCCCTGGGAAAGCAGACTTAATGTGTGTACTGCGCACCTTCTCTGATGACATCCGATTGCCTCTCCCCCTACACCCCTATACCCGCAAGACCGTACACCCGCGCGTTCATTCCCCTACACCCCTTTGTTGGTCAAAAATACACATTCGATTGCGAACTATCAAAAGAGCGGCTGTTACAAACATTCATCGCCTTTTCTACTCCCGAATTCAGGCTGAGTTCTACGCATTCGCCCACAAACTGTAGTACAACAGAAACCATCTGATTTTCAGCAGCAGAAAATCGTCCTAAGACATGAGAAACAGTACCATGTTCGTCATGACTCGCTGCATTTTTTGGTTTACCAATGCCGATACGCAAACGAGGAAAGTTTTGTGTCCCAAGGTGTGCGATCGCGCTTTTCATACCATTATGTCCTCCAGCAGAACCAGACAAGCGCAAGCGAGTTTTTCCCAAAGGCAAATCCATATCATCATAAATAACTAAAACCAACTCAGGTTGCAGCTTATACCAGCTTGTCACGGCTTGCATTGCTTGTCCTGAAAGATTCATATAAGTCAATGGCTTCAACAAACGGATTTTATCTCCATTTGGTGCAATTCCTTCGCCATATTCGCCTTGAAACTTACGATTTTCTGCCAAGGGAATCTTCCAAGAACGAGATAGCGCGTCTATAGCAGCAAAACCGATATTGTGGCGTGTTTGATCATACTTGGGTTCTGGGTTCCCCAACCCGACGACTAATTGGGGAATAACCAAAGTTTTTTTGGCAACAGCTTCTGTCATTTTGACTTCAGTTTAGCTTTTTTGGGCAGAGCTAACGGTGTCTTGCTCCAACTTTGCTGCTTCTATTTGCTTGGTTTCTGGTTCAGCAGTTTGCTTGGTGTCTAGTTCAGCAGTCGTTTTTACAGCTTCTTGCAACTCAACTGCTTCTTTTTGAAACTCGTTTTGAAACTCGCTAGAAGCTTGTTGAAAACCGCGAATTGCTTTTCCCAGACTGCGACCAACTTCTGGTAGCTTTTTCGGACCAAAGATTAACAGTGCTACCACAAAGATTACAGCCATCTCCGGCAAACCGATACCAAATACATTCATGTTTTTCTCCAGTCAACTCAAAAACCGCATTGGAAACCCACATATGTAGTTTAATCAATAGTTACCGTCATTGCTGCGATCATAATTTTAGTTACTTAATGCTCCAACATAAGCTGCAATCTCTGCGAATGCAGGCAAAGCTTCAGGGCAAAAGGGAGGAAAACTTAAAAAGCCATGCACCATACCAGAATAATCGATTAAGCGAACTTGATTGCCAGCTGAGTGCAATCGTTGGGCGTACTTCTGCCCCTCGTCGTGTAGGGGATCATATTCAGCCGTGATAATCAACGCAGGAGGAAGATAACTTAAGTTCTCTGCCAGCATTGGTGAGAAATACGGTTCAAATCGATCAGCTTCAGTGCGGGCGTAATATTTCACAAAGCACTGCATCAAGTCCTTTGTCAGGACGGGTGCATTTGCATAGACTTCTATTGAAGGCTGACTCAGCGTTCCATCTGTAACAGGGTAAACTAAAATTTGCCGAGCGATCAATCGTTGTCCTTGATCTCGTGCCATCAGGCACACAGATGTCGCTAAATTTCCTCCAGCACTATCACCCATTACGATGACTTGTTGGTTGTTCGCTCCCAAATTCGTTGCGTTTTTGACCGCCCAAGTCAGGATATCATAACAATCTTCCACTGCAGTAGGATATTTGAACCAAGGAGCAAGTCGATAGCCTACTGCAATCACAATCGCACTTGTACTGTGTGCAATCCGACGGCACATCAAGTCATAGGTTTGAAAATTGCCAAAAACCCAGCCGCCACCATGAAAGAACAGAATCAGAGGCAGATTTTGTTTGCTTGATGGATAGTACAGTCGAATCGGAATTTCACCATGTCGCCCCTCAACTATTTGATTTATCACGCTTAGTACCCGAATGCGCTTTCCACCCATCAGCCGCTCTACAACAAAAGGAATGGGTGTTTCAGAAAGCTTACGTAACTCATCAAGACTCAATTGATCAAGAGGTTTATTCAAGCGAAGTAACCAATCAAGTAGACGAATTTTCCAATCAAGTCTGAGATTGCTTTGCATTTTAACAATTCTAGAATCTTTTGGTCACTGACTGCATAAGTTTTCAGTGCTAGTCTAAACTCCAGCTTTTATCAATACAGTTTTATTTTATTGTGCCGACTTACTTATCAAAATCCGACTTGATCCGACTTGAAGATCCGACTTTGGTGGCGGAGTGTGAGGCGGTAAGTTTAGATCAGAGCAACTAAAGTTCAAATTTCTGAAGTTCTCAAAACACCACCCACATCTATATTCAGGAAGAAAGAACACCATGACTTAACATGAACTTACTAGGAAATACTCTTGGTTTTAATCCAAAAAAGAACTGGGAACATTCTTTGTAAAAAACATACTAAATATGCATGAGGCTGCGCTAAATAAAGCTTCGAGAATAAAGTCGTAAGAACTCACAGAAGTAATCTCTTGTAGTATAATTTTTGCTGAGTTATACGGTTAAGTGCAAGATATGAGCCTCTCACTAGCGGCGAAAGTCTCTGCTAGCAACAAATCAAAGAAGCACATTTTTCTTCACTTTATGAAAGCCTTGCTATATAAGGGTTATAAAATTTACAAAAGAGAAATTAAACCGAGGTCAAGAAAATTTACTTATGGCAATTGAAGAAACAGACGACTCCTCAGTCGCCCCAATGGAGGTGCTTTGGCAGTCATCGGTCACGTAGAACGCGCTTGGGGTTGTTCTTTCGTCTGGGAAAAAACTGGTAAACAGTTAGCAGTTTTTCAAAGTACACTAAAGCGACTGCTAGAAGGTCATCCTGTGGGGTCAGCTGTCGAGTATTTCAACGAACGCTATGCTGAACTTTCGTCTGATTTGAGTACAGAATTAGAAGAAATTAAGTATGGTGCGATCGCCAATCCAATAAATTTGTCGGCGTTGCATAATTGAAGTATGAATCATGCGATTGCGCAAAGCGCAGACGCCAGAGGCGTATTGCTATGAAATGTCCAAGGTGTGCATCCACTCATATTCGCAAGAATGGGAAAAAGTATGGTAAACAAAATCACATATGTGTTCATTGTGGTCGTTAGTTTATAGATTCTTATGAACAGCAGGGTTACCCTGAAGAAACAAAAAAAGAGTG
>NZ_QMEB01000444.1 GCF_012912135.1 Brasilonema bromeliae SPC951 | reverse complement strand
CGCCGGCCAGCCCGACCGGGTGCGGGAAGTGCAGCCCCATCGCCGTCACCGGCCGGGCCGCCGGCCGGGCCAGTCGCCGCACCAGCCGGCACACCGTCGCCGACCGCCCCAGCCCGGCGGCGGCCGACAGGGCCAGGTGATGCGCCGCTTCGGGGTCCAAGCGGAAGAGGAAGGGGCGGAGCAGAGAATACATAGTGCCGAGTGCTGAGTGCTGAGTGCTGAGCCGGGACCGCCGACCCGTACCCCGTCATTCTCAGCACTCAGCACTCAGCACTCAGCACTACTTGGCCTTTTTCGCTGCCGTCGCCAGCCCTTTGGCGATCACGTCCAGCACGTCGGCGGTGGGCAGCGTGTGCAGCACGCTGAAGGCGACGGCCAGCACCCGCTTGGTGTCGGCCACCCCGATGGCCGTCTTGTCGGTGTCGGCCTGCTTGGCCACCGCGTTGTAGAAGTCGGTCAGGGTCATCGGTCGGCCTCGTGAGGGATAGGGGATTGTCCGATCATCGCCGACTGATTGGTGAGGCGTCAGCAGAAATCCCGACACCGGGAACAGTTTTCCTGACTCAGTCGGCGCGGCCGGCGCGACCGGCAATCGTGGGCTATGTTCTCAGCGGAACGATTCCCGCCAGGCGGCCGCACATGGTCACCCCAACCCCCGGCTCGGCCCCGAAGAGCGGGTTGGTGTTCGTCACCCGGGCACTGAGCAAGCCCAACCGACCCACCCCGGCGCCCACGGCCGTCACCGTGCCGGCCCCGTCCGAGCCGCCGGCCTCCACGGTGAACACGGCATGGCGGCGGGGTGACGGTGGAAGACCTGCACAGCCTGAACGGCAC
>NZ_QMEB01000116.1 GCF_012912135.1 Brasilonema bromeliae SPC951 | reverse complement strand
GTATTGTCTGGGGCGTGGCATTTACTCCGGATGGCAAAACTTTAGCTTCTGGAAGTTATGACAAGACCATCAAATTGTGGAGTTTAGATTTAGATGATTTACTAGCACGGGGTTGCAACTATCTAAAAGAATACCTCGCTACCCGTGATGAGTTGCCCAAGAAGTTGTGTCCGGGTAAATGAGGGAGTAGGGGAGAAGGGAGAAGGGGCGTAGGGCGCTTAGGCGATGCTGCAAAGCAGCTGCAACGGCGATACGCACAACTCTTAGCCAGAGGCTTATCGCATTTTTCGGGTTATTGATTGTGATATCAAGTCCGTAAGCTTGATAATTGAAACACCAGTACTATAAAGCCAAGCTAATTCATGACCTCCGAACGTGAAAGGGTCGATAATGATTCACCGTGGAAAGAAATCTTAGAAGCCTACTTTCCCCAAGCAATGGAATTCTTCTTCCCTCAAACTGCTGCATTAATTAATTGGGAACGTCCCCATGAATTTCTTGATAAGGAATTCCAGCAAATAGCCCGCAATGCCGAACAAGGAAGAAGATACGCAGACAAATTGGTCAAAGTTTGGCAAATTCAAGGAGAAGAAATTTGGCTGTTAATCCATGTCGAAGTCCAGGCTAAACCGGAAGATGACTTTGCAGAAAGAATGTTTTCCTACAACCTACGAATTTTTGACAGATTTGCCAAACCAGCCATTAGTTTAGCGATTTTGTGTGATACAGACCTGACATGGCGACCAAATCAATACAGTTATAATTATCCCGATACTAGTTTGCATTTTAAATTTGGAACCATCAAACTTCTCGATTATCAAAACCGTTGGACGGAATTAGAGAAGAGCGATAATCCTTTTGCAACGGTTGTCATGGCACATTTGAAAACACAGCAGACCAGTAAAAAGCCAAGAGAACGCAAAACTTGGAAATTTAGCTTAATTCGCCGATTGTATGAACTAGGTTTAGCAGAAAAAGATATTCGTAACCTTTACCGCTTTGTGGATTGGGTTATGATTTTACCAAAAGCATTAGAAGCAGAGTTTTGGCAAGATTTTAAGGAGTTTGAAGAGCAGTGCGTTGCGCGGGTTCCCCGCGTTGTAGCAACTGCGGAGCAGGAGCGTACTATGAGTTACATTACCACAGGTGAGCGCATTGGCTACGAACGTGGACAGCAAGAACTCGTTCTACGGCTACTACAAAGACGAGTAGGAGAGTTACCTCAAGAGGTTAAAAAGCAAATACAGGCTCTGTCACTGGAAGAGTTAGAGGCACTTGCCGAAGCCTTATTAGATTTTACAGCAGTGGGTGACTTGCTAAATTGGTTACAAGCACATCTTAATGAAACTGAAAATTAGCGATCTTCGCAGCTTAACGAAGTTATCGCATTTTTGGTGACTTGTCAGTTCCTTTCGTTATTTCTTTGCCAACACATCAAAAATATGATGAGCCATTTGTAATTTGGAACAAGGAGAAATTTCTATTCTTTGTCCTTGCTTATCCAAAAATATGGCTCGATTATTATCACTTCCAAAACCGCTATCCGGTTCATCTATAGGGTTAGCAATAATCGCATCCAGATTTTTACTGTGCAATTTCTCTAACGCTGGTGTGACAATATCCCCTGTCTGTGCTGCAAACCCAATTAATTGTTGATGTGGTTGTTTGAGACGTGCCAATTCTGCAACAATATCCGGTACTGGTTCCAAAGGTAAAGCTTGCGGAAGCAATTTTTTTGGCAACTTCTGTTGACTGTATTCCCGTGGCTTGACATCCGCCACTGCCGCCGACATGATAATCATATCCGCATTCGGTAAGTACTCCACCATACTTGCTCGCATTTGGTCAGCACTCACAACAGAGATTGCTTGCACTCCTAATGGTACATCCCAACTCGCCGGACTATGTACCAATGTCACGCTTGCTCCCCGGTGCAGTGCTGCTTGTGCTAAAGCTAACCCCATTTTCCCTGTGGAAGGATTGCCAATAAACCTTACTGGGTCAAGATACTCTCGTGTTCCCCCAGCACTAATCAACACCTTCTTACCTACTAAATCTCGCTTCCCGGCGGTGTGTAACAAGGATTGGACATAAGTAATAATCTCTGGGGGTTCTGCCATTCTACCAGCACCGACGCGATCGCACGCCAATAACCCCAACCCTGTACACATACCATGATATCGACCATCTGTCAATACCTGTTGCCAATTGCGCTGCACCGCCTGCTGTTCCCACATATCAGTATTCATTGCTGGTGCTAGCAGTATGGGACAAGTGGAAGCTAAAACAGTATTTGTGAGCAAATTGTCAGCCATACCATAAGCCAACTTTGCTAATGTATTTGCTGTTAGAGGTGCAATCACAATTAAATCTGCCCACTCACCTAAATCAATATGTAATGGACGAAAGTGAGTTGATTGCCAAAAATTTTCATCTGTATAAGCTGGATGGCGGGAAAGGGTTGCCAGAGACAGAGGCGTAATAAACTTTTGTGCTGAATTAGTGAGAATAACTTTTATTTCCACTCCAATTTTAAACAAAGTGGAAACAACCTCACAGATTTTATAGGCGGCGATACCGCCGCCTATTGCAATCAGAACCCGTTTCTTCTGAAACATCTACGCCTCATCGTAGGGTTCTAAATCCAAGAGGTGAATGTATGATTCAACTAACTCTGGACGCGAAAAGGCGATCGCTCGCAGTAAATGCCAATCATTCAAACCCTCAAAAGCATTACTGTAATTATCCTGCTCCAGACGTGTAGCTAACACTTCCACCTCTTGTGGAGTGATAGTAGCAATTTCTCTCTTAGAAATGCTTAGAGTTTTCATAGTGCTTGCCCCTCCCATTAGCAGCATTTGCATCCAGCATGGGTTGAGTTGCGCTTGACGCAGCCACCCAATATATATTACTCACTTGCGAGCGATAATTTCGTGAAAATTTTTCGGATTTCTAAGAGAATGCGTAAAAATTTGGTACCCCCAACTAAACAAAGACAAATTCCGAGTATTTATGCATTGACAACAACAAAATTTCGTAACAACTCTAGCATTTCTGGTCGGATTTCATGACCCATGTCAAACTCATAGTATTCTACAGCCGCCCCAAGAGATTCAAGAGTTTTCCGTGCTGAAACAGCAGCTTGTAATGGCACAACTGTATCTTGTCTGCCATGCATAATGAGAACGGGTGGTAGAGACACCATATTTTGTGTTTTCACACTTTCTACATCTTGATGTAAATAACCACTTAAAGAAACTAAACCAGCCAGAGGTAACTTTAATCCTACATCTAAAGTCATAGCTCCACCTTGAGAAAATCCGCTCAAAATTGTCCGCGACAAAGGCACACCAGTGTTATTTTCTAAAGATTGCAACCAACCTGTTAGTAGCTGCCTACTTTCTACTAACCCCTGATACATATTTTCCATCCGAAGGTCATACCATGCTCTTCCAACAGAAGAATTAAGATAAGGAAAAGGTGCATTCGGAAACAGAAACTGATAATCTGGCAAATTAAAAAACCGCGATAAAGACGCCACATCTTCAGCATTGGCACCCCAACCGTGTAAAGTAACAATTAAACCCTTTGGTGGTTGCCCTGTTTTTGGAGGTACACTGATAAATTCTAGAGTGTTAGCCATTAGTTATGAGTCATTAGTCATTGGTCATTAGTCCTTAGTCATTACAGATGACTAAGGACAAAGGACAGTCAAGCATAAAAAGTATGGAATGACAAGAAAAAAATTTTTGCATCAGCAAAACTAAGGACTCCACTGGCATAACGGCACAATTGAGCGGCGGTAGACAACCTTTGTATCTCTACCAATATATCTCTTCTGTCCGCTGCAACACGGTTATTAGGTGGCGTTTTGCTGCTACTTTTACCGAAGAGGAAGAAACCTTACTTGCCCTTCCCATTCTCCCTCAAGACTACACTCACCAATCAGTATAATCTCCTCGATGGCTAGACCTACTGAGACACGACGGCTCACTTCAAATAATCCAGGCATAGATAATCTTGCTTGAATCCTTTCGTAAGCGAAGGTTATCATCGTGGCAACATCATGAGTTAGAACAACGCGCCTGTGTTGGGCTGCCCATTCTAGAACAGTCGGATCATTGGCTCCCGATAAGTCAACATCTTGAATACGCAAAATATCAATACTAGGACTCTGCCGAAGAACACCACGAACAATCTGATTATTGAAATTTTCATCAGCTAGGAATCGTACCATTTTGAATTACCCGTGCTGACTTCGTCTAGCCAGTAAACGCTCACGTATTCCAACTGGGTTAAAACGTTGTTCAGCTTCTTGTCGGATCATTGCTGCTTGACGTTGACGTTCTAAGAGATATGCATCAACTTCAGCTTTATGTCTCAGGTAGTAACCAAGGACTGAGTAAATATCTGAGAGTTGCAGCGAAGTATATTGCTCACCAATTTCTTCTGCTGTAGCCCCTTCAAGAAAAGCTGTTACAACGGTGTCTAGAGTTACACGAGTTTCTCCAACTCTTACAACACCATTGGCATCAACTTCTAGGGGCGTAGGTTCAACTAAAATAGCTAATGTCATATCAAATTAATACCTTCCTCTTGAACTCTGACAAACTAATTTGAAATACTGCCCCAACCCAGAAACGAAGCAGCCTAATGTTCCGTTTCACCCGGCGCAAGTAACCTCAGACACTCACAAATAACCTTCGAGGCTCGGGTGCAAGGAGGTTGTTATGCGGCGGTTCCACACTACATCAACACCAAAATACTTTCCGTTTCGCTACTTTTAAATTGAGTGATCGTATCAAAATTATCTCTCAATATTTGAATAATCTTCGATGTTGGACTGTTACCAATACGAAGATAAATAAACTTGGGTGGATGACCATAAAGTAAACTGCGCTGATGGAAGTCAGAATCTTTGGAAACAATCACAAAATCATCCGCCTTTGCATGTTCCCAGATAACTGTATCATCAGTATTTGTCAGTCCTAAAGTTTTGACATGCTCAGAATTAGGATACAAATCGACAATCCTGTGAATGATTCGGTCTGATAGGTTTTCATCCAATAGCAGTTTCACAGGGATGCCACAAACAACTTTCTCTCACGATCAGCTGCAAAAGCAAGACAAGCTTTGATATCTTCTAAGGTGAGTTCAGAAAAATCTTCCAAAATTTCTGCTTCAGTCATCCCACCTGCCAGATATTCCAAGATGTCGTACACGGTGATTCGCATTCGCCGAATACACGGCTTGCCACTGCGCTTTCCAGGCTCAATTGTAATGATGTCTTGGTAATCCATAACGTGACAGTTGGTAAAAATATTCGCTTACATCCATCATATTGAGAAGTTTTGTTTCCCAATCACGAACATCGTACACCGCTAAAGCTTGTTTGCGTCGCTTATACTTTTGCCTAAGGTTACAAAATGTCATCAACCAGAACCGTACCACCTTTTATGGTGGGCTTGCTGTTGAACTATTCTGAAGATGACCAGCTTTTAATAATAGCTCTGATGATATCGATATAGCGACTATCCAATGAACTCTCGATAGCGACTTCACCACTAGTTTTTAATGCTTTGACTAAACGCGACTTTAGATCAGGCTCAATTTCCTCATCAACATATGCAACTTTTTCAGCTTCGCTAGCGGTAGGATTAGATTTCTCTAGTTGTTGGAGCAAATCCTGAATTTCAGCAGCAGCTTCAGCAAGATTTTGTTTTTTTTCATACCCATAATTAATAGCACCACTCGCTACGTAATTGCCTTCAACATTGATACGCTTATCGATTCCATCAACATTTCCATCAACATAAGAACCTCCATCTTGAACAATAATTTGCTTAAATTCGTTCACTAAAGATGATGATGAAGTATTGCCCAGTACTTTTCTAAATGCATCAATAGTGGCTATTGTAATCAAGCCTAAAATAATTATCAAAGCCTGCTGTAAATCACTAGTCATTGGAATCCTGACCAAGACAAAAGTTAGTACAAGCAGAATTAGTGAGATATAAATTGCAACAAGTAACTGAAGCCGTTTCTCAAGCTTAAATACGTTAATCATGTCTAATTTAGGGTCTTGCATCTCTAGACTCCTCAGCTTGATCTCTTTGTTCTTTTCCATCAGACAAAAGCTTATCTGAGTCTTTTGGAAAACCCTTTAAACTATCTAAGAAATTACCTATTTCTCCCAAAGAATAGCCTAACGGTTTTGCTAAGCCCAGAATCAAGAATAATAGACCCGCTAAGGGAAGAGTTTGTAGCAGATAAAGCCCAGCAGCAATAGAGATTATAATAGCTACAATTTGCTGCCCGCGTTGGAGGAGAGCTTTCTGCTGAGCCTGTTGAAGCTGAATTTCTGCTGATCTCTCTGCGTAGTCTAATCGTCTAACTTCTATGTCTAATTCTTGAACTCTTTGTCTCAATACAAGGAGCTTTTCATATTCGTCTACTGTTCTTGCTTCTATGAAGCGATCACTTAAAACTTCTTTATATACTTCAATATCAAATCCAGTATCACGCTTTACCAGTGCTCCGCTTGGAGACTGATCGCGTAATACGGTGATCTTTTTCTGTTGCTCTAGTCCTGTATCCTTCATCTCCTACCTCTATTTAGGTAAGCCAACGTTCAGTATAGCACCATGCAACCTGAGACAGTTATTGTATTCCAGGCAATGCTTTGTCTTCAGCCGCTTTGCGTCTATGTGCCCTTGCGGTTTATACAATATGTATCTGCACTAACTGTATTTACACTAAAGGGAACCCAGAAAATATGGCGCGTCTAGCACTGCTGAGTGTATCTAATAAAACAGGATTAATCGACCTTGCCCGTAGCTTAGTAGAAGAATTTGACTTTGAATTTATCAGCAGTGGAGGAACAGCCAAAGCACTGAAAGATGCAGGGCTACCAGTTACAAAAGTTGCTGATTACACAGGTTCTCCAGAAATTTTAGGTGGTCGAGTCAAAACGCTGCATCCTCGGATACATGGCGGGATCTTAGCACGGCGCGATGTACCCGAAGATGTAGCAGACTTGGAAAATAACCAAATTCGCCCGATTGATTTAGTCGTGGTGAATCTTTATCCTTTTGAAGAGACGATCGCAAAACAAGGTGTGACTTTAGCTGAGGCGATCGAGCAAATTGATATCGGTGGTCCTGCTATGCTCAGGGCTGCTTCAAAAAACTTTGCCCATCTCACAATTCTATGTGACCCAGCGCAGTATGAAGAATATTTACAGGAAATGCGCATCACAGCTGGCGAACCATCTCTGGAGTTTCGGCAAAAGTGTGCCTTAAAGGGATTTTTGCATACGTCTAGCTATGATCAGGCGATCGCCGCATACCTGAGTCAGAACCTTAGCAAAGAAGCAGAATTACCTCAACAATACACCCTTAAGGGAAAACAACTACAATCTCTCCGTTACGGCGAAAATCCTCATCAAAGTGCAGCTTGGTATGAAACTGGTACAACTTCAACTGGATGGGCAGCTGCTACTAAACTTCAAGGCAAAGAACTCAGTTACAATAACTTGGTTGACTTAGAAGCCGCACGGCGGATTATTTCTGAATTCACCGAGACACCAGCAGCAACAATTATCAAACATACGAATCCCTGTGGTGTCGCTTTAGGACATAGCATTCAAGAAGCTTACCAAAAAGCATTCAACGCTGACTCTGTTTCTGCTTTTGGTGGAATTGTTGCACTAAACCGTCCGATTGATGCGGGAACTGCTACTGAGTTAACAAAGACGTTTTTAGAATGCGTGGTTGCACCAAGTTGTGATGCTGAAGCACAAGAAATTTTGGCTGCTAAATCAAAAGTGCGAGTATTAATTTTCCCAGACTTGAAGAGTGGACCGAAAGAAACCGTAAAAGTCATTGCAGGTGGTTTTCTCCTGCAAGCTTCAGATGACGCGGTAGCCAACACCAGTACATGGCAAATCGTCACCGAAAAGAAACCAAGTGATGATGAGTTAGAAGAATTGCTGTTTGCTTGGAAAGTTTGCAAGCACGTTAAGTCTAATGCGATTGTTGTGAGTGGCGATACGCCTTTAGGCGTCTGCGCGTTGCGCAATCGCACAACTTTAGGTGTGGGTGCAGGTCAAATGAACCGTGTTGGCTCAGTTAAAATTGCTTTAGAACAAGCTGGGGAAAAAGCCAAAGGAGCAATTCTTGCCAGCGATGGATTCTTCCCCTTTGATGATTCAGTCAAAACAGCAGCCGCAGCCGGAATTAAGGCTATTGTGCAACCAGGGGGAAGTTTGCGAGATCAAGATTCCATACTCGCTGCTAATGAACTGGGTTTAGTCATGGTGTTCACGGGTATCCGTCACTTCCTACATTAAAAATCTCTTTCCTAAGAGGGATGTCAACTTAGAAGTAACCCAAGAGACATAGAAAAAGATTCAGACTCTATGTCTTAAGACAGTAGAGCAGTTGCTGAAGTGTCACCCATTAGATTTGTGATCTCATTTAACTCGTGATATTGTTTATGTAGTGTGAGGAGTAAGTTGAAAACAGAAAGCGCTTGAAGTCGAAACACGGCCAGACGTTCAGGCGCTTTTTGCTTTGCTGAACGGAACACAGAAGGTTCAGTTTTCAAAGTGTCACCTAGGTTACTTGCTCTTTGATAAAGTCAATGTTATTTTCTAGGAGTGTGTGTGAGGAGCAAGTGTAAAACAAAAAGCGCTTAGGGTGGAAACACGGTAACACTCCTGAGTGCTTTTTGTTATCTTTTTAGTTGTGTTGGGTGATCAAGCTCTCGTTTTTACAAGTCGCTACGGGTGAGCTTCTTCTGCATCTTTGAGATCAGTAGGATAGTGCTAAGCAATTTAAAATTCAAAATATCCTTTACTATGCCGTTCATTGATAAATTAGACAATCTTGGACAGCGTTTTAAATCAGTGAATAGCTACGGTAGCTGTTCACTGATTTAATCATTTCGGTTTGATAAGTTTCTAGAAACTTGGCATCAATTAGTAGATTTGTTTTGATGACAAAATGTTAGCTTTTCCGTACCTCAGTTTTTTGACTGAATTTGATACGAATGTTCATCCTTATAAGGATAAACCCCGTCCTTAAGGACGGGGTATTCGTTTGTTAATCTACAAAAACTTCATGATATCTTCGATTTATTTCCTCAATCACTGTAGCCATCTGAGTCAATTTTACAGCACACAAACCGGCCAAAAGTGCTAAGTCTATATCGTTCACCACATCCTGATATTCAGGATTAAAAAAGCCTTTTTTATCATGCAGTTTAGAAATTTCAAAACTGAGTTCAAGCAAAGCCCTAGAAAGTTTCGTTTGCTCTCGAATAGCATACCCACAAGCCGTGAGAAGTCCGGCTAGCTCTGGGTAACTCAGACTATCTACAATGTCTACAATTTGGTTTACCATAGTTGTGGAAATCCATTTCTAATGGGTTTTACAGAAATTAGAGAGGCAACGTTCGGATTGGCGGTCTGCCGTTGCTTCTTTTTTTCAAATTCCTTGAATGCTTTAAGCTTTCCTTTGTTAATTGATTGTATCTTTTTCCAAAGGATTGCTGTACAAGCTATTCGGATATTTTTACCTCTTTATTCAGTGTTAGCAATTGCCCTTGGGACGCTTGCTAAGCGCAAAGCGTACCGCTGTTCCATACGCCTAATCGCCACTGAATCAGTTTTGGTTCTATCAGTCGCCTCATCCTCCGGGTTCCAAAGTTCACATCTTGCACCAAGCCTCAACAAGTGAGAACAAGGGGGTGAAGAGCTTTTGTAGGCTCATATCTTGCAGCTAACAGGATAAATCATTCATGCATGAATAAATGTATGTAAGAAAGTGACACTAGAAACTGGAACCCTCCTCAGTACAATGAAGTATTTTATATAACTTATTTTAGCAGAATACTACGTAAAAAGAAAGAGCAATAAAGCGTGGGCGAACAGTGAAGTGCTTGTATTTGCGTTGAAACTCAAAAAATGAGCCTATTTTCAGAAGCAGCTACACGCTATGGCAGTCCTAAATGATAAGCCCCTACACCCTTACACCCCCACTCCCCTATGCCCCTAGTTGTGGTCAGGGAAAATCATTGCATCAGTCCATAGCCAAAAGCCCAGTCATAACGACTGGGCTTTAATAATAGACAGGGAGTTATCTCCCCTTTGGCTCAATATAAGAAGTTCAGATATAAGTGGTTAGGTTAATAATATCTACCACCAGATGAATACCAATTCCGGAAAAATAAGCATAGATTTTTTAACTTCAAGATAAGAGCAGCTTTGGGTACAATCAGGCAGCAGTGAATAGCAAGGAGGAGAAAAGCTGTGAACACGACCTATACCGGCGGCTGTCAATGTGGACAAATTCGCTATGAAATCCGTGCTGAACCGTTGACTCTCTATTTGTGCCACTGCAAGGAATGTCAGAAACAATCTTCCAGCGCTTTTGGAATGTCCCTCACTGTACCACGAGATGCTGTTGTCATTACCCAAGGACAACCGAAGGCTTGGACACGTAAAGCCGATAGTGGACGTGAGGTAACTTGCCTGTTCTGCGACGACTGCGGAACGCGATTGTTCCATGAACGGACTTATAATCGAGAAACTATCAACATCAAAGCCGGAACGCTAGATGACACAAGTTGGTTACGCCCTGTAGGTAACCTTTGGACAAGTAGCGCTCAGCCGTGGGTGATAATTTCAGACCAGATGCTCAATTATGAGAGACAACCAGCAGATGTGCGTCTTTTGTGGGAGAAATGGGCCCAACAGCATTCATGAAACCATGAAAAGCTGTTCCTACCGAACAAGAACTCACCAACTCAGTTGTCAGAACTCAGAATAAAATCAAGAGAATTGATGGGGATATTCTGTGTTCTGCGTTCTGTGTTCTTCTTACTCCTGTTTAACAGTCGCGTATGCCCAATCCAACCACGGTAGCAACGCTTCAATATCTGTCGTTTCTACTGTCGCCCCACCCCAAATCCTGATTCCTGGCGGTGCAGAACGGTAGGATGCGATATCATAAGCAACTTCTTGCTTTTGGAGAAGTTTCGCTATTTTTTTAGCGGATTCTGCTTGCTTCTCTGGACTCAAGCCTGTAAACCAATCATCAACAATCTTGAGGCAAATCGAAGTACAAGAACGGGTTTCTGGCTTCTGGGCCAAGAAAGCCGCCCAATCACTTTGCTCAACCCAACGGGCAATGGTTGCTAGATTTGCCTCACTGCGACGAATCAAGCCAGGAAGTCCACCAATACTTTCTGCCCAAAGTAATCCATCAAGCGCATCTTCCACACACAGCATTGATGGTGTGTTAATTGTGTCCCCTTTGAAAATTCCTTCAATCAACTTGCCTTTTTGTGCCAAGCGAAAGAGTTTCGGAATGGGCCAAGTAGGTTGATAACTTTCCAGGCGTTCAACGGCGCGGGGTGAAAGCACAATAACTCCATGCTGCGCTTCTCCTCCTAGCACTTTTTGCCAAGAGTAAGTCACAACATCCAACTTCTGCCAAGGTACTTCCATCGCGAAAACGGCAGAAGTGGCATCGCAGATGGTCAGACCTTGACGGTCATCTTTGATCCAATCGCCATTAGGGACTCTAACACCTGATGTCGTGCCATTCCACAAAAATACCACGTCATGACTAAAGTCAACTTGGTTGAGGTCTGGCAAACTGCCATAAGTTGCCTTGAGAACGTTGAGATTAGGCAACTTCAGTTCGTCTACAACATCTTTAACCCATTCCAAACCAAAGCTTTCCCACGCCAAGATATCAAGGGGGTACTTTCCTAACAGCGACCATAGTGCCATTTCCACTGCGCCTGTATCGGAAGCTGGAACAATGCCCAAGCGATAATCAGCAGGAACACCGAGAATTGTTTTGGAGCGCTCAATGACTTCTTTTATACGAGATCTGCCATCCTCAGAACGGTGAGAACGACCTACGAAAGCATTTTCCAGCTTGGAAACAGACCAGCCAGGACGTTTCGCACAAGGACCAGATGAGAAATTAGGAACTCGTGGCTTTGTTGTTGGAGGAGTAAGATGTGGTGACATACAAGGTACTTCAGTTATAGATGCGACCTACTGGAAGGTCGTAACTCGCTACTACTTTACGCCTTGCTTTGTACTCAGGTCAACAGTCAAAATTTCTCAACTCCTACACATAATATAGATGCTTGCTGGCAATCAACTAAAGTTTCTTTTGAGACCGATTGATATCAATAGAAGTTTTCTTTGAGACTTATCAAGTTTTAGACAGATCATAACCTCATGCCCGTTCGTGTATGCTTGCGGCACACAGAGCACACGCCAAGGATAGGGTGAATGGAAAAGTGGGCAGCAATGGAAATGACAAGTAAATACAACCTTGGGGGGTTGACACGACTAAAACCAGCATTGGTGTATGAACATTATTGCGATCGCCTACATAAACCTGGGTGCCCATCAGGGCGGGGTGAAGTGATACGTATAAATGCAACGCGCGTATTGTAAAAAGAATACACTCATTCAAGAAATCATCTGAGTCCGAACCTAACTGATAACAGATAACTGTTACTTGTTCTTCGGGGAAACAAGCTCAAACTCAAAAAAACCAATGCGACGGTTATCAATGTAGACTGCGATCGTATGTTTACCAGTAGGATCGCCAGAAGCAACAGTCCAAAAGTTCTCAATGACTCCTTTTTTTGCCGACTGTGTGCGCTTTGTCACTGCTTCCATCCCATCAGTTGATATGACAAAATTTTCACCACTACTTGTACTCCAAGTTTCTGGAAGTTTCGGTAATCGAAGGACTTCTTTCCATGTCACTTCATTTTGGTTGTCCTTAAGCTGAATACGCCATCCGTACCGTTTTCCCTCTTGATGTGGCACTTTTGTTGTGGGCAGAAAGGACATTTTACCGTCGCGATCGTCTCTTAAAACCCCAAACTCGGCTTTTTCAATAGCAATCGTTTTAGTATTGATTTCATTGGAAGATACAACGTTATTGACAGCTAAAGAAGATACAACCCATGATGTTAGCCAGCAAGATGACAGTACTATACCGTAAGCCAAATTTTTCATTTGCATCAGCTTTTCTAAAAAAGGACTTGTTAATTCATATATGAATCAACATCCTTTTTTCAGATACAATGCTGACATTTTTACTGTCAAGAAGTGGAAGAGTGGAAGTCGGAAGTTGGAAGACAGTTAAGACTGAATTCTTTCTTATTAAAAGTTAAGCGTTAAGAGTTCCCTGTTCCCTGTTCCCTGTTCCCTGATAACAAGAGCGCACCAGATAACATGACTCTTGCTGCGCCCTCATTCCAAATTATCAATTAAAAATTAAAAAATATTTTTCTTGGAATTCCAAATTCCAAAAACAGAAGGTCGTTAGTACTTCACTACCCACGAAATGCGTTAATCTTGCAATGAGAGCCATGGCTATCTAACTTGCTTAATGCATTCCAAGTCAAAGCTTCAATGATACCTTCGCTTTCTAAACAGTGTTCTGCTTGAAAAGCCAGGACTGCAGCCTCAGTTTTTGCTCCAAAAATACCATCAATGGCACCAAAGTAGTAGCCACCAACTTTTAAAGGTTCTTGAACAGCTTTCACAACACTTCCAGTACTGCCAAAACTTAGTATTGGCAAGCCAGCAAATCCGTTGGACAAATATGCCCAAGTTTGTTGTCCCACAATCCCATCTATAGTTAAGAAAGCAAGACACTGCAAGTATTTCACAGCATCTCTGGTTTGGTGATCAAAGTAACCTACGGTAGAAACCGATAAAGGAGATACTGATACAATATCTAGTTGAGCAAGCCGCCGATTTAAGGCTTTCTGCATATCTTTAACAATTTGACCACAAGCACCAAATTGTAAGGTTGGTTTCTTTGTAGGGGATTGAACTGTAATAGATAGAACCATAATGTCTCTTTAAATATGTAAGCATATATTAAGGACTCATAAAAGAATCGTTAAAGTTCCCTAACATAACTACGTCAGAAGAAAGAATTCTTTTTTTTGACACCAGTAGTGGAGACCAATATTTTTCTGCTAGGATCGACCAACTTCAGTTATGCGACTTAACTACTAGCAGATTGCGGAGTATTCCAAGATATGCATGACTACCCCTCTGTCAACAGAGTTTTGGATGTATCTAATTTTCATCATATCTTCCAAAAGATGAGTATGTTTGGCGATTACTCCTGCAAAAAAAATAGTACAATTGTTCTATAGTAAGAAATTTTGGTCTTGGCGATGCTTCCAAAAGGACGGCTCCTATGAGAGAATCGCCAGTTGCGCTGTGCTTTCACATGGACAATCTCCTGTGAAGGCACTGTGCTCTTGTCTCTATGTCCATAGGACACAATGAACTTCTAAAAATCCAGTATTATTGAGTACCATGATGACACCACTGAAGAATGCAATTGCAATCCCAGATGACAAACAAGCAATTGCAAAATCAGACTTCGACCAACAATATTTAGAAGAAAGAGCTACTGTGCTCAAAAGCATTGTGGATGATAGTATTTCTTTCCAAATGCTTGCTGATGCCACTGAAACAATTTTGCGTCATGCCTTTTGGTTAGCCAAGCAAAAACAGAAGCGCTCTGTGAGAGAATATAAAAGATTACTTATTGACTATGGTTGGAAGGGTGAAGAAAAAAAATATCTCAAGATTGCAGCAGCATTTCAAAAGTTTTCGCCCCAAGAATTAGCACAAATTGAACCAAGCACTGTGTATCAACTAGCTCATAATAGCAATAAGTACAAACAAATTATAGATAAGCTTTTAGACTTAACTGCAATCACCCAAGAAGCTGTACGTTCTTTGATGAGAGAACCGCGCACTCCTAAAGAAGACAAACCTGAAAAACCAAGTATTTGGCGGCGCACAAAGAATGGCGGGAGGTACTGCCAAATTCCACCAATTCACGAAACAGATGAGCGAACTGGGACGACTTTACAAAAGATGATAGATGAGGAGGGGTTGAGCGCACAGCATATTGTGGCTGAAGCTGTAGCGCTGCGACAAGCCTATAAAGAAGGGCGGCTGACAGTTGTGGAAAAAAACTAGTCATGCACAAACGAGATCCCCGACTTCTGGCAAAAGTCGGGGATCTTGGTTTTAGGCGATACTCCCAGAAGAGTCGAGCCCTTGCGGGCGTTCGCGCAGCGTGCGCCTTCGCGCACTCGCACAAGCGGCAGTTTCCCATCGCCTGTGACTCTGTTTTGCCAATACCTTCATTGAGCGCGATTGGCAAAATGAGTTTATCTCCTCAAATCAGCGAAAGTATCTCCAGGTTTGATATTATTGGTTAATGTCGCTTACTTGCTGCGGATCTTGACGGGGAGGATGAAAACCACCTTGCGCCCAAAGTCGCCGAGATTTTTGGATAAAGCGATCAGCACGACGCTCATCATTTAAATCCAGTCGGTTACAAGTAGCTCGACCTGTAGGTGTGATGCCGATCATCTTAGTACCGTCTGCTGTCCAGATAAAGTGTTCAGACCAATTTTGCTGACGGGGATTAAATAAGGAGACTTCTTGCTGAGTTTGAGGGTCTATTCCAATTATAAAGTTATAGTGCCGTTCATTACAGCGACGACAGGCTAAAGCCAAATTATCTGTATCGTCGGAACCCCCCAAAGACTTCGGCATTATATGGTCGATTGTCAGGGGAGATGTACTGAGAAATTCAGGATAATGGCAGTATTCGCATCGAAAATCAGCGCGTTGGCGTATAAATTCTTGGATACTATTAGGAATAGTCACGACTGGGATGCAGTTATAGCATTAATATAGCTGAAAATCATGTCTAATTCTCCAATAGCTTCCAGTTCAGCGGCTTCTTCTGGCGTCAGTAAATCAGCTTTTTTCTTATCCAGAAGTTCTTGCATACGTGAACCGAGTTCTTCAGTAAATTTGAAAAGATTGAGATTGTTGACTTTCTCGACTCGAATACCAGTCGTTAGCCAGGATGAGGGTTTAATTACTACTGGAGTCATAGGGTTATAGCTATTGCTTTGCTCCATCATAGAATATGTGGAATTAGGTTATGTGGCGATTAACTATCGAATTAGGACGAGAAGTCACGCCGAAGGATTCCAGTAAGGCGTTCGCGCAGCGTGCGCCTTCGCGCACTCGCATAAGCGGTGCTTCCGCATCGCCTCTAACTCTCCTTTGCCAATACGTTCATTGAGCGCGATTGGCAAAACGAGTTTCTCTGCTCAAATTAGGGAAAGTATCTGTAAACATCTTTTCGATGCAAGACTCTTACAAAAATGACTACATCTTCCCCTAGCGTAATGCCAATTCTGTAATCTCCTATTCTGATGCGATAATAGTCACCGTCAGCTTTGAGTTTTTTCAGATTACTGACATCTCCAAGTTTTTCGGCAATCTCTACTTCTTCAATGACTGCCTTTATTCTTTGAAGTAATGTGTCTTCCCGAATATTTCCTAAATCTTTCTCAAAGCTTTTTCTGAACTCTACGTTCATCCTTGCCTATCCAGAATTTTAAAAATTGCTTCTCGGCTGACTGACTCAGTATTTTCACCTTCTTTGATTGCCTTTTCTAAGGCTATGTCTTCTATAATTTCTGCGAATAAATCAGAAAATACCTCTTTTCGTTCTTGAATTACCTCCAGAATCGCGGTTTTCAAGAGTTCCTTAAGTTTATTCTCATCTAGGGAAATTTCAGCCATATACCCTCCAAGCATCTCTTGCGACTGATACTAACACACGCCCAACTAACACACGCCCTTTGGGCGATCGCCTAGCGGCTGCTTCCGCATCACCTCTGACTCTGTTTTACTCAGATCTTGCACCTCACCCATAGTACGCCTTGAACTCAAGTTCAAGGCTAATAATCCAAGTCCGTTAAAACGGACTAAAAGACTTACCCAGTCAGTTTTAACGGACTTGAACTTTGAGCCTCCGAAATTTATTTCTTGACGGACGAAAATTATGGTGCAAGATCTGAGTTTACCAATACGTTGATTGAGCGCGATTGGCAAAACGAGTTTATCTGCTCAAACAACGGAAAGCCTCAGCATTCTAAGTATTCTGTAAGTTTCTCGTGATTTCAACAATCACTGCTTTTAAAGGTGGCAATCCTTCCTGAACTGTTGCCCAGACAACATTTACATCAATTCCCCAATATTCATGCACTAACACATCTCGCATTCCAGCCACCGCCTTCCAAGGAATTTGAGGGTGCTGGCTGCGGATGTCGTCGGGAATTCGCTTGACTGCCTCTCATTCGATTTCGATTGACTTCACAACAGCTAAAATTTTCTCACGGTTGACTCGAAATGTCTCAAAATCAATCCCGTCTGTAAACGCTTCAATGTCCGCAATAGCATCCAATATGTCTTGGAGAAATTCACCAGAGTTGTCGTTTAGTCATATATAAACGACTTCCGATAACACTCGCTCCCGGATTCTTGGCTTTAAACTGTTTTGCGTTACTATATCAACCTTCATACCGATAGCTTCGCTGCTGCGCTACGCGCAGATCGCACTACTGAGATAATCGCGTAGCTCTACCAGCTTAAATAAGGTAGGCGCTCGATCATAGTCAATGAGTACATCAACATCACTCTCCTGTGTCTGTTCTCCACGAGCGTAAGAACCAAAGATGCCTACCTGCGTGATATGAAACTGCTCCTGCAACAGCGGTTTACTCTGTCTGAGAATTTGCTTAATTTCCTCCAACGTTTTCATCTTCAAAAGTTTTACTCCAAACTTATCAAAAGTTGTGTTCAGATCAATTTTGGTGACGGGGATGAAATGAAGAAGTCTCCTTATGTTCTAGCAAATTAGGTTGAATGGATGAAATAGAATTGTAAATGTTGAGCGCTGGTTTATCAAAGTTAACGAATTTGCTGCTGTCGCTGGATATGAGGAGGATTATTCACGTTATGTGAAACTGTGAAGCGAACTAAAGCAAAGATTGATAGCCCTAAGAACAAGTACAAAGCAATTTGCCACCAATAATATCGAGCAAACTTCATTGCTAATTTCATATAAGAGCGATGATGCCAAGCTTGATAAAAATCTGGGTAGGACATACTTTGAGTGCAATGCCAGATGACTTTGCAACGCTGTTCGTTTGGTTTGAACTCATACAAGGCAATGACAACTTTCGCCATCTGATCTGTTGGCAAAATCTTTTCTAAGCTTTCTGCCGCTTGCCTACGGGTGGATTCAGACTGTGAGGTGGTGCGATTCGTTGTTAGCTGAATCACGGTAGCCAGTCCGTACATAAGCTAACC
>NZ_QMEB01000115.1 GCF_012912135.1 Brasilonema bromeliae SPC951 | reverse complement strand
CCTCTATCTCCTCCTCTATCATTGTTCCAACCGCCTCTGCCGCCGCCGCCGCCACCGCCACCAGATGAGCCTCTGTTTTCTTTGGGCTTAGCCTTATTAACCTTAAGATTACGACCCATCCACTCAGCACTATCTAGAGCCTCTATGGCTGCAGTTTCTTCTGCTTCTGTTCCCATTTCTATAAAAGCGAACCCTCGTACACGACCAGTTTCCCGGTCTACAGGCAATTGAACACTTTTTACGGTTCCATATTCCTCAAACACCCGTCTGAGGTCATCTTGCTCAACTTGGTAAGATAAATTACCGACGTAAATCGACATGAAACATCTCCAGAATCAAATAGTGTAGAGAGGTAGATTCGGAGAGACGCTTGTAAATAGATAAAAACAAACTACACAACCGAATATAATTCCTCGTTAGTTATGCTAGCACAAAAGTACAAAATTATGTTGCCCACATGAGGAAAATTCAAAAATCTTCAAATTGATTAATAACAGACCTTTATCAATAAAAACAATTTGCTAACAAAGTTTAGATAAATAGTAGCAAACATAAAACGACTATTCAAAGCACTATGACCTGAATTAGGCGACATGGTTCGACATTGAAACATATACGCCGCTAATGGCGATAACTGTTTTCATTAAGAAAACATAACAAAATCAAAACAATGGTAAATTTTAACACCAATGTTAAAGAATTTCGGAAATTTTCTCTTCTCTGTTTTCTTGGCGACGAACAGTTCTTAACTTGCGGTAAACTCTGTGTTTCTGCCCACGGCTATTGCCCCCAAGTTTTGCACAGGAGATACGGACACGCTCACTTATATAAGTGAACGCAATCGCCCCCAACATTGGTGCGTAGTGCTGTTTTACCACTGCGCGTCTAAGCCTGTGAAACCATGACTGTGCGAGTGTCGTCCTCTTAGCGCCCCAAGGCTTTTGCTCTCGCGCAGACTTGCTGATTGATAATTTTCTTTAAGTGCGAAGGACTGCTATGTAACGGGTGTTAAGGTACACAAGCCACTTGCTCAATTCGATGAAAGAGTTCTACATTCAGCTTATACACTGCAGGATAGTAAAATTTAATTCTCTCAAGTGACGCAAAAATTGTGCTGGTGGGAGAAACTAAAATTTCTGTGAGTATGTCATTTAAAAAACTTTTTCTTTCTTGCGGTGAATCATAAAAATTAAAATAATCAGCTAAACAAAATGCAGCTAGTCTTTGGAATCCTTGGTTGATGAGATAATCACGATTGAGATTTTCATATTGGTTAATAGCTGCAACGATTTCCTCAAGTTTTGTCAAAATTTGTTGAATACCTAAGTTATTTGGTTCTATCTCCTTAGCTATTTTGATAAATTCAAAAGCTGATCTCCACATATGAAAATTACTAGAAATTGCGGCATTTTTGGCAATTTCAATACCCATGTTAGCAAATCGAGTCGCAGCATATTCTCGAATTTCTGACTTTTTAGGTAGTAATGATATAATTCTTTTTGCGATGACTTCTATTTTTTGTAATTCCCCACTATAAAAGTGAACTCGGCAGATCAAAAAAAGTGCTTCAAAGTCATGATAATCAGCTTTACCATCAGCACCAATAGCACGTTCTGCCCAAGCAAGTGCTTCAGAGTAATTTTTTTGGTCAAGGTAAGTTTCTGCTATATCTAAATAGGGTGCTGAATTGAAGGATTCTAATTTGACTACTTGCTGAAAAGATTCACGGGCATTGTGATATAACTGGATTTGACTAATATCTTCATCATTGAAACATTGAGCTTGCAGTTTGTAGGCATAACCCAAGTTACTCCAATAGACTGCTACGTCTGGGTTAGTTTTCGTAAGTGCTGTGTAGACTTTAACAGCAAAATCCCAATTTTTCGTATGAATGTAACAAAGACCTAGTAGATTACGAGCTATATCAATTCTTGGTGCTAGTACAAGAACTTGCTTGAGTAAGGAAATGGCGTTTGTCCATTCTTCTACTTGCATTTTATTTTGAGCTTGCAAAATCAGGTCTTTAACTTGGTCGCCATACTTCTGCATGGCGTCATAATTTTCTCGTTCCTTTGAGTCAAACAGCGTGTTATAGGCTATCCGAATTTGTTGAAAGCGTTCTGGATCTTTCTCTGGAGAATACTTACGAACTAACTGAAAGTAAGCTCGTTTTATTTCATCAGCAGATGCCTGAGAGGAAATTCCCAGGATATGATAGAGTTCATATACCATCTGTTATTATTCCATGTTCTTTTCTAAATCAAACAAGAAGTCTACAAGGCGATCGCCTGCTTTTTGAATCTCTTGAATGTTGTCATTCATGAGACCTTTTTTGAGTTCCATAACAATATCAGATAACGGCGATCTTTCTTGAGGAGGTATTCCAGCCATATACCTTTCTGCTTTATTAATGAGTCCTTCGTAAAGTCTTGCCTTGGCATTTTGCTTCCACAGTTCTTTGAGGCGAGAAGCCGCATCAGCTATGTCTTTGTTACCCATGCGCTTGGCTGAATAACCATAAGATAGCTCGACACTTTTATTAATATTAGGAATAGTCGCTTTCAATTTAGCTATCCCATTAATGTCATAATAAAATTCCACTTCCACTGGATAGGGAATACCATCAACAGCAGGAGGAATATCTGTGATTTCTGCTTCTATTCCTGTGTCAATCGCTTCTAATGGTAGCTTTGCTTTCCCTGTGTTGTCTTGATAGAGACGAATTTCCAACCGCTTTTGATCTGGTTTCAAAAGAGTGTAAGTTTTTTGAGTAGAATAAGGAATCGTTGTATTAGGTTGAATCAAAGGTTCATAGGTTAGCATATACTGTCCGCCAACGTAACTCACTACTTCAATACCCAATCCAAAAGGAGCAACATCGGTGAGAATAACACCGGAATCCTCACAGAATAAACCTTGAGCAAAAGCAGCATGAATAGATGCGCCAACACCCACAGCTAAGTCTGCACCAACATCAAGTGCTTTCCCTTGTTTACCAAACATCTCTACGACTAATTGACGAACCGCAGGAATGTAAGTTGTTCCACCTACAAGTAACACTCGATTGATTGTACTGGGGTGGAGATTTTTGGCATTTAGTGCTTGACGGATGCAGTCTCGTGCTTTTTGTAATAGAGGTGCGATCGCCACTTCAAACTCTTGGTGCGTCACTTCCACCTCTAAATCAATAAATTCACCATTGTTCGCTGCAAAATACGGAATTCGTACATCATAGGATTGTTGTGTACAAAGAACTTTTTTAGCTTTTTCTGCAGCTTCTTTCAGTGCACCATGAGCTTTTTGAGAAATTTCTGCCTCAGGATTTTCTGTCTTAAATTTTCGATGAAGTAATGTCATCATTGCTTCATCAAAATCTTTACCCCCCAATTGAGGATTACCAAAACTACACTTAACATCAAGAACACCTGCAACCATTTCCAGTACAGTGATATCTAATGTACCACCGCCAAAATCAAAGACAACAAGCTGTTCTTCAACATCAATATTTTTGATCCCAAAAGCTAAAGCTGCTGCTGTTGGTTCATTTATCAGGCGAATAATTTTTAATCCTGCCAATTCACCTGCATTCAGTGTAGCTTGTCGAGCTGCATCTGGAAAGTTAGCTGGAACAGAAAGGACTACTTCTCGAATTTCTATTCCTAGTGCTTCTTCAGCATTTTCCTTGAGTTGACGAAGAATCAAAGCAGAAATTTCTTCAGGTCGATACTCTTTACCTAGTAGTTTTATGGTTTCTCCAGTTCCCATTTTACGCTTGACTTCACGAACTCCACGTTCTGAGACATCAACCCAACTTCTGGCGTTTTCTCCTACTAAAAGTTCACCCTTTTTATTAATAGCAACAATTGAGGGAATCATCGCTATTTTGGTCACAGGATCAGGAATCACAAGTGATTCATTATTTCGGTAGACACAAATTTCAGATGTCGATGTTCCTAAATCAATTCCGATAGCATATTTTTTTGTCATTGCCTAACTGATTCCTTTCTCAGTGTAAAATTCATAAGCTGTCACCTAAAAATAAGTGCGTACAGTCAACAGATAGGATATTTGAGCACGCTATTTTCATCTTTTTGTAATTCCTGCAAAGGAGTGATAGGTGCTCATGTAAAGCGTATCCGTAGAGCATATTTTGAATTGGTTAATTTTTCTGATCAGGGGCTAGCTATTTTGCTACAACAACCTTTGCTTTCTCAAGAACTTTGTCACCAATTCTGTAACCCCAACTTATACATTTAACGATATTGCCTGGTATGATATCGGATTCTTCCTCATCAATTGCTTCATGAAAATTTTCATGAATATAATCATTTTATTGTGGAATAATACGCTCTATCCCTAAATTATTAACAAGATCATTAAATCCATATAATATTCTATTAATTAACAGTCTACGTTCATCTGTTTCGTAATCAACTGCCCTCTCTAATAACCGAAAAAAATCTATTGCTGACTGTTCCCAACAGTTAATTTTTCGTTGCAGTTCCCCATTTTTCTGACGCTGCTCCATAAGCATATTTTCTACAGAGTTTTTCAAAGAGTCAAGTTCTTCCAACGTTTGCTCAAGTTTATGGTACAATTCTTGGCTAGCAGTAGTGTTGTCTATAATCGCATTAGTCTTTGTATAATAAAGCCGCTGTATTTTTTTTTGCTCATCCACATATTTGTTTAAAAATTCTTTAACAGAAGTTTCTATATGATTTTTCAAGTTTTCATCTAGAAACTTCTGCAAAGTATCATTTATAGATTGCCGTAGTATTTTATCTAATTCTTGAAAATTTTGATTATTCTGACTGAAATTCATCTAAAATTTACCAATTCAACATGAGACACTAGTGTAAAAATTAGAGCCGATAAATTTGGCATACTTGACTGCTAAGTTTAGCAAATGTATCACAATGATAACAAAGGCGTTCGTTATAGCAATCTTAAAGAATTCATCAAATTTTCTTCTCTCTTTATTGGCGTCTTTGGCACGGCAATTGAAAACCGCTATGATTCATTTGGTTAAGGGATTTACCTTAAACAGCATGCATGCGCGTGAGTTGACGACGGTTAAGCGACCAATGTGCGTAAAGTGCGTGTCCGCAGGAGCAACTGGCGAACTCGTAAGAGTGTTAGGAACTAGAGGCAGCGCGGTCTTGGGGTCTCCCCAAGTGGAGCGCCTGCCGTGCACTTCTGCCCTTGGAGGGGATGTAAGACCAAAGTCTTCGGGACGTAAAAAATCCATGAAGACCGAGGCAATCCCCAATGAATTGGGAAGCGACTAACTCACCCGCCAGGGGAGTGTAGGTAGTTTACAAGTGATACTATGTTAGAGTCATGGCTTATGCTCGCTGTCGATGAACAAACCATTGAATGAAGCGCTTTCTATTGAGACTGCCCAACGTGTAAAAAGCAAAGCTAAAACTCAGTTTAGTAATGCTTACAAAGCTGCATTACTGACTAAGGGAGCATTCTACGTACAAGGCTTTTTAGCTTTTGCTGGCAAGCCACACAAACCCATTGAACACGGTTGGATGGAACTAGAAGATTGTATTGTCGATCCAACATTACCCTACCTGAACAAGAATGCTCAAGAACTTTGGTACTTTACAGCACAACGCTTAACCGTAAAGGAAGTAAAAGCAATAATAGAAGAATCAAAAGAAGATTATCCAGAAGATGATCCATTGCCAGTCTATGGTGATCCACCTTACGAGTATTACGGAAATGTCATGTTGGGTGACAAGAGTTACTTGGAAGCTTATCAAGCAGCGGAGGCTAAGTGCAGAGAATTGAATCAAAAAAATGCTGATAAAAATTAACGAAAATTAACGTAGTCTGACTTCAATTCGATTTGCCATCACTGCCAAAATATTCTCTATAGCCGCAAATTTTGTCTCCCCGCACATCAAAGGAAACTGCCACCCGATTTTTGTAAAGTTCTCCAAACAACGTTCCCTCATCGCGGAACTCAAACACAACCGTTGTCTCATTACTTGTAACGTGCTCTAAAATGAGTTCACCTCTTAATGATTCAGCAATATATTGGAAAAATTCTCTAGCTTTTTCTTTTCCCTGATGTAAACCGTGATATTTTCCAATAGGAAACCAAAAGCTAAAGTCTTCTGTCAGCACATCCAAGAACTGGTTCCACTCGCCTGTTGCCAAACCGTGCTGGAAGTGTTCAAATGCTTGATGAGCAACTTTTAAAGTGTTTTCTGACTGTTGTGACATCGTGACTTCCTCGCCCTCTGTTAAATATATGACTATTTTCTAAAATCTGACGACGACTTTGCCGCAATTTTGACCACTGAGGAGGTATTCGACAGCAGCAGTAATGGATTCTATGCCGTGAAATGGGGTTGAGTCAACAGCAACTTTTAGCTTGTTTGTGTAAAACAGATTGAAGAGGCGATCGCGTCCCTCTGTCATATATTCTTTATACAAGGGCATAAGAAACCCCCGCACTGAAGCTGCTTTCCAAAACAACTTGTGATAAATTCGCGGTTGTGTCACTTGTTCCAAGTTCTTCGCATATTCGGAAACGAAACCAACCACAACTAAACGTCCGCGAACTGCTAAATTATCCACACAGGTATCAAAGACTTGTTTACCGACACATTCAAAAACTAGGTTAACGCCATTGGGATATTCTTGCTTGAGGACTTGATTGAGGTTTTGTGTGCGGTAGTTGATGATGCGATCGCATCCCAACTCCTGAAGTAACTCTACCTTTGCATCAGTTCCGCAAGTACCAATCACATGGTTACCCGCTAACTTTGCCAATTGCACCGCAATGTGTCCGGTTCCACCCGCCGCTGCTGTCACCAACACAACTTCTTGGCTTTTCATTTCCCCCACTTGTTCTAAAGCTACCATTGCTGATACACCAGTAGGGATCAGGGTTAGCACTTCTGGCGTTGCTTGGCGTACCTTGATTGCAAGATTGGCATTTATCGCTTGGTACTCGCGATACCCTCCGCCACGTATGGTAGTGACTACAGCATCACCAACTTGGAAATCTTTGATATGATTTCCTACTGCGACGACTTCTCCCACTGCTTCCACACCCAAATCAAAGGGAGGAGTTAAGTTAATGTAACTCACATCACCTCGACAAAGTAAAGTGTCAAATCCAGCGTTGATTCCAGCGAATTTGTTACGAATGACAATTTCATCTGGTGCAGGTTCGGGTATGGGGAGTTCTATGATTTCGATAGCTGATTTGAAGTTTTGGGCAAACTGTTTTGCAACTAGTTTTTTGTAGGTTTTTGAACTCATGTTTTTTGCTTGAGAGTTTCACCTTTTGTATCACTTATGAAACGCTTGTCTCATCCAAAAATTCAAGCACAACATGTGAGATTTCCTCAGGTATCTGGTTCATCATACAAATTGTGCCGTCAGGAAACTCTGCAACCTTAGCGTGGGGAATCGCTTGAGAGAGAAAAAATCGATCTTTTGCTAGCGCTAAACCCAATCTTTCAAATTCTTCTACATCATGAATACCCCATAAAATGAGTGTTGGACATTTGATGAAACTGAACCTTTCTGCCGCTTCCATGCAGTAATTACCCACAGTCCAAACTGCATATAAAGGATAGCCAAAGCATTTTAAATCATCCAAAACCCAACGATGATTTAACTCCGCAGAACCTACATATCTAGAACGAGCTAACCATCTTTCCATCAAGTGAGAGCCATCTTCTTTAATGACGAAACCTTCATCAAATCTCTGCATTAAATCAGTTTTTCCAGCTTCACCAAAACCAGCAACATTGCCCAATATCAGTTTGTTAACACGTTCTGGGTAAGCTGCTGTTACTTCTCCGGAAACAAACGCTCCCGTGTGGTTTCCCAGAAGGTTTACTTTTTCAATACCCAACTCATCCAAGAGAGCAATGACAGTTTTGGCGTAGTCAGCAACAGAGTACAATCTAGGGGGTTTGTCAGAATCACCAAAGCCCATCAAATCCATTGCTATCACGCGGTACTTTTGTGCAAGGATGGGCATTAATTCGCGATACTCGTCACTACTACGGGGGTTCATATGCAGTAGTAGAAGTGCTTCTCCTTCACCACCAATGCGGTAGTGAATTTGACCATCTTCAGTATCTAAAAATGCTCGCTTGATAGCTTTATTCATGTGAACCTCCTGATAACTTAAAACTAATATCAAACCCCTTTTCATCTCGTTACCAGGCTCAGCCTGGTAACACCTTGTCCAGAGGCTCTGCCTCTAGTATATTTTAGGAGGCTGAGCCTCCCTGAGGGCATTCCCAGGTGGAACCTGGGAACGAAAAACGAGGAATTACGCCAGTCTTCTTTTAATTTCCTCCGCCAAATCTTCCAGCGCGACTTCCATCTGCTCGCGTGTTCTCAAATCTTTGAGAGACGCCTTTTGCGCTGTAGCTTCTTCAGAACCAATTATCACACAAAATGGAATTCCTTGTTTTTCAGCTAATTGAAATTGCTTGCCCAAAGGTCGCTGTTCAAAATTCGTGATAACATTAATTTTAGCCTGACGCAGTTTTTGCGACACATTCAAATAAACAGGCATCAAATCATTTTGCATATTGACTACCATAACTTGCGCTGGAGTAGCCGCGAAGGTACTGAGAATACCAGCTTTGATCAACCGACTAATTAAGCGAGTTAAGCCAATAGAAATGCCCACACCTGGCATTTTTTCATCCAAAAACATCCCCACTAATTCTTCATATCGACCACCAGAACAAATGCTACCTAAAGCTTCATGTCCTATTAGAGTTGTTTCGTACACTGTACCCGTATAATAATTCAAACCGCGAGCAATGGATAAGTCAATACAGAAACGGTTTTCTGAAACTCCAAGATTGCGAACTCCAGAAATAACTGTTTCTAATTCCGTGACTCCAAGAGCAAATTCCTCAGCTTCTGGTGTTGATGTTGCCAGGTATTTGAGTTGATCTAGAACTTCATCTACAGTGCCATCTATATGAATAAAATCGATGATTTTTTGAGTGGTATCTGCTAACACTCCCTCTTTTACTAACTCCTGCTTTACCTTATTCTCACCGACTTTATCCAAAGTATCAATAATCCCAATACAAGATTTAATTTTTTCTTCCTCAACTCCTACTGATTTAAAGAAACCAGTAAGAATTTTACGATTGTTGATGCGAATCAGAAAATCACCGATATTAACTGCGTCAAATATCTCAGTGATAATAGCAGGCATCTGAGCATCATACAGCAAACTCAGTTCACGACGACCAACGACATCAATATCACACTGACGAAACTGACGAAATCGACCATCTTTTGCTCTTTCCCCACGAAACACCATATCCATTTGGTAGCGAGCAAAGGGAAAGGTTAACTCATTTAGGTGACGAGCAATATACGCTGCTAAAGGAACTGTTTGATCAAATTTTAAAGCTCTTGCTTCCGAACCTGTTTCACCTGCCTTATCCTTTTCGGCTTGCCGATTTGGTGGCAAAATGGGATTAAGACCATAGATAATGTTGTCCCCTTGATTGCCCTTTGCTTGCAAAACTTCCAAGCGTTCCACTGCAGGAGTTTCGATGGGTGTAAATCCGTAGTTTTCAAAAACTTTCCGGATGGTATCTAGTAAATATAATTCCAAGCGCTTTTCGCCAGGAAGAAATTCTGGAAAACCACTGGGAGTCGAGAAATTTATTTTGTCACTTTTTGCCATACCTTGTCCTTATAAGAATATAGAAGCAAATTCCTCTAGCTTGACTGACTTTCCAGAAATTAGATAAGTCAACCAATAAAACCTAACTTTTGCTATATGTAAATTAGATAAATAATACAGAGTATATAAGTAGCCAAATCAGGATTCATCCATGATAGTAGATTCCAAGATAGAAGAACAAGCAAGACAAACTGCGCTCCAAATAGAGCAAAATCAAGAGTTCAACTGGAGGGAATGCTGGTATCCTGTTTGCTTTGTGCAAGATTTACCCAAAAACCGTTCCTATAGTTTTTCCTTATATGACGAACCGTTCGTTTTATTTAGAGACTTGGATGGGAAGCTTGTCTGTCTGGTAGATCGTTGTCCTCACCGTGCTGCTAAACTCTCGGATGGACAGATAACTGACGGGAAAATAGAGTGTTTGTACCACGGCTGGCAATTTGGCAGTGATGGTCAATGTCTGCATATTCCCCAGTTAGCTACAGATGCCAAAATTCCTGCAAATGCTTGCGTGCAATCATTTAAGATTGTGGAACGCCAAGGTATGGTTTGGATGTGGGCAGGAGTTGGTGAAGCAGCTGCTGATGATGACATTCCAACGATAGAGGAGTTAGATAAGCCAGAGTTTGTCACCACAGACGTGATGCGTGACCTGCCTTATGACCAATTCTATTTTATTGAGAACATCATGGACCCAGCTCATGTTCACATTAGTCATGATGGAACTTTAGGTCAGCGAGAAAATGCCAAGCCATCGGAAATGGAAGTGCTGGAAAATTCTAGTAGAGGAATTCGAGGAAGGTTGCGAGGAATGAGCAAACCCAATCTACCTTGGTCACAACTAGATTTCATTGCTCCCAACTTCGTGATTTACAAATTTAGTGTTCCGCAGCGAGGTGTGGCTGGGGGAGTCGCTTTTTATTCGATACCTTTGGGTAAGGGTCGATGCCGGATTTTGGTCAGAAATTATAATAACTTTAAGACGTGGAAATTCAAGCTGACGCCCCGGTGGCTAGATCATATGCTTCGCAACAGAGTATTGGAAGAAGATTTGCCACTTATTATTGGGCAAAAGACACAAATTGAGCGGTTGGGACAAAGCTTGAAACAAGTGTTTTTGCCCCTGAAAACTTGTGACACATTTGTCGTAGAGTACTACAAGTGGCTAGATAAATTTGGCTCATCTTTACCCTACTATCAGGGCTACTCCACCTCTAAAAATATAGACAACGAGGGGAATTGTTTAAACCCACCGTCACTAGACAGGTTCTCGCAACATACCCAACTGTGTAGTTCTTGCTCTGGTGCTTATCAGGTGACAAATCGAGTCAAACAAATTAGTGTGGGAGTGGCGATCGCCCTAGCAGCTTTAGCAATATCTGCCAACGGGTGGATGCAAATCTTGGCAGTTTCGGCTTCTCTTGGCGCAGTTGGTATAGCAGTTGCTGCCCAGAAACTCAAAACTCACTTTGAGCGTCCATACACTCGCCATTAAAGGAATGAAACAATGGTGCGTTACACTGCTTAACGCACCCCACGCATTGAAGATCTACTTTACAAATCATCTAGAAGCGCTCAATTTCTTCTTATCGTAGCCGTTCCTCTTGGATCAGGGTTCGCTTGAAGAGTTGATTGTTCTTAAACCAGTGCCAAGTGCGGGCGCGATGATTATTGCAAGGACTAATCACAATCATTTCATACAAGTACATATCTGGCACGGTCTTATAAGAAAACCACAAAATAACCGTTGCATCATCGACTTCCCAGGCTTTTCCGTCAATACGTTCCGTGTCAAACCACAGCGCTTTGTCTCGATAAGTTCCCGGAAACTCATACTCCTCCTGTTTCCCATCAGACCACTTGTAACGATTGATTTGGTAGTAGGAATGGGAACCGTCTTCTGGAAATTGGCAGGTTAAGTGAGATTCATATTTATCAACGATTTTTCCTTCTGTATCAACCACTGTATACGTACCTACCCAATCTCCTTCGTGGCGAGTCAGTACAGGCATTTCTTCTCGAATGGCAGACATAACACAACTCCTTTGTCTTTGCAGATAGCAATTAATAAAGATTTTAAGCAACAAGTAATACTAAGTTGCATTCATACAGATAACTTACTCTTTTCTCTTTTCTCTTCCTCTGCGCTCTTGGCGCGCCAGGTGCTACAACGGGGGGAACCCCCGCAACGCACTGGCTCGTCTTGGCGGTTCGTTTAGTCAATTCTATCTCTGAATGCAACTCGCTATAAGCAACAAGATTTAAATCGAGATTGCTCTAACATCTTTTTAGATAACGTCCAATGGGTAAACCTAGAACCTGTCCATTATTGTAGATAAGATTTCCACGTAAAAAGGTACTTTTCACTCGTCCCGTTAACTCCACTCCTTCAAAGGGTGTGTAACCTTGTTGTGACTCTGATTCAGCAGCACGTACCACAAAGGTTTCATTTGGGTCTACCAGTACTAAATCAGCATCGTAGCCAATGGCGATATCCCCTTTTTGTAACAAACCAAAGCGCCGTGACGGATTCCACGATAACAGCTTAGCCATGTGATTGTACGACATTCCGCGCTTACGACCTTCACTAAAGACACCTGAAAGTAAATATTCTGTACCACCAAAACCAGATTTTGCTAACCAAATATTATTTGGGTCTTTAGTACTTCTTTTTTGTTCAGCAGAACAGCAAGCATGGTCACTTACTATCCAGTCTACCTGATGGTTGAGTACTGCTTGCCATAAGTATTCTACATCGGCACGCGGACGAATAGGGGGGTTTACTTTTGCCCAAGTAGCGGTGGGGGTATCAACATCTAATAGCAAATGTCCGACGGTCACTTCTCGTCGAAAGTTGATATGGGGAAAAGCAGTTTGCATAGTCAAAGCTGCTTCCATAGCCTTACGCGAACTCAGGTGCAACAAATTGATATTTGCACAGTTCGTCTCATGTGCCAAATACGAAGCAATGCAAATTGCTAATCCTTCGGAATGAGGGGGACGCGCTGCACTGTAGGCGTTTAGTCCGCTAAGGCTGGAGTCCTTTTCAACTATTTTGGTATAAGCGTTGAGAATTTCTGCAACTTCGCAGTGTAAACTTAAGCTGATAGTTTCTTGTGCTTCTGGATGTTCTTCCATCAAGCGACTTAGACGACGCATAATAAATTCAAAATGGGCGAAGTCGTAACGTTCCTCTTTATTAATCATCAAAAAGAGGTTTTGCTGATCTGACAAACCATGCAACCCATAACCGCCATAAAACATGAAGATTTTAAACGAAGATACACCATGTTCTTTAAACAGTAGAGGTATTTCGTCGATATGCTGGCTAGCTATAGGTGCGACGTGATACCCATAATCAACAAAAAAATGACCTGCAGATAACGCCAATACTTCTGGAAAAAAATCGCGGTAGGAACCGCCTTTGTTGAGATAATATTGTCCTGTACGAATGTAATTCAGACTAGTTGTGACTCCCCCCATTGCAGCTGCTTTGGTTTCAGTCACAGCATCTTTGGCGAGGGGTTGATAGATACCGATGTGCATATGGGCATCTACAACCCCAGGAAAGCCCAGCAAGTTTTTGCCATCCAATACGTCTTTACCTTTGTCTGGGCTAATATCAGGAGCAATAGTAGCAAATTTTCCATCCTTAATTCCTAAATCAAGTAGTTCGACAGCATCATGATGGGGACGAACTACCCGCACATTTTTGATAATTTTATCTAATACGGGAGCTTCAGACACAGTAGACCTCACACTAAAATGAGTATGGAACCCAAAAGTTTAAGAACATCAAGACAGATGATATTATTTCATTCAACGGTTGTACAGCAATCCTAGATAAGTCATGAACAAAAAAAAACGAACCGCAAAGGCGCAAAGGACGCAAAGAAAAGAAAGAGAAGAAGAGGAGGATGTTCATATCCTATTTAGGAAGGCTCTATTAATCAATCATGGTAAGTCCGTTTATATGACAATTATTTCTCTCTCCTCTCTCTCTCTGCGCCCTCTGCGTCTCTGCAGTTTTTTAATGATTCAGACGCCACCGAATTTGATATAATAACCCAGAAAAATATAAAAAGGAACTCGTTTAACTGTGATTGGCGTTGCTGTTATTGGCACGGGATTTGGTCAGAAAGTGCATATTCCTGGATTTCTGGCTCATCCTAGCATAGAAATTGTTGCTGTATATAACCAAGATTTAAATAAAGCCAAAGCGATCGCACAATCCTACAATATTCCTCACGCCTGCAACACAATCACAGATATCGTTGGGCTGCAAGAAGTCCAAGCAGTGAGCATTTCTACACCGCCATTTTTGCATTACGAAATGGCAAAAGCAGCGCTGCAAGCAGGGAAGCACGTATTAATAGAAAAACCTACAACTCTAAATGCAGCCGAAGCTAAAGAACTTTACCAGTTAGCCCAAAAAGCAGGTGTGATTGCAACTGTAGATTTTGAATTTCGCTTTGTACCAGGATGGCAATTCTTTTCGGAACTGTTGTCAGAAGGTTATGTGGGTTCAAAGCGTTTGATTAGAATTGATTGGCTAGGTTCTTCTCGTGCTGATGCTGGACGTCCTTGGAACTGGTATTCTCGTAAAGACCAGGGAGGCGGTGCATTGGGGTCTTTGGGTTCTCACACTTTTGATTATATTCATTGGCTGTTTGGTCCTGTACGCAAGTTAAGCGCCCATTTCACGACCGCCATCACTGAACGACTAGACTCCAACACTGGAGAATTAAAGCCCGTAGAAACCGATGACACCTGTATGCTGATGTTAGAGTTGGCAGATGGGACACCTTGTCAAGTTTCTATCAGTGCTGTGGTTCATGCATCGCGTACTCATTGGATAGAAGTGTATGGCGATCGCGCGACTTTAGTATTAGGAAGTGAAAATCAAAAAGATTACATACATGGCTTTCGTGTTTCCTCTTCTGGACCAGGTAAACCATTAACCGAAATTGAAATTCCCAATCGCTTATTGTTTCCGAAAAATCACTCCGATGGTCGCATTTCTGCGTTTATTAGAGTTGTAGATGAATGGGTGCAAGGAATTGAATCCAAAAAAGAAATTGTTCCATCGTTACGAGAAGGAGTTTACTCTCAGTTATTAATGGATTTATCCCATGAATCTAATAACAGTTCAAGTTGGGTAGATGTACCAAGCTTAGAAGAATTTCTTGCTTAAGAGTAGGGTAGGTTAACGTTTCATTGTGCTTCTTGTTTCATGACTCATGAAATAGAAAAATCATAAACTAACAAGATGTATACCACATCACGAATTTCAGCTTTCTATCTTTTGGATGGGGTGCGAAGGTTTATTTGTAGATCACAATATAAACGTCACAGGAAACCTGTTTTGGCAAAGACCTTCACCCCGACTTCGTCGGGGTTTTTTGTAGTTGATAGGATAATGGTCATTCAGGCTATTTTTGAAATTTGAATTTGGTTTTTAGTAAACAATTCCGGCTTTTTCCTTAAACTCTCATCTTGAAAAAATATGTATACTCAGTTACATATTAAGTTTTACTCCTTTGGGATGGTGTGGAATTGTTTTCTTCAAATGAAAATACAATACAACACTGGAATACGCTGCATAAATAAAAGCACAGCACACCCCGATAAGATTGGGGTTTTTCTTTGGATATAGCTGTTGTATTTACAGTAAGTAAATAGACATCAATAGAGAGAACATCATTCTTCTTCCTCCTTTTATAAGGCTATATACACACCGGCTCGCTCAAAACCTCACCCTCGCTTTTTGCTACGCAAAAATCTTTCCCTCTCCTTACTAAGGAGAGGGATGCCCGATAGGGCAGGGTGAGGTTTCAATACGGTTCGGTTAAGATCCCCCCGCCTGCGGCGACCCCCTTAAAAAGGGGGTAAAAGAAGGTTAAAAGCCAATACGGTTCAGATAAGGCTAAAAACTAATGCTGACGTAGGTTGGGCCCTTGGAACGAAACCCAACACCTACCTCGTTTTTGTTGGGTTGCGCTGCGCTTAACCCAACCTACAATTCTTCTTAACTGAACCGTATTGGGTTAAAAGCCCCCTTTTTAAGGGAGTTGGGGGATCTCTTCTGCGTAAGTCCTACCCTTAAAACACACTGGCTCCCCTCACGCAGCAGAGAGTTAGGGACAAGTGTATTCCATCCACCTGAAAAATGCTGTAAGGCGAATTCTATTCCCCAAAGCGTCGTGCTTTGTTCCTACTCACCCGGAATTCACACCTAGCAGGCTGTATGTAATTATAAAATTATTAAGTTATCAAACAGAATTTCCTGCAACCGCGCCAACTATGGCAAGCGGACAGTTGTTAAAACTTAAAACAAGCAACTATATACTCCTGACAACAAACTCATGCCTAAAATAGACCCCGCCAAATTGAAAAAAGTATCTGTCAGCCTTCCCTTTGGCATCGGTTCCGCTGAATGGGAAGCCGATCCAACAGAACGTCGGGCTGCATGGTCGTTGTATGTTGAACTTGTTACCCGGATTGCTGTTCAACCTCTGGAAGTTGACGAAGGACTGTTGCGTGAGGCGCTGACATCTTTATATAGTCTGTTTGGCATAACACGGGAAGTCCTCAAACAAGCTGGACCAGATGTTGGTGCATCCCGCGAGTCAGTGGGAGGTATTGCTATAGCCGTGCTGAATAAGGGTTTGCGTCCTTTTCTTGCTAAATGGCATCCAGTGTTGCAGACATGGGAAGCACAGCGCCCTCCTCACCTGAGTTTAAAAGAGCATGAGCGCAATTGGTCGCAAGAAGCGAAATTGCGGCATGAGTTGGAAGCGTTGAGAAGGGATTTGGAACAATATGCAAATGCCTTAGCACAGATTGCTGGTGTAGACAAGTAGTGGGGAAAAGCTGAAATATGACCACATCCCAAGATTATGAAGTCTTCCTTTGTCACAACAGCAAAGAAAAACAACAAGTAGAAAGAATTAGGACTCAGCTAAAGCACCAGGGTATTTTAGCTTGGCTGGATAAGTATGATTTTGAGCCGTTTAGACCTTGGCAGGATCAACTAGAAGAAATTATTCCTCAGATAAAAGCTGTAGCCGTATTCATTGGTTCATCAGGAGTAGGACCGTGGGCAAATATTGAAATGCGAGAGTTTCTAGTTGAATTCGCTAACCGCAAGCTTCGCATGGGATTGGTTATATTGCCGGATTGCCCTCAAGAACTTATAAACAGCGTTCCTAGATTTATAAGGAGTTTTCATTGGGTTGATTTTCGCCAGCAAGAACCCGATCCAATGGAACAGTTAATTTGGGGCATAACTGGGCAGAAGCCAGTGCCAACTGTGAAGGTGACCCCACAAAGTCAAAGCGATAACCTCAGTAATGAACCGAAGAAAGAAGTCCCCACTACCCAAGAACTGAGAAACCTAGAAGTTATTGAAACTCAAAACACCCCGCAAAATCAACGAGATGATTCAGAAGATGACCTCAGCAGTGAACGCGGTGTAAACTACACCAAATTACGAAATTTGCTAAAAGCAGGACAGTGGAAAGAAGCGGATCTGGAAACTGTTACTTTCATGCTCAAGGCAACTGGCAGAGAAATAGAAAGCTGGCTGGATGTCGAATCCATCAAAAACTTTCCCTGCACTGACCTCCGCACAATTGACCAACTTTGGGTAAAATACAGTAGTGGGCGCTTTGGCTTTAGTGTGCAAAAGCGCATTTGGGAAAGTGTGGGTAAAGACTATGAAAAGTTTGGCGATCGCGTGGGTTGGCGCAAAGGAATGCCTTGGAAGAAAGAGTGGCTGTATTACAATAAATTAACCTTCTCCACAGAAGCCCCCCAAGGACATCTCCCTGTTTGGGGTTTTAGGGGGGTGAAAAAGAATGAAGACTTATGGCCAGATCTCTTTTCTCGCGTACAGACTTGTAAAGTCTAACATATAAGGCTTACACAGAATTGTAAAGATTCGCAAACAAGTGATTTTCCACGAAGTATTGCGGTTTCTACGTTTTCATGATCTGGCACTGAATCCAAAGAGGATCTTCTTGTTGTGCTTGTAGTATTATGCTGGCGAATTGTGGGTTATAACAATTCGCGAAGATAAACTTGCACGCTACTTCTTGTATTTCTTGGTTCGTTGGTTCCCAGTCATTTTGCGTCTACGCACTTATTGAATTTCTACATAAAGTTTCTTCCCCAAGGCATTTGCATATCTTTCTAAAGTAGAGATACCAACATCTAAGCCATCGTTTTCGATTCTAATTATTATAGATTCATGCAAATTTAACCGACGTGCTAATTCTTCTTGTGTCATTCCCGCTTCAATTCTTGCTTGCGCCAGCAATACGCCAATTTTAAAACTGGAATATCCAGATTCAAAATCTTCAGGGAACTCCGGATCAGTGTGCTTGCGTCTGGCAATGTATTTGTCTACGTCACTCATCATTTTGCTTCCTGCTGAAATAATCTCTTTTTGGGGGAGCATCCCAAATGTGTAAATTTTCCTCATCCCACAGACTGGAAGTCTGGGGCTATACAAACGAAGTCCCTTCGGGTTCGCAGTCGCCTACGGAGGGAAACCCTCCTGCAGCGCTGTCTCAC
>NZ_QMEB01000114.1 GCF_012912135.1 Brasilonema bromeliae SPC951 | reverse complement strand
CCCTTCTCCCTTCTTCCTTCTTCCTTTTCCGTTCACGAACCAAGCTTAAAAGCTTCCAGAAACAAGCTGTACATTAAACCGATTTTAAGGATATTCAGAGATTCTACCCAAAGCGCCTGTCGCTCTCGTATGCTACGACCGTAGTATATTCGGCTGCCGATTTCTGTTAATACCATTAACATTCCAGCAACGACAACGTCCCATTCAGCACTTTGTCCAGCTGTGGTAGCAACTGCGCTTCCCAGAAAAAAACCGAACAAAAAACTAATTATCAAAACCGAAAATCGTCGCCAAGGATTGAAAAACCATAGCCGCAAGCGTAATGCAATGGCATTAAATAGGTTGTTTAGGCGTGTATTTTGCATGAATAGAACTTCCGCTGCGGACTGGGAGTGTGGGAGAGTAGGCACTGCATCCGTATGTATGAATTTTGAAACCTGTTCAAAAACCCCCTTACCTAGCTTGAAAATAAGGAGAGAGGGAGGGAGAGAGGGAGAAATATTTTCATGTGTTGTGCTGTATACAGTTTATGAGGGCTACTTTCAAGGTAAAGTCAAGAAATTATGACATATTTCTATAGGGAGATCCAAAAAATAAAATGTCCTAAGGTTATTCGTTAATGGGTGTAGAAAACGGAAATTAGTGTTGATGCTAGCCCAAAGGCTGGGTAATGGTTGTGGATTTATTGCTGGCAAGTTCACTATGGAGGATATCTGGCAAACGCATATGCTTGCTTAAATAGTATTGTGGGCATTTGTTGGGTTTTAAATAACCATACAAAATATATACTTTTCTTCATTGTGAGCAATACTTTGCTGTTTTGCTTAAAAGTTGCATACATGATATATTTCACGCACTAGTTCCCAGATAGCCTTGGGTGGGCAACTTTCTGTCTTATTGCTCTTACTACTATTAGGCTGTTACTTGGTCAAGCCCACACAAAAAATACTTATTCGTAAAATATATTACCATGAACCCGCCAGTGTATTGTCACGCTGTTCTGGTAGGTTTTTCGTTGGGAGTGCTGTTTCTACCAATGGGATGCCGTCAGAAGAGTGTATCCTTCGAGTCCACAGAATTAAAAGCATCTTCTCTACCATCTGCTCAAACACATCGGGATGTGAGCGCAGCATCATCATCTGGTTCATCAGTATCCGCAAAAAGTTATCAAGTCGAAAGTAGCAGGGGTGGGATCAAGCATACCGTTATGACATATCAACAGGGATCAAGTGGGCAAGCAGCAAATCAAGGAACTTTACGAATGAGTAACCAAACTAATCAACCTGTGCGCCTTGCTCTACTGTCGCGGCGTTCTCTAAACAAAGGCTCTTCCTCTGGACAGATTAAAGATGCTGTCCCAGCACATTGGGATTTTGCTCCACAAGAGGGTAGTGAGAAGGGGATGATTCTAGCTTTGCCAAACGGTAAGTTAGAACTGGAGACAGGAGATATTTTAGTTGCTTTTGCACAGGATGGTTCCCGTCGCTACTGGGGTCCATATGTTGTTGGAGAAACTTCCTTACCAAGCTGGAATTCTCAAAAGAAAGAATGGCAACTGATTCTTAGTCCTTAGTCCTTAGTCTTTAGTCTTTAGTCTTGAACACTTGGAACCGAAAAGCTAAGCCAAAGTCATGTTGATTAATTTAGGATTTAGACTATTGACTACTTACTTATAACTAATGATTAATGACTATATGGGCAAACGTCGAGTCTTCACTGTTACTCTGTCGATTTTATGGTTAGTTTTGATTGGTGGGGTAGCATTCTTTTGGCATTTGGGCAGTATTGGCTTGATTGATGAGACAGAACCACTGTTTGCTGAAGCCTCCCGCCAAATGTTTGTTACAGGTGATTGGATTACTCCATTTTTCAATGGTGAAACTCGTTTTGATAAACCGGCATTAATTTACTGGTGTCAGGCGATCGCCTACTCAATTTTTGGAGTCAATGAATGGGCAGTCCGTTTGCCTTCAGCGCTTGCTGCTACGGGACTAATTAGTTTGGCATTTTACACTATACAGTGGCATTTAGCAAGACAAGACTACCTTGAGCGAACAACTCGCCCAACTCGACGCTGGTTAACAGCTGGTTTGGGAGCTGCTGTCATGGCACTTAGTTCACAAATGATTGTCTGGGGGAGAACGGGTGTTTCTGATATGTTGCTTGTTGGCTGCATGGACTCAGCGTTGTTGTGCTTTTTTCTTGCTTATGCTCAACCCTCCTCACAATCAGAAGTGAAAGCACGGTGGTATTTGGCTTTTTATGTCCTGATTGCAGGTGCAATTTTAACCAAAGGACCAGTGGGAATTGTCTTACCTGCACTGATTATCGGCATATTTTTGCTTTATTTGGGAAATGTAAAAGCCGTTTTACGGGAAATGCGTCCCCTTACAGGTTTACTCATTACTTTATGCTTATCAGTACCCTGGTATTTGCTAGTTATTTGGCGTAATGGTGAAAATTATATTAATTCGTTTTTTGGTTATCATAATTTAGAACGTTTTACAAGTGTGGTTAACCGCCACTCAGCCCCTTGGTATTTTTACTTTTTCGTTGTATTAGTAGGTTTTGCACCATACTCAGTGTATTTGCCTTTGGCAATGGCAAGGCTGAAATTTTGGCAACCAAAGTACTGGCGCTCTCAAAAACGCTCTAGTCAACTTGGTTTATTTGCCTTTTTCTGGTTTATTGGTGTTTTTGGCTTCTTCACCACTGCTGTTACCAAACTCCCCAGCTACGTGTTGCCCTTAATGCCAGCAGCAGCTATTTTGGTAGCTTTATTGTGGAGCGATCTGCTCAAGGATGAGAAAATGAGGGAGCAATATCCCCCTGATTCTCTTGATCGTCCCTTCTTCTGGACAGGTTGGGTGAATGTCGTATTTTTATTAGTGTTAGCAGTCGCAATGTTTTACGTTCCTCAGTTAATAAGGGATCCTGCTGCACCTAACTTCTCCGAGTTGTTTCAACAGTCAGGCTTATCAGTACTGGGAGGTGTCATTTGGCTACTTTGTGCTCTCATACTGGCAGCAATACTTGTGCGTCGTTATTATCAGCCGATGTTAATGGTGAATGTGTTGGGGTTTGCGGCGTTTTTGGTTTTTGTCCTCACGCCTTGTTTGTTTTTGATAGATCAGGAACGTCAGCTACCTTTGCGGGAATTGTCTGCGATCGCAGTCCAAGCACAACAACCCAATGAAGAACTTATCATGGTGGGTTTCAAAAAACCAAGCGTTGCTTTTTATACTAAAAAGATCATTCATTACGTCAAAGTATCTACAGATGCTGAACAGTATATTCAAGACAAAGCTGCCAAGAAAGCACAGCCTCCCTCAGTGTTAGTTCTTGCTCAACTCACAAAGTTTCCTGAAATGAACTTAAAGCCAACTGATTACGAAAACTTGGGTACAAGCGGGGCTTATCAACTGATTCGAGTTCCTTTTAACAAGAAAGAACTCAGAAGGTAACGAGAATTTAGTTATGGGGAATAGGGAACAGGGAACGCTTAACAGGGAGTATCTAGTCGGAAGTGGAAGAGTGGAAGTGGAAGAGTGGAAGTTTGTGTTTTTCGTCTCAAGTTTCCAAAGCTTTATTAATCTCGTTTAGTAAGTTCTCCATTGATATAGAGCGAGGTAAAATCTGGGAGGCAAGAGTACTTATGACAGTTTCTATGGATTCCAATAGGGGAATCTCAGTTTGCTCATCTTCAACCTGATCAGAATTTAATCGTTGATCAAGGAGCAAAACTGGTGGTAAGTCAAAAGGCAACTGTTGCAACGCTTTCAGGGCTGAGTACACCTCTTTGTTGATGCTAGACTCTCCTAGGCAAATGAGGAGTACGTCAACATTTTGGTGGCGAATTTGCTGGAGCAGTTCTGCCCAAGATCGACTCATTGAGGCTTTGAAGCCACCTGTTTGTAGGTACTGAATCAAAGCTTGAAACCACTCAGATCCACCAGAGATAATCCAAGGACACGGAGTATTTTCTCCAGCTATAGGGCTATTCAATGAGAAATTTTTTTGTGTGCGACAACCCCTGACTGTGGCTTGACTTGTATCTGGTAAATCCGGCAGTATTCCTAAATCCACGACTAAGATGCTGGGTGGGCAGTAGCATGTACCAGATGCAATTTGCAGAACTGACAACAGAGCATCTGTTTTGCCACCACCATGATTTTTATCTGTTGCTAATGGTGTTAAGCAAGGAAACACAGAAAGCCCAGGCATTTGAGAAGCAGCTTGGGTGGTTGACACATTACAGGTGACAAGCGGTAGATTCGCTAAACGGGGGTGATCAGAGAGTTGTTTAAGCAAAGCTTCGGCTGCTGGCATTTCTATATCCAGCAAAACGACATCAAACTGCCAAACCCGAGTCAGCAATTCTGCTTGATCCAAGTCATCCACTTCTATAACCCGATGCTGTTGAAGTAACGAGTGCGAAGTTGAAGATTCACTCTCAGGATCAACCAACTTCAAAATTTTGAGTGGTGTATTGTTATGAAGAATATCATCATCATCTAATTTTTGCTGCTTTTGTTCTGGTGGAGTACATAAACTTTCTATCAGCGGTGTTAAGACTTGATGCTGCACTGGCAAACTCAAAAAACCATCTGCTTGGTTGGCAAATGCTTGGTCTTTTTCAGCTCCTGTTGCTGTCACAATGGTAGGAATATGAGATGTTGCGACATCGGACTTAAGTAAAGTCAGTACATCCCAACCTGACAGCAAGGGAAGTAACGGATTGAGGAAGATGGCTTTGGGTTGCAAGCGTCGAGCTTTTTCTACAGCTTCACATCCTGAACGAGCAATCACGACTCGATAGCCCAAACCTGTCAGCTGTTCGGTCAAATCCTCAATATATCGAGCAACTGCTTCCACAACCAACACGAGGGATTTAGAAGAACTCAAGTGATGGGTTATAGACGCTTGGAGGGCGGCTTCCCGTGAAGCCCAAGATGACTTACCGTAAACTCCCGTGGAGCGGTGAGACAAATCAAATAACGACTTTCCTTGCGTGGGCGACTGCGTTTGTAATCGCGTTGGAACTTGTCTTTTGGACTGACGGGGAACCTGCCCTGGCGCGAGAGATGTGTTAAAGGCATAGGTTATACCCGTATCTCCTATGTCCTTCGGAGACGCTTCGCGTTCGCGTAGCGTCTCCGCAGGAGATACAAAGACGCTGCGTGTTGGCGCAGCCTGTCCTGTGGACATACGTCCTTGACGTCCCCCAGGTATAGGGTTTTTCGTGAAGTGGGGTTGTGTTGGGTTTATAGGTTGTAGATGTTGTCTTCCAGGTGTTTTCCCGTAAGGTTCAACGGGATTTTCCGTAGACGCCTGTTGGGTGGCTTTTTGTCGAGTAGGGTTGGATTGTGTTGATGGGGCGATAGGATGGCGTGGCGCAAAAGAAGCTGTTCCCATATCCTCATCTGCCAATCTTCCCGATTCTTTCGGAGGACTGGGTGGAAGAAGTAGTGTAAACTGGCTACCTTTACCCTCACGCGACAAGAAACTCACATCACCACCGTGAAGACGAGCTAACGCTCTGGTTAAGACAAGCCCCAAACCTGTTCCTTCATGCTGACGGGTGAGAGGATTTTCGAGTTGTTGGAATTTTTGAAAGATTAAATGCTGCTGATGTTCTGGAATACCAATACCTGTATCCCAGACTGTAAAGGCAATCCAACCTTCCCAACGACTAACCCCGAGTCCAATTTCACCACCTGTTTCAGTAAACTTGAAAGCATTGGAAAGCAGGTGTACCAGCATCTGGCGCAAGCGCAACTCATCCGCCACAATTTGGTCTAAGCCTGGTTCAATTGAGAGGGTGAATTGGTGTTCTTGTGGAGACGTACTTTGATCTCGGGAGTTTAAGGAAGCTTTGTTACTTTGGGTATGAATAGCTTTTGCTTCAGAGACAGCACGCTCACACACTTTCTGAATGTTGGCGTTGGTGAGCGTAAGCTCCATTTGTCCCGTTTCCATACGGGTTAAATCCAAAATATCATTAACCACACTCATGAGGTGGCGTCCGCTTTGGTGAATCAGTCCTGCATAACGCGCTTGACGCTCGTTTAATTCTCCCAACTGCTGATCCACCAGCAACCGCGATAATCCTAAAACGGCAGTTAGAGGAGTTTTGAGTTCATGACTAATACAAGCTAAAAATTCATCTTTTAACCGATTGAGTTGAATTAAATCGGCATTTTTCGCCACGAGTTCTTTGGAAAGCTGCTGCTGCTCTGTAACGTCAGTGGCTAGCATCAGCCACAACTCACTACTGAGTGCTGAGTTTTTGGTAGCCAGAGGTGTTTTTAAATTTGTACTCAAGACTTTCAATTCAGGACTATCTAGAGGGATTTTGGCAAACTGCCAAACCCGCTCCTGACCATTTTGCACTTCTACTACGCAGGTACAAGTCCCTTGCTGGCTATCTAAAAAGCAGCGATTTGGTGCCGGATTTTCAACTATTGGCTGCTGTTGAAGGTTATGAGTCTGAGTGTGAGGATCCGCCGCCAGTGTTGAGCAAGGTAACACATCTTTTTGAGGCATCACTTCGCCTAATCGCGACGAAGATTTTTCTTGACAAGAATACTCGTTTGTGGATGAGAAAATGGAAGAAATTTTGGCTGCTGTTTGAGTCGCGTATTGTAATTTTTTGGAGGAGACATTTGCCAAAATCGTTTCTACTTGTCGCCTGACTCCTTCTGGATCTTTTAATGCTCCCAATTGCTGCCACCAAGCTGGATTTTGCGTCACGACTTCGCCGTTGCTTGTTTGTAGCGTTAAAGGCCAAGGCAGTCGTTCTAACAACTGCACAAGTGGCTTACATTCTCGTGTTTGCTCGCCTGTGTGAGTTCTATCAGTGGTTCCCCTAACTCCAGCGACTTTGGTGTCATCACCAAGAGTATCCGCAGTCTCCTTTTGAGGTGCTTTCCTTGAATTTGTGCGCTTAGTCCCCTTATGAGTACAAGCGAGCAATTTTTGTGTTGTCAACACTTTCAACAAGCGTGGGCTATCCACAAGCCCCAAAAATTTGCCATTTGAGTCAACCAGTGCCCAATCTAAATTCGTGTTTGTTTGAATTTGCTGGGAATGAAGAAACGAACTCAATTGCTCTATACGCAAAGATGCTGGTATTGTTTGTATAGGTTCAATTAACCCTTGACCCAGCGTGGAAAGGGGTTGCTGTAACTCTAAACATTTAGAATCACCTTTGCCTTGACCTGGTGTCAGTAATTGTGGTAGCAAACGGGCAGAGTAAACCAAGCCTAACAAGCATTTTTGCTTATCTAAAACTGCTAGGCGGGGGCACTCCTCTTGTTGAAAAATTTCCAGCACAATTGCCAGAGTAGCTGTTTCTACGCAGCTAGGCACGGTTGCTATAAAGTCATAAAGCGGGTACTGTAGCATTGACATATGGCAATGAGGTCGCTCTTGTTAGGGGTTGGGCTTCCGGCACCACCAGCTAACTGCCAAAGAAGCTTTGGGTGTTCAAGTTTGAAGCTATTCCTCTAAGAAGACTGAGTCTAGCATTCTGAGCAAAAATTGAATGCTTTAGAGATGAGCTTCTTCCTGACTGACATTTTTTGCCAGTAAGAGTGATTCACACGGCGATCGGCATGTACCTTTGCCGCTTGGCAGTTTGGAGGCGACTCTACCCTGGAGTCAGCCGCCAATGTGTGGAAAAAGCTCCCCTAAGAAATTGGGGAATTTTTATGCCTTGGGCACAGGTTTGCTTTACCAATTGCTCTTCTGTCAGCGCAAAGCACTTCTAGAGAGACACGTAGCGTGTCCCAAGGACACTACTGAGGAGCCAGCCTTAACAATCTAGGAAATCCTAGTTGAGCAGTGGCTCCCCTCCTGTAGCATCGCAGTTGTTTGGAAAGGTAAATCCTTATCCGAACTGCTCGCTGTCTCATAGCCCTTAGGGTATTGTGGGCGTCCACACTGGTATCTTCAAGCGTGTTGAAACTTGTCATCCATAGCTACAGCTACACCAATTATGGCTCTAAAGATTCGCTATAGAACCTTTAGGAATTATAATGATTTGGAATGCGACAATCGTTTATCTTTGTTTAAGTATCTTATTAATGAGCAAAGTTAAGAAATCTATAATTCGGTAGATATCAAGAGTGGATATATACCACAAGTAAACAACATGGGAGCGCGGTAGCCCCGAAATTAAGACCGGGGCGAATACTTAGTGACGGTGGTAGATGTGTACCAACTCATTTGACTCACCGCTTACCCTACCATGTACCAAGTTCTATAACTTCATAGCAGCAACAGACTGCTCATTCTCGCTCAGAAATTGCTAACACACTCAGTCCTTTAAGTCAATTACCAAATTTGCTTTGTACTTTGATATTTACGACAAAAGTGTTTTTTTTGATAGGGAACAGGGAATAGGGTGAATGGTGCTTCTTTCATATGTTGCTAGCGGTTTTCTAGCCAAGCGTGAGAGGCTCACAAAAAGCTCTAAACTTTTTAACCGTAGGGTGAGCAACCATAATGTATCAACACAGATGTTATTCCTCATAATGATTTTCCACGTAGATAGCAAAGCATTTTGGATGACTCAAACAGACGTTGTATGCAACGTCTCTACAGTTGATTCAACGAGTGAACAAGGATTCTTTGGGCAGATGAGTGACGTTACTAACGTGATTGTTGGTCAACTTGCCCAATTTTTCGTCAGATGTACCACAGAAAGCTCTCTTCAGTGTTTACTCAAGTTGCTGGGACAAAATATAAATAAAATATTAAGCTTGAATTATTCCCATGCTGTTAAATGGCACAAGCTAAAATTCCACCAGTTTTTATCAACCAATGACGAGAGCCGAAGAGCAGGCATTGTTGCGACAACTCAAATCAGACTACCGCCATATCCTTATAAACTACTTTACCACTACAGACCAAGCACTGAAAGACTGCATTGATAAATTTATCAATTCAATCTTTTCTGCTAATATTCCTGTGCCTCGAATCATAGAAATTCACATGGAGATCATTGACGAATTTTCCAAACAGCTAAAATTAGAAGGAAGGAGTGATGAAGCATTACTTGATTACCGTATAACATTGATTGATATACTGGCTCACTTGTGTGAACTATACCGTTGTTCAATTTATCAATAAAATAACTTCATCAAATGTTCAACAGTTTTTGTTGGTAAAAATCGAGCCTTAAAATTCCACCAAAGTCAATCGAAGGATATTGTGGTTCTATCTGTACTTCTAGCCTGTACCTAATATGAATCAACCACGAAAAACCTATGTTCTTAAGCTTTATGTGGCAGGGAACACTGCGAACTCAGTACGGGCATTAAAAACACTCCAAACAATTCTGGAACAAGAGTTTCAAGGTGTTTATGCTTTAAAAGTTATTGACGTGCTGAAGAACCCACAACTGGCGGAAGAAGATAAAATCTTAGCCACACCGACATTATCCAAAATTTTACCTCCACCAGTTCGGAGAATTATCGGAGACCTTTCGGATAGAGAAAGAGTGTTAATTGGATTGGATTTGCTTTATGAAGAATTGATAGAAGACGAGCGAGAACCGTTTGAAGAGTAATATAGACCACAAAATTAATCAGCAGTAGCTACTACTTATTAATACAATAACTGGGTTTCCTTCCTATTTGTAAACGTCAACATGAGTCAGAAAGAAAATTTAGAGCAAACCAAGACACCGACACGAGGTGTTGAAAAAATTCGGACAATGATAGAGGGCTTTGACGACATTAGTCATGGTGGGTTACCTGTAGGAAGAACGACTTTAGTCAGCGGGACTTCTGGAACTGGCAAAACTTTATTTTCTCTTCAATTTATTTATAACGGTATTACCTACTTTGATGAATCAGGAGTGTTTGTTACATTTGAAGAATCTCCTAGTGATATTATTAAAAATGCTGGTATTTTTGGCTGGAATTTAGAACGTCTTATTAGTGAAGGAAAATTATTTATACTCGATGCTTCTCCTGATCCAGAGGGACAGGATGTTGTTGGCAACTTCGATCTCTCTGCCCTGATTGAACGTCTACAATACGCTATTCGTAAGTATAGGGCAAAACGCGTTTCTATTGACTCAATTACAGCAGTTTTTCAACAGTATGAAGCTGTGGGAGTTGTGCGGCGAGAAATATTTCGTCTCGTTGCTCGTCTGAAACAATTAAGTGTGACTACAATTATAACCACAGAACGCACGGATGAATACGGACCTGTTGCCTGTTTTGGCGTAGAAGAATTTGTTTCCGATAATGTGGCGATTGTACGTAATGTTTTAGAAGGAGAACGTCGCCGTCGCACAATTGAAATACTCAAACTGCGTGGTACAACACATATGAAGGGTGAATATCCTTTTACAATTACCAATGCAGGAATTAATATTTTCCCATTGGGAGCGATGCGCTTAACTCAACGGTCTTCAAACGTCAGAGTATCCTCTGGTGTTAAAGCCTTAGATCAAATGTGTGGCGGTGGTTTCTTTAGGGATTCGATTATTCTAGCAACAGGAGCAACTGGTACTGGTAAAACTCTGTTGGTTAGCAAGTTTCTGCAAGATGGCTGTGTTCACAGTGAACGGGTGATATTATTTGCTTATGAAGAATCACGCGCACAACTCTCTCGTAATGCTTCCTCATGGGGAATTGATTTTGAGGATTTAGAACGTCAAGGTTTGTTAAAAATAATTTGTACGTATCCTGAATCAACCGGTTTAGAAGACCACTTGCAAATTATTAAGTCAGAAATTGCTGAATTTAAACCATCTCGTATTGCCATTGACTCTCTTTCGGCACTAGCACGAGGGGTAAGTAATAATGCGTTCCGGCAGTTTGTCATTGGTGTTACAGGTTATGCCAAGCAAGAAGAAATTACGGGCTTTTTTACCAACACAACTGAGCAATTTATGGGTTCGCACTCTATTACAGACTCTCATATTTCTACGATTACAGACACAATTTTGATGTTACAGTATGTGGAAATTCGGGGAGAAATGTCGCGGGCAATCAACGTCTTTAAAATGCGTGGTTCATGGCATGACAAAGGTATTCGCGAGTACAATATCACGGCTGACGGTCCCGAAATTAAAGATTCGTTCCGCAACTATGAACGAATTGTCAGTGGTGCTCCTACGCGCGTTACTATCGATGAGAAGGCGGAACTGTCTCGCATTGTCAAAGGATTTCAAGACACACAGAGTTCCGATCCCTAAACTTGGCATCGTGATATATTCTGTGGCGACAAAACAGTTTCAGCCGCTTAATTTCTGTGTGAGGGGATGCGGTGAACAGACAGCAAATATTTAGTAGTTTCTTACCTGGTGTAACAGCAGCAGTATTAGCAACTCAGCCTGCTTGGGCTAATCCTGCACCAGCCACTGGAGTAAAGCTTTTTGCTTCTTCCGATGGCTTGACTTCTACTTTCGAGGGAACTCCAACTGCTCTCGATATTAAACCGCAATTACCTCCTACTGCTAGCAGCAGTTTTCTAGCCGCAGCAGTACCAACTGTTGATGTTATGGGAGGTGGTTTAATATCTTCTATAACTCGTGGCGGTGTCGAGGTAATATTGACTGGAAAAACTGGTATACCAATACCACAGGTAGCACATAAGGTTCAAAGTATGCTTATGAGCTTGAAACCGACCTCAAATCAAACCCAGTTGACTAATAAGATTCCTCCTTCTGGGACAAGCATACAAAAACAAAACAACTCAATAATTATTGCTGAGGCGTCAAAAAATACATTTTCTTCTTATAATGAAACCTCAAGACCCGCCTCCACTGTTGAACAAAAAACACTTTCTTCGGGCCAGCTTCCTACAGAAAAGAAAACTTCTGCTCAGTTACCAAACAAGTTACAAACCCCAGTCCGTGGGACAGTAGAAGTCGCAAAGCTGTTGGATCAGGGGAAGTTATGCCCGCAACAGGCGAAAAATGGTAAAACTCAGGTTGGTCGTTCTGCTTCCGTCCTCCAGAAGTCGTCTACCTGCTCGCAACAAAATACCATGAAAAATCTGGTAGCTCAGGCAGGTTCCTCTAAGCCAGCGCGAACAACTCCTGCGACAACAACGCCTGCGCGAATAACTCCGGCAGGTTCCTCTAAGCCAGCACGAACAACTCCTGCGCCAACAACTCCAGCGCAAACAACTCCTGCACCAACAACTCCTGCGTCAGCAAGTTCGGTGCAGATCCCTAATTATCTCAAAGCCAACCCGAATCCTCTACAGTTTCCTACCAAACCAGAAGAAGTGAGGATTCAGGGAACTCAACCGATTACTTTAGCAGACTCTCTGGAGATAGCACGACGAAACAGTCAGGATCTACAGATATCATTACTAAATGTAGAGCGCAGTCGAGCTAGCGTAAGGCAGGCGCAAGCTGCTTTGTTACCTACTGCCAGTCTGAGTGCTGGTCTCACCCGTGGTGGACCTGCTTTCTTGAATCAACAACAACTTAATTCACAGCGCACAGCACTCGAAGATGTACCCTCTACTACAAATTTCTCTAGTACTGCGCAAGTGGAGTACAATCTCTACACCTCTGGACAAACAACAGCCCGCATTCGAGCTGCTGAGGAACAGCTACGTTTCGATGAATTGGCTGTTGAAGTTCAATCTGAGGAAATCCGCCTGAGTGTCACCTCTCAATACTACGACTTGCAACAAGCAGATGAACAGGTACGCATTGCCCAGTCTGCTGTGAGAAATGGTCAAGCTAGTTTGCGGGATGCACAAGCTTTGGAAGCCGCTGGTGTGAGTACTCGATTCGATGTTCTGCGTGCTCAGGTCAATTTAGCAACTTATCAACAACAGCTGACAAGTGGTATCTCACAGCAGCAAATTGCTCGCCGTAGATTAGCCCAAACATTAAGTTTGCCGCAGTCAGTTGATATTAGTTCGGCTGATCCAGTCAGAATAGCAGCTCTGTGGAATGTTCCCCTGCCTGAAACTCTTGTCTTAGCTTTTAAAAACCGTCCGGAACTGCAACAGAATTTGGCGCAACGCAATATTGCCGAACAACAGCGACGGGCAGCGCTTAGTCAGCTAGGTCCTCAAGTGGGTTTGGTTGGTAGCTACCAGCTCTCTGATCGGTTTGACGATCAAAGAAACGGTACCGATAATTATTCCTTAGGAGTCCAAGCTAGATTGTTTTTGTACGATGGTGGAGCAGCAAGAGCAGCCGCAGCTCAACAAAAAGCTAACATTCGGATTGCTGAAAATCAATTTGCCATTGCGCGTAACCAAATTCGTTATAACGTAGAAAGTTCTTATTCTCAATTGCAATCTAACTTGCAGAATGTTCAAACGGCTAGTACTGCTCTTGAACAAGCTAGAGAGTCTCTACGTCTAGCACGTTTGCGATTCCAAGCAGGTGTCGGCACTCAAACTGAAGTTATTATCTCAGAAAATGCCTTGACACAAGCTGAAGGTGCTAGAGTCACAGCAATTTTGAATTACAATCGTGCTCTAGCTACTTTACAACGAGCAGTCACCTCTAGAGCAGCACGCTAGGTTACTCAATAGTCATTAGGAGCCAGTGCGCCCTTGGAAGGTAAAGGGGAAAGGTTAAAGAGGAAAACCTTTCCCCTTTTTCTCCTGCCCCTTTACATTTTTTGATGAATTGTTGATTCGAGCTATCAAAATTGTCATATCCTAGCATAAAGGAAAACTTCAAACACCGAAAACACAATCTGATGACGAAAGTTACGGCAAAAGAAATTGCACAGTTTCGCTCTCAAGTTGCAGATGACTTCACAGCTATGGAAGCACTCGATATTATAGAAGAATGTGATGGAGATTTAGAAGATGCTGCAATCACTTTAGCGATTCGAGCCGGACAAGAACCAGAAATAGCAAATTCAGAATGGTTGGATGCTTTAGCTCGAAAATGGCGTGCCGCTATTTGTCAAGAAGAATTTCGTGATGATTTGGTTAATGGCTCAGTCAAAGGGATGATGGAACATCTCAAAACAATGCCGACGTTTCCTAAGATCTTAGCAACACCCGTTTTAATATATGTGTTGAAGAAAAGTGTAAATAATTTTTGCGAGCCTCTTGACTTAGTACAGTAATATTCTCATCCTTATTAGACTTGAGTTTTAACATCAATGAATTACCTTGTTGCCGTTTTAGCTGACCGCATCCAAGCAGAAGCTGCTTATCTAGCTTTAGAAAAAGAAGCCATAAAATCTACAATTTTGGGTAAAGGTTATAAAACTGCTGATGAATTTGGCTTGATTGACCCCAACGAGCAAGCAAAGAAGCAAACTCAGTTCATGGCTGTTTGGCTGGTACCCTTTGGATTTTTCGCAGGTATTACTTTTAGCCTCCTCACTGGCTTGGACACTTTTGCTTGGGCGGGTGAAATTGGCAATCACATTATCGGTGGACTGTTGGGCGCTGGTGCAGGCGCTATGGGTAGTGTGTTTGTCGGTGGTGGAGTCGGTTTATTGGTTGGAAGCGGTGACGCTTTACCTTACCGAAATCGCTTGAATGCTGGCAAATACTTGATTGTCGTTCAAGGTCCTGAAATTCTTACCCGTCAAGCAACCCGTGTCTTACGTCAGTTTGAACCAGAAAATATTCAAGGTTACGCCGCGCCCAGTGAATACTAATCAGTCATCAGTTAATACAGCTATATGGAATTTCACTCATAACTGAACGACTGAATAACTGCTAACTTGTAACTAGATAACTGATAACTGATAACTGATAACTGTTTAAAATGTTGCCACGGGAAGAACTTTTAAAAGGTGTTGAAAATCGAGATAGTATAGCTCGTGTGATTGACCAAGCGGAACAAGCTATCAAAACTTGGGAAGTGGTTTTCACTGATTTTCTCTCTCCTCCAGAGTTAGCAGAAATCATGGTGGTATTTAGCCGTCTGACAGAGGTGCAGTTGGTGGTTTGGGGTGGATATCCTCAGGCTGAACGCACAAGAGTGGCGATCGCCCGTTCCGAAATCCCTTTAGATCAATCTCAAGTCGCACTCACCGCTTTAGACATAGCCGGAAATTTCCTGTTTGATACCGCCACTCACCGCGACTTTTTGGGCGCAATGCTAGCCACTGGGATAGTCCGCGAAAAGACGGGGGACATTATTGTACTAGGCGAACGGGGCGCACAGGTAATCGTCGTACCGGAGTTAGCAGAGTTTTTGGAAATGAATCTCAAGCAGGTGCGATCAGTTCCCGTGAAAACTCAGCGTATAGATTTCAGTGAGTTGAAGGTACGGGAACCAAAGAAAAAAGAACTAACCACTGTGGAAGCTTCTTTGAGGTTGGATGCGATCGCCTCTGCTGGTTTTGGAATGTCCCGTAGCAAAATGGTTGAGTTAATTGACAGCGGAGATGTTCGCGTCAACTGGAAGGAAATAACTCAAGCAAGTTCTCAACTAAAAACAGGCGATTTAATCGCCATTCGCAGTAAGGGACGTTTAGAAGTTGGGGAAATTGCTGTTACTAAAAAAGACCGCTACCGTGTGCAGTTAACAAGGTATGTGTAATCCAGACGCACCATAGTGCGTCTTTCCTTAAACTGTTTTTGCCTTAAACTGTTTTGCCAAAAGACTCAACAGAGTTTGGCGTGGGACAAATCTGGATAATTTGCTAATAAAGTGAGTGCTAAAACCACCAACAACGACGGTCGAATCTCCCCTCTCCAAAGCTTTCAATGATTCGCGTACCACTTCTTCTGAAGTCGATATTTTATTTGTTTTAGCTGCAAGTGCTGGAGGAAACTTTGCTTCTGTGAAGAAATTTGTCTCAACTGGTCCAGGACAAGTCACTAAAACGCGGATACCATAGTGACGATTTTCTGCCCAAAGTGCCTGACTAAAACTGACAATAAATGCTTTACTGGCAGCATAAACAGAAAGATAAGGCATTGGTTGAAATGCGGTGAGGGAAGATACGTTAATAATGCTTCCAGAACCACGCTGTCGCATCCCTTGCAAGAATTTATGAGTTAAAGCTACTAATGCCAAAATATTCAATTGAACCATTTTGAGTTGTCGTTCTTGATCCGTCTCAGCAAAGTCACCATAGTCGGCAAAACCAGCGTTGTTGATTAACAGGTCAATCGTTAATCCTTTTGATTTGACAGCATCAAACACATCATGAGTAGCATCTGTTTCTGTCAGATCTTTAACAATAGTATCTACTTGAACTTTGTATTTTTCTTGCAGTTGTTTGGCTAGCTGGTTTAATTTTGCTTCTGAACGAGCAACTAAAACAAGATTTGTATTTTGTGCAGCTAATTCCTCGGCAAAGGCTTTACCAATACCATCAGAGGCACCAGTAATTAAAGCAGTTGACATTCTACGTACTATGAAAAAATTAACAAAATTTAACTATTATACAGATTGTAACAATCCTATTTAGGACTCTCTGTTATTTAAACTAACTTAAAACTAATATATCAAGCTGTCTCATTGCATCTGCGTTGGGGCATAGTCAAAGTTTCTACTATATTCTGATGATTTTTTTCCAAATCTGCTCTTGCATTTCCTGGCAAGGCAACCTCAGAATAATTGTGGAATTGACCCGTAACTAAAAAGTCAACAGCCCTGTTGTGTTCAAGCTTTGAGTAGAAGCACATGTTGATTGTATACACTTGTATGAGCAAAATAAATACAGAATTTGCCGACTCGCAGGCAACTTTAGCAAATTAATCTTGACAATTCTGCTAAATCTATGCTATTTTAATAAAGTTGCGGACGTATAGCTCAGTTGGTTAGAGCGCTACGTTGACATCGTAGAGGTCACTGGTTCGAGTCCAGTTACGTCCATTAAATTTTGTACAGTGACTAATTATCTGTCATCGGTGACAGATTAATGTCGTTGGGACAAAATCTTGTCGTGGTAGTGGTAGTGACTTAAAAGCTTCAGTAGCAAGTTTTTTTGTTGAATGTAGATTTAGGGCGATGATCGCTGGTTGTGGGGAATGCATCACCTGTGATGAAACTCCATCCGTTTCCGGAATCTAGGACGCTGGTGTTGAATTTCTCTGATAGGAAAATATGTGCGACTCTCACGCCCTTAGCTATGAACGAACAGCGTCAGCAAGCCTATTTCAACCTCATTCAACGCCTGTTGAATTGCCGTAGTAACGAAATCCGAAAGATTTTGGCAGCAAACCAAGATTTAATTGATGCTGGCTTAGTACAAAAGATGCTGGAAATGGCAAGTAATCTACTAAGGCAGGGCGAATTAGACCAAGCTAATCGTTTAATGAATATAGCAGGACAGCAGCTTGGGGTTTCTAGTAAATTATCATCGACTGCCACAGAAAAAGAATACTTAGATTTCTTAGAACAAGTGCTGAAAGTAACAGCAGATAGTAGAGGTAACGCACAGCTAGTTTACCCATTACTGGAAAAGAATACAGACAAACTTGACGAAGTGTTCGCAGAAATATTGCGCCAGTGGGGAACAAAGACACTGAGGGAAGCCCAAGCAGATGTGGCGGAATCCATCGCTGCAGATATTTTCCTTTTTAGCGATCTAATTCAGCAATTCCCCTTGGGTAACAAAGCCAGCAATATGGAAATTGCCATCACTGGCTATAAAGTCGCGCTGACAGTCTACACCAGCGAAGCCTTTCCCCAAAAATGGGCAACAATACAAAATTGTCTCGGTCTTGCCTACCGTGAAAGAATTCTAGGAGAGAAAGCAGAAAATATAGAATTGGCGATCGCTGCTTTTTCTGATGCTTTGACTGTCTACACCCAGCAAGCCTTTCCCCAAGATTGGGCAGGAACGCAAAATTGTCTCGGTGCTGTCTACGTTGATAGAATCACAGGAGAGAAAGCAGAAAATATAGAATTGGCGATCGCTGCTTTTTTTGATGCTTTGAGTGTCCATACTCAGCAAGACTTTCCCCAAAATTGGGCAACAACGCAATATAATCTCGGTAATGCTTACTGTGAAAGAATTCTAGGAGAGAAAGCAGAAAATATAGAATTGGCGATCGCTGCTTATACTGCTGCTTTGAGTGTCCATACTCAGCAAGACTTTCCCCGAGAATGGGCAACAACGCAATATAATCTCGGTCTTGCCTACGTTCAAAAAATTCTAGGAGAGAAGGCAGAAAATATCGAGCTGGCAATTGCTGCTTTTTCTGATGCTTTGAGAGTCCATACTCAGCAAGACTTTCCCCAAGAATGGGCAACAACGCAAAATTGTCTCGGTAATGCCTACCTTGAAAGAATTCTAGGAGAGAAGGCAGAAAATATCGAGCTGGCAATTACTGCTTTTTCTACTGCTTTGAGAGTCCATACTCAGCAAGACTTTCCCCAAGAATGGGCAACAACGCAA
>NZ_QMEB01000113.1 GCF_012912135.1 Brasilonema bromeliae SPC951 | reverse complement strand
GCGGTATGCGCCAAGGGCGCACGCTACGCTAACGTTTTAAAAATAAAGTGCATCTTCTTGGAGAATTGGTATAACACCTATTAAAACTAGAAAGAACGCTTTGACGGAATAACCTTTTTTTACAGGAGTTAAAACTTATGTCAGGACAAGCTCTAGGTACTGTGAACATGCCCAGATTAAGCAAAAATAGTCAGGGTGAAGCTGTGAAGATTTTACAACTGCTTTTAGACAACTTTCATGGATACTCTATTGCTGTTGACGGCATTTTTGGTTCAAACACAGAGAACGCTGTCAAAGACTTTCAAAATTCTCGTGATTTTGTGAATGATCCTCCAGGAGTTGTGGGTTACCAAACTTGGGAGGCGTTAGCCAATAGACAATAATTAACGTTTACAAAAGGTGGGATCATCCCACTGGTCAACTACAGTTAACTGCAAGCCCCTGCTTTATAGGCATGGGGATTGTACTTAACTAGAGGTCGTTGACCTTTGTATTCCGACTAGAATAGTGGGAATTTTTTCGTTTTTTAGTACTTATGTATTAGTTAAACAGGCTCAGCGATACGCTTCAAATCGAGCAGAAAGATTGTTTTTACAACCTCTTGCTCGGATAAAACAGCGACATGACTGACCATCTCAATCAGAGGTTTACTATGATTGCTAGACCTTGGTAAAAAGCGAATCGTTTCTGGCAGTAATTCCACTATATCGGGTGGTTCATCTATCAAAATTCCACAGAGTTCCTGTTGTGAATGGTGTGCAACCACCAAAAAAAATGGGTGATCAGATGAGTGAGGAAAAGTATCTGAGCCTAAGTGTTGATGTAAATCCAAAATCTTAATTATGTACTGACCTATCTGCACTAGCCCCATTGTTGGCAGGCTTTTGCTATTTGCAGATGAAAAATTTATTACCTTCAGCACATCGGTAATCGGGAGCGCTAAGAGATAATCTGCAATTTTAAAAACAAGAAACTTGTCTAACTGTGACTCGTTATGCATTGTACCTAATTACTCTCTCCTAGCAACAACTCCAGTATCTTTCTCAAAGACATCTCTCAGTGTGGTCAACAGTATATGTTCTAGATAAGGCTTGGTAATATAAGCGTTAGCTCCCAACTTGAAAGCAAGTTGGCGGTGCTTATCACTACTTCTGGAAGTTAGCATCACAACAGGAATATTTGCCAAAGCTGGGTCTTGCTGACGGTTTTTCAGAAACTCAAAGCCATTCATCCGTGGCATCTCGATATCACAGAATACTAGATGAATATCTGTGTGACCTTGGAGTAGCTCAATTGCTTCGTAACCGTCTTTTGCCTGAAGCACTTGATAGTCTGCTTTTTCTAGGGTCAAAGCTACAGTTTGGCGGACGGTAATTGAATCGTCCACTACGAGAATAGTTTTTTTTGGTCTTGGTTTGTGGTGACTCAGAGTTGGTGCTTCTGTTCGGGCAGTACTCGCCTGGGATAGTAATCGCGGCTGTTCTATCCTGGAGGTGAACATGAGGGGCGTTGGACTGACGAAATGGCGTTCGCCCCAAAGGGCGCTGTTCCTTCCCCAATCACTATCATCCTGTTTTTGCCGTTTAGACAAATATTCCATCAATGCTAACCCATCAAGTACTAATGTCAGCCGACCATCAGGTAGAACACTACTCCCGTAGATGTAAGGGGGAGGGACAATCATTGCTCCTAATGGACGGATCACCAATTCCTGATCACCAATGAGCTGATCTACTTCCAAACCAAAAAGTTTATCTTGAGAACGAATGAGAATAATTGGCTTCTCCTGCTTGTGAGAAATACCATTCGACTTGGTACTAAAGACTGACGGTTGAGTGACGGATGAGAAATAATTCAGGACTTTCGTGAGTTGGTAACAAGGAATCAATTTCATCAAACCATCCTGACTCCACTGGAGGACTTTACCTTCTTCCCAGGAGCGAATCTGGTCTGCTTTAGGAATAAGAATTTCTTCGATAGAATTAGTAAACAAGGCGTAGATTTGGTTGCCAGCTTGACAAAGCAGTAGGTTGGCGATCGTTAAGCTCAGAGGAACTTGCAGTCTGAACATTGTACCCTGGCTGAATTGAGAATATATTTCAACTGACCCTTTAATTGTTTGCAAATGAATGCGAACAACATCCAGACCAATTCCTCGTCCAGAGAGGTCATTGATATTAGAAGCTGTAGAAAAGCCTGGTTGAAAAATGAACTCTGTTAGCTGAGCTTCATTTAGATTGCTAGCTTGTTCTGGCGAGACAAGTTGACGTTCTACCGCCTTGGCACGAATCGTTTCAAAATCTAATCCTTGACCATCATCCCGAACTTCAATCACTAAGTATTTACCCTGTTGGTAGGCAGAGATTTCAATCTGACCTTTCTCTGGCTTGCCCCGTTTTTGTCGGATTGAGTTCAATTCAATTCCGTGGTCAAAAGCATTGCGAAGCAGATGCAGCAAGGGATCATACAGTTTCTCAACCACTGCTTTATCAACTAAGGTGTCACTTCCACGAAAATTCAGTGTTACCTGCTTTTTGTGTATAACTTCTAGCTGATGCAAAATACGGGGAAAGCGTTCAAACAAGTGTCCCAAGGGCAACATCCGGGCTTCCATGAGAGAATCATGGGTATGAGTTAGTAACCGACGTTGTTTTTCCAAAGTCTCCTGGGACTGACGAGTAAACATTTCAATCGCATCGGTCGTTTCTCCTAATTGCACCATGTCTTCTAGAAGTGATTGAACCAGATGATGAAACTCTGTGTAACTCGTCGTCAGTTCCAGAGAATCGAAATATCCCTTGTCTTGCCCATTGCGAAATAACCACTGTTGTTCTGGAACACTGAACTGGCGTTGCGACAAATCTTGTAACTGATGAAGCAACTGCTGATGTTGTTGTAGTTTTAAAAGAAGTACTCGAACAACTGTCAACTGCTGTTCGTTCTGGAGAAATTGGCGATTTTGGTTTGTTAGCAATTCTCCGACATGGTAATTCAGTTGTTCTAACTCCCCAACATTAACCCGCACAGTACGAGTTGAGGAGGAGATAGCAGGTTGGGGTGGTGAGGAGATTAAAAGGTGGGGAGAAGTCCGCACTGGTTCTTGTTCCTCCGTTAGCGTCACCTCCTCGCTTTCTTTTGCTCCAAACTCCACAGCAGATGGGGCAAAAGAGTCTGGTTGATGAGTCGTTAGATGATCATTGGCTGATTCCTCAGTATCTGATTCAGTATCAGGTGTCGTTTGAGTTACCTTTCCGGGGTTCGTTTTGGGGAAACCCCCTCTCTCGCGCTGCCTCACAGACTCTTGAGCTTTGACTGGTGCATTTTTGGACACTTGCGGTACATCGTGGAGTCGTTCCCCCAGTTTTTGTAATGCTAAGGATACTTCACCGCCTTGACTTCTGTCACCGTTTAGCACGGCTTTTCGTGCTTCTTGGAAGTTTGCCAAAGCAACGTAGCCAACAACCATCGCTTGCTCAGGATAATTGTCCAAAGCAGTCAGCGCCGTTTGAGCTATAGCTTTAAACCCTGGTAAATTTAGAGACTCAGCTAAACCAAAGAAAATCTCTGCTTGTACCCTCAGCGTAGTAGCAACTTGTTCGGGATGACCACTGCTTATGGTTGTAGCCAGCTCTTCTAAGCGTTGAGTGACTCCAACTTCAAAAATGGACTGCGTTAAGTCAAAGCCCAATTCTTGTGAATCGGGAAGGTAAGCTTCCTCAGCAAAACAGTCTCCTAACTTTTCTTGCAGTTGGGCAAAAATACGAGCGATTCGGTCGAGAATATCATTATCATCAATTGACCCTCCTGTCAATTCAGCGGTTAGGAGTAAGCGCAAACACTCATAACTCTCGACGAGTAAAGCTTCAACTTCTTGGTCAATCGATAAGTCAGGTTTGCAGATTGCTCTAAAAACATCCTCCAACGTGTGAGCCACGGTTGTAATCGTTTCCAAACAGATGCTGGCTGCTGCTCCTTTGAGTGTGTGAGTAGCACGCATCAACGTGTAAACCTTGTTGACACTGAAGTCTTCTCTGAGAGTGAACAATTCTTGTTCTATGACTTGCAGCAGTTCTGGTGCTTCTTGGAGAAAGTAGCGGTGGCTTTGCTCTTGAATTGTTGGGTCATGAGTCATTAGTTATTATTTATTATTTATGAGTTATTAATTATTAGCTTTTTTGATTTTTTAGCCAGTATTAGTTATTAGTCATTAGTCATTAGCACTTAAACAAAGGAACAAATGACTAATGACTATTCATCAATCAACCTTGAACTGGTCAGCACTAGCTTGGAGATTTTGAGCCATTGCTAGGATTTCCTTAAAGGATGTGGAAATTTCCATCGAATCCTCCTTTGTATTGTTGGCAATATCTGCCACTTCTGTCATGGTTTGCGTGACTGATTGGATTTCCTGACTTTGTACCTGTGTTGCTTGGGTAATACCTTCCACAAGTTGGCTGATTTGAGTGGTGGCTGCAACAATGGCGTTTAGATTTTGGCGAGCTTCGTGTACCTGCGTTGTTCCTGTTGCAACTTGCCGAATCGCATTTTCCATTGCCATAGAAACTTCGGCTGTGCCTTTTTGGATTTCTTGAACTAGCTGCTCTATCTCAGTCGCAGCCTCAGCAGACTGACGCGCCAAAGAACGCACTTCATCGGCGACAACGGCAAAACCACGCCCGTACTGTCCGGCTCTAGTTGCTTCAATTGCCGCATTTAGGGCAAGCAGTTGAGTTTGAGTTGTAAAGTTACTAATCAAATTCACAACCTTGGAAACCTTCTGAGAAGATTCCGAAAAGCGCTTGAGGCGCTTGTTGGTTTCCGCCACTGTCTCCCGAATATCAAGAATTCCATCCACAGTGCGGTTCATCGCCGCATCTCCTTGTTGGATGGTTTGGTTTGCCACCTGCACTGCTTCTTCCACCTGTTGGGCGTTGGTTGTTACGGCTTTTGTGGAATTGACCATCGTTTGGATTTGCTCCAAAGCATGAGTAAGGGACCCAAACTGTTGTTGTGCTTGGGTGGCTAAACCAACGATAGAAGATTCGTTTGCTTGAGAGGTTTGAGCGAGTTTCCTGGATGCTGTCTGCACCTGCATGACGATTTTTCGCAGACTTTGCAGGGTGATGTTATAGACGTCGGCGATGGTACCCACTTCACCTTCGGTTACAGGTACCCGAATAGTGAGGTTCCCTTGTAATACTGGTTGCACTGCTGACAGCAACTGAATCACCTCCCGTTGGAGTTGCTCTTTGGCTGCTCTTTCCCTTTCGCTTGCTTCTGTTAATTGCTGTGCTTGAGTTCTCAATTGCTCCAAGTATTCTGCTTGTTGTAAGGCAAGACCAATTTGTACCCCTACCTGAGCTAGCAAGTTGACATCTATTTGCTCCCAATGACGTGGTGCATCATTTTGATAAGCTCCCAATAATCCCCAAAGTTGGTCGCCCTTGAAGATGGGAGCAGCCATATTAGCCTTTGCTTCCCACTGTTCTAGAAGTTTGATGTAGCATTCACTATATCCAGAAGCTCTGAGATTATCGGTGCTGAGAGTTTCTCTACGGCGAAACCGACCGCCATTTGTTTCTCGAAGACAAGTATCATCGGCTAGAGATAGCTCACTTCCCACAAGTTTGACCCAATCGCTCCCAACATCCTCAACGATAAATTCACCACTCCAGTCAGGAGCAAAGCGGAAGATGACGACTCGATCAGCTTTCAACAGTCTGCGTAATTCTGTAACAGCCATCTTGAGTAGGTTGTCAAGAGAAAAATTCTCTTGAATTAGGGCTAACCCGAGTCTATAAACCAGTTTGCTGTAAAGTGTTCCCTGGTCAACTGACTTGGCTAACTTCTGTGACTGCACACGCAGTTCTTCAATATACTCTGCTTGCTGTAAAGCAACTCCCAGTTGCGAGCCAATCTGCGCCAGTACCTTAACTTCACCATCTTCCCAGTGCCGTGGTCCACTATGTTGAAACGCTGACAATAAACCCCAGAGTTTCTGCCCTTGGAATATGGAAACGACAACGCAGGATTTCACTCCAAATCCCTCCAAGGATTCTATATGGCAATCGCTGAGATTGGCGTTGTAAACATCATCCACGACATAAGGTTCATTGTTGCGGAACCGACCGCCCTGATGTTCGTTCAAATATGCGTCTTCCCAACCGCTACCGACTAATTTGGGCCATCCGCCGGACTCAGACTCCATGATAAAGTCACCAAAATAATCTGGGCGAAATTTGTAAATCGTCACTCGTTCCGTACCCAGAAGTTTTCTAACTTCTTGCGTTGTTGTCCGGAAAATAGTGTCAATATTCGATGTTTGGCGAATCTTTTCGATAACCTTGGCTATGCCTCGTTCCCGTTCTACGGCTTTGGCTATCACAGTGGCTTGTTCCTGTAGTTGTTTGAGGTACTCTGCTTGCTGTATGCCTATCCCCAGTTGATTGCTAATTTGGGTCATTACCTTAATTTCATGCTCTTCCCAATCACGCGGACTAGAGTTTTGATATGCCGCTAATAGACCCCAAAGCCTTTGTCCTGTGACAATCGGAGTAATGACGTAAGCTCTTGTTTGCAACCGCTCCAAAGTGTCAATGTAACAAGGTAAAAATCCTGCTTGGTAAATATCGCTGACAACCCTAAAGTTTGTTGTCGTGGAAAATCGTCCCCCTTGAGTTTGTTGCAGATAGGTGTCTGTAATACTGGCTTTTCCTCCACCAAGAATTTTGGCACTGCACTCGCTGACGTTTTGTGGCAGGGTGGGGTTGTCAAATTGCTCCTGCATTATGGATTTCCATTCACTGGATACAGACTCAGCAACAAACTCACCGCTCCAATCCAGATTGAAGCGATAAATAACAACACGCTCTGCTTTTAGGAGATTTCGGACTTCATAAACTGTTGTCTTGAAAATGGTGTGAATGTCAGAAGATTGACGAATTCTATCGATCGCATCCGCCACGATTCGCTCTCGTTCAGCCGCTAGTTGCTCTGATTTGAGTTTTAGCACAGCCGCAGCATCAGCCTGCTTGAGAATAGCGCCCAGACGATGACTGACTAGTGACAACAGAGTAACTTCAGAATCCTGCCAACGCCGAGGTCCAGAGTTTTGATACACACCTATTAGACCCCAGAGTTCTCCTCCTTCAAAAATTGGGGCAATGATGTAGGCTCTACTCTGGTATTTCTCCTGAGTTGTGATATAGCAGTCCGAAAAACCAGCAGTATAGATGTCGTCCACACGCTTAACTGCCTTACTCTTGACCAAATCTCTTGCTTGTGTATCTCTCAAGTAGGTGTCGATGTCAAGGCTAGTAAGATTGCCTAGCATATTCACTGTGCAGCGGTCATAATCTACTTTATTTTTTGACTTCAAACTGACATCTTTCTCTTGCTCTTGCATCAAAGCAACCCAGCCCGAGGCGACAGATTCAGCAATAAATACGCCACTCCAATCAGGGTAAAAGCGATAAACAACGACTCGGTCAGCCTTAAAAAACTGTCGCAGTTCTTGGGTAATGTTGCCAAGGGTAACGCTTGTATCAGAAGATGGTGGTATTTTTTCCAGGATTTGAGCTAAAATCTTTTCTTGCTTAGCCTCCTCTTTGTGTTGAGTAAGAAGTTCTATCGTTTGTAGATTTAGCCTCAGTTCAGTGACAATTTGGTAAAGCAGGCTAACTTCAGCTTCTTGCCATTGACGAGAAGTTGAGCATTGCTGCATCACAAGCAAGCCCCATACTTGTCCGTCTATGATCATGGGCAAACTCAAACTGGCTTGGACTTGAAAATGTTTCAGTAATTGATGTTGATAAGCACTCTTGACCTTTTCGTAAACATCGTCTTGGATAAGGACTTGCTCTTCCTTGTAGTTCTGTTGATTCTCATGACCAAAGGCGATCGCACTCAGAGATTCCCCTAGGCTAGGAGTATAGCCTGATACCATTGACTCAGCGATCACGATGCCATGCTTTTCAGACTGAAAACGGTAGATGAGCGCCCGATCTACCTGTAAAAGCTTACGAACCTCAGTCACTGTCGTTCTCAACAAGGTGTCAACACTTGCTGCTTGGCGCATCTGAGCCAAAATGGTGAATAACCTTTGCCGAGTCTGCTTCGTATGTTGCTCACAAGCGACAGCTAGATGAGCTTGATATTCTGTTTGCAATTGTTGAACGCACTTTTCCAGCTGGAGAACTTTTTGCTGAGCTTCAGGTTTGAGTGAATCTCCTATTTGTTGAAGATCTGCTTTAATAGCATTCACTAATTCAGAAGCTTGATGTAGCTCAGAATAACCTATGAACTTTGCTGTTTCTACATCACCATTTTGGGACTGGAAATCAAATATTTGCTTGGTTTGCTCAAAATCCTGTAAAACCATGTTTATATCCTTGGGATTGGTCAGTTATCAGTTATCAGTTACCAGTTACCAGTTACCAGTTACCAGTTATCAGTTATCAGTTTTTTGTTGAGTGTATTTGCCACAGGGGATACTGAGTGATAGCTGTAATATCTAAAACAGTACTGCCATTTGGCAAAGCCCCCAGAACAAAAGGTAAAAGTTTAGGAGGAAATAAGCCAGCTGCTGCTTTTTGCAGTTGTTGCAAGTCGTGTAATTCAATATCATCAACCTGTGGTACTACTAAACCTATAGCTTGTTCGTTGACCTTAACAACTATTGCGACAGGAGTTACCCCCCTCGTCAGCAGAGGATATCCAACAAGATGGTTTAAGTCTAAAAGCCACAGCATTTCTCCTCGCCAGTTACAAATTCCCAAAATACAACTTGGCATTTCAGGAACAGGTAGAATGGATGCTAAATTAACCGTGATAATTTCGGCAATTTGTTCTAGAGGTAATAGCCCACTATCAGCAAACCCAAGGGGAAAGCGAAGCAATTTAGAAAGGTTAGTTTCTGGGAGGAGTGGATTGAGTTGCAGTGGCTCAAAACTAGTCACTGCAAGTACAGATTTCGGCTCTGTTTGCATAATTTTTTGAGTTATAAATTGTCGTTCATAATTGCTATAGGAATCCGGAGGGAACAGGGAACAGAGAACAGGGAACATCAAATGTACCTAGTTTCACAAAAATCAAATATGAGTCCTATAGTTAACTTTATTTGTACCGACTTACTTAAATGATTTGCCGACGCCAAGGTTGAAGCTGTGAAGTTAATTGCTGAATTGTTTGAACTAGGTGTTGCTGGTTTACTGGTTTAGGTATATAAGCATCCGCTCCCAACATCGTACCCCAAAGTTTATCAGCTTCAGTTCCTTTGGTTGAACATATCACGACTGGGATTTGTTGGGTATTGGCATTGGTCTTCAGTTCACGGCATAATTCAAACCCACTTTGCCCTGGTAAAATGACATCAATAATAACCAAATCAGGCGTCTGGAATTGCAATTTTAATTGTGCTTCTTCACTGCTTATAGCAGTGACGACTGTTAAGCCTGCTTGCTTGAGATAACGGGTGAACACTTCAGTTTCTGTCAAGCTATCTTCAACCAAAAGGACTGTGGTCATAAAAAAATCTTCCTGTATACAATGATTAATAACTAATGACTCGATTGACTACGCCAGGGCGTGGAAAACAAGGACTGCATAGCGCTGGCTCACTAATGACTAGTGACTAATGACTAGTGAACTTTATTGGATAGAAATCTACGCATCTAGAAACTAAACTTGAAGTGTTTGTAGATGAGTAGATTGCACAGGCACAGGAGTTAGTAGATACTTCTGTAAGACTTTTAGTACTTTTTCTTTGGTAATTGGCTTTGCTAAAAAGCCAGAGGAGCCAACTATTTTTGATCTCACTCTGTCAATTATACCGTCACTGCTAGTCACAATAATGACAGGTGTTTCTTTGAAAGCTGATACGCGACGAATTTGAGTACAGATTTCATATCCGTTGGCGATCGGCATGACTAAGTCCAAGAAAATGAGATTTGGTTTGCACTCTAGCAAGATTGGCAGTGCTGTGACTGGATCTTGAATATTGACATACTTATAGCCAGCTAGCTTTAGAATCTCACTCATTATGAGATTATCGCTTTGGCTGTCATCTATGTAGGCGACTATTGAGGTAGTCTCTTTAGGTTGAATCAATTTTATTTTTGCAGAGTCAAAGGTTGACTGAGGGCGAGTGTTATCCTTACTCGCTTCCATTAACTCTGGAGTTTGGTGGAAGTCAGTTTTTGTTAAGGGATTGGGTAAGCTTTGAGACGACGGAGTCTGTGTTGTGTTCCCAACAATATCATACGTAGGCTGAGTTTGTTTTTCGCTTGAGGGGGCTGATATCGTTGCTCCGACTGGAATAGGTAAGTCTGGGATGGTTAAGAGTTCTAGAACACCCTCATAGACCAAATTCTGTACAAGACTTGCCGCAGTTATTACACTTTGTCTCGTGTGTAAGGCGATATCCCAAATGGTGTTTTCACCATCAATGAGCTGCCTGAGACTGAAGAGAATTTTAGAAAATTTTAAATTTTGCTCAGAAGTAGGTTGTTTTAAAATCGGTGTCATGTCAGGGCAAAGTGTTCCTAAACCCATGTTTCGCCATTGCTTGTACAAATCAAAGGCTGTGCATAACGATTGATTTACTTCTATCAGGGCAATAGGATACAGTTTTTTGGGCAACCAAAGGCTTTTCAAGTCCGAATGACTTACTAAGCTAAATAGAACCTCTTCAACAATTTTTTCAATAATACTTTTTGCACTCGTCAGACTTATCTGGTTTTTATTAATACTCTGGTTCAGTAAATGATATTCCCACAATTCATTCTCTTTTAAATCATGAGCATCAAATTTCAAGTTAGGGCAATCTTGCTTTAGTGCTCTATGCCAACGCCGAACACGGTGAACTCCTCCCGTAGCGTATAGCAAACGTCCCAAGAAGAAATACAGATGCCACGCTTTAGCCCCGGATGAAAAAATTAGCTCTCCACTGGCTCTGGCTTGGCTTAATGCTGCTAACCTTTGAGCAATATTCGTAAAGCTTGTAGGTACTGGTTGCATTACGCAATTTTCCTTAATGAAAAGTTACTTATTTTCTCTTGGAGTTGCACCCAGTAGTTTCCAATATCTTAGCTTTCAGCTTTTACCGTTAAACAGCAATATTTGCGGTAAATACTCACGGTAGACATAGTATTACTTAATGATATATCAGCGATTTTACTTAAAAAACAATCAAATTTTAAATAATTGTGAAGAAAATATTAAGGAAACAAGTGTTAACTTGGCTAAACAAAAGTTCAACAAAATACATATATTGCGTAGGAGTACTGCTATTAGGAACGAACAAATTCTTGAAATTGGTAAACTTTAAATGACCGAAGTACAGAAAAATCATTTTGGTTCTGAATCAACAAAGAAATTATATGAACACGGATATGGCAATAGAGAAATTACGCCGCTATAAAGAGTATGGGGAATCTGTTATCCAGAACCTTGAGTTGGTTTCACACAACCCACCTCCTCAAGAGAGTTGGGTTCCTAGCAGTCTTTATGAAAGTCTCCAGCGCCTTCAGCAGTCTGCTCAAAGAACAGTCCAACTTGCATCCTCGCCTGTCAAAATCGGTATCATGGGAGAATTCAGTAGTGGAAAAACTTTACTTTTAGGCAGTTTGATTGGCTACGCAGATGCTTTACCAGTCAGTGAAACACCCACCACAGGTAACGTGACTGCGATTCACCTGGTTCAACAAAGCGACTTTCAGACAACGAAACTTGGCAAGTTTACAGTTGAATATCTTTCTAATGAAGGGGTAAAAGAGTGTCTGCGCTTTATGTTAGAGGAAACTCAACAACGAGCAAAAGCTGCAGAACTTTCTTCAGCACAGCTTGCTACTCTCAAGAGTTTACACCCCACGCGAGAAGTTGACATTAATGGTATCCTGAGATGGTGCGAGCAAGCATGGAAGCCCCAAAGCTTGGAATTACGCTCTCTGCTTAAGGAACTGGTTGCTTTTGTCCGTACCTACAGCGTTTACAAAGAAGATATCTGCGGGAAAAGTTACCAAATTGACAACACGACTGCTCACAAGGGACTAAGGCTTGCAGAACCGCCTACAAATATTTTAGAACTCAGCTTTGAGGATCTCTCACCTGCTCCCAAACGCTGGGAGAATTTAGCACACCCCTCAGCTCAAGACTTGCTCAATAGCTTTTCGCTGATTCGCCGTATAGATGTCACAGTTGAAGTATCAAAAGAAATTTGGGATTTGTCTTCTTTACAAGGGACGAATGAATTTATTCTTTTAGACTTTCCAGGATTGGGATCTGCTGACTCTGGTGTGCGGGATGCTTTTTTATCTTTGCGGGAACTCAAAGATGTACAAACTATCTTATTACTGCTCAATGGTAGATATCCTGGTGGTGCAACCGCAGCGAAAATCCGCAGTATACTAGAACGGGATAAGGGAGAAGACTTAAGAGACCGTATTATTGTGGGTGTGGGACGCTTTAATCAACTTCCCCTCAGCAGTAGGGAGGAAGGAATGATTGATGATCTTTTGGATGAGATGCTGCTTGAAGAAGAAGCTGTTTTTGATAGCCTGAGTATTCTTAAATTGGCGATCGCCAGCGCAAACAATTTGACGACAGAAAAAAAGAATATTGTTCTGTTGTCGCAACTTTATGGATTAACGAAACTCGCAGAACTTTCTTCTCTTGTACAAGTTTGCTCAAAAGAATTCTTAAGCGAACTGGACAAACCCAACAAACTAGAAGAAGTTCAACTGCGGGAGAAATGGCAGAAATTAAGTGAAATGCTACCTCCCTCCAGCACCTTGCACAAACAATTGAGTGACTATGCTGAAGATGGTGGTATTGGTAGGTTGCGTTCATTACTCAAAGAACATGTTGCTCTTCATGGTATGAAGCAACTTGTAGAAGACACTCAAAGAGCTGCTGAGGCTTTGCGCAAAGAACAGAATCATCTCAAAAATCTGCTTGAGGAAATCCCCGCTTACATACCAGTTGAGGAAAGTTCTGCTTTTTTCACTCTGCGCGAAGCAATTGAAAATGTAGTCACGACCTACAGACGATTTCAAGAAGATTTAGAGAAGCAGCCGATTTTAAAAAACCGTCATAGTGTTGCAGTCAGCGATGTTGTGAAAAATGAATTAACGAATAAAATATTCTTTGATTGGAGCGAGTGGACTTTGCTTTTTGATCGAACCCAAAATGGCACAATATCTCTAAGCAAAGGCGAAAGCTTTTTTGAAGAAGATGAAGTTGATGATTCGATTCCAACAAAAAGCGATGATTTTTATGCAGCCTTTGTTAACACTATTCAAGAAATGCAAGCTTTTGCCCATGAGCAAACCACAGAAGCTGTCACGGACTTATTCAATAAATTATCTGCTGATGTCCAACTAGAACGCGAAAACCTCAGCACAATTTTGTTACCAGAGAAGGAACAGCAAATTGAACAAAAATTTGGAAAAAGTCAAGTCCGTTTTTTCCGAACCCTCCAGCGTGCTGTTGATCCTGCTAAGAAATGGCAAAATCTCATCATTCAACACAGTGGACTCGCTAGTCGTGCGACTTCTATCAATGCTGACACTTTATTTCCTTTAGCACGCAAGGACGACAAGCACCAAAATGGACAAATCTTTGACTGGAGTCCTGATAAACAGTTTCGTGTTCCCCCTAGACCATTTAATCACCAAATTGCAGTTTTGCGGCTGCGAGATGAAATAACTGCTAGTGCAGGATTGCATCTTGTGCAGTATGTGAGTCAGTTAACGAAACAGGTGAAATCTTCGTTTTCTAGAGCTTTGAAAGAAATTGTAGATAATTTGCAAGAACTTTTAAAGTCGAAACACGAACCTTTGCTAAGACACATTGCATCTGCACAAGAGCAAACCTCGACTCCTGTTCCACCGTGGTTAGAAATTCTTTCGCAAATTCCGACAATTTCTTATCCACAGGAGATGAGTAATTAGTAAGGGAGATCCAAAAAATAAAATATCCAGCCGTCTAATTTATCGATTCTTCCAAATCCTTGCGTTGAGGGATACGCGAACGCCAAACGCGCAGCGTGTGCTTTGCACGAGTGCGCTGCGCATTGGCGCAGATCGCCCGAAGGTGATTCCTGTTGTCTAATACAGAGCACTAATTAGGTAGTCGAAGTAAGTGCCAACAACGCTTGCATCTTCTGCGGACAACATCGAGGTAGTGATGTTCTTCATGGCACGGACACTTTCAGCAACGGCGTCAATTGGGGTGCCGAGGGATCTGTACATTTGGCTAACACCAACGATCCCGATCTCTTGAATTGGCGTAGTATCTCCAGCCGCAACACTGTAAGTGATCAAGCGCAGGTAGTAATCCATATCCCGCAGGCAGGTGGCGGTCATCTCTTCGCCGTAGGCATTGCCACCTGGAGAAACAAGGCTTGGACGCCTTTGGAACAGTTGATTTCCAGCTTGCTTAATAATGCGATCGCGCGAGAGAGTTAAAGCTTGCACAAGGCGTAAACGGCGCTCACTACTGCTAATAAAGAGCTTGATCTGGTCCAGTTCTCCAAGGCTGGGATAGCGAACCTCGGCATCTGCATTCACAATCATTTTCGTGATAATACTCATTAACGAACTCCTGAAATTAAATTAGGTCTATCTGAAACGGTTAAATTATTTACAGTTTGAACCTGCCTTAGCAAACTGTGCAGTTTCTCACCCTCGATCACTTCTGTCTCTAAGAGTTGAGTGGCGATCGCCTCCAGTAAGTCTCGGTTGAGCTTGAGTGTATCCAAAGCTTGCTGATGAGCCGTTTCTACAATTTCCTTCACCTCGCGGTCGATCGCCTGTGCTGTTTCCTCACTCATCATCCGGCGGGGATTGGGCATCCCATCGCCCAGGAACATTGGTTGTTGTCCCTGCTGGTAAGCCAGGGGGCCTAAGATTTTGCTCATCCCGTAGGTAGTGACCATCCGCTCTGCCAGATCCGTCGCCCGCTGCAAATCATTGGCTGCCCCCGTAGTGACGCTGCCAAACACAATCTCTTCAGCTGAGCGTCCACCGAGCAAGGTGGCAATCTGCCCCCGGAGTTCCGCTTCGTCCATGAGGAACCGATCTTCCGTTGGCAGCTGCAGCGTGTAACCTAGCGCTGCCATACCACGGGGGACGATGGAGATTTTCTCGACCCGACCATTTCCCGAAGTCAAGGAACCGACCAGAGCGTGACCGACTTCGTGGTAAGCCACAATTTTCTTTTCCTTGTCGTTGAGGACACGGCTTTTCTTTTCCAGACCTGCTACCACTCGCTCGATCGCTTCCGCAAAGTCTTCCTGAGCCACGTAGGAGCGTTGATTACGGGCTGCTAACAGAGCCGCTTCATTCACCAGGTTTGCCAGGTCTGCTCCGGCAAAACCGGGGGTGCGAGTGGCGATCGCCGCTAAATTCACATCCTCACCCAGCTTCACCTTCTGAGCATGGATTTTGAGAATTGCCTCACGATCTGACAGATCAGGGCGATCAACCAAAACTTGACGGTCAAATCGACCAGGACGCAACAGAGCAGGGTCTAATACTTCAGGGCGATTTGTGGCTGCCAGCACGATCACGGTGGCATCTCCTGCCGCAAACCCATCCATTTCTGCTAACAACTGGTTGAGAGTTTGTTCGCGTTCATCATTGCCGCCGTAGAACCCACCACTGCTGCGAGATTTGCCGATCGCATCCAGTTCATCAATAAACACGATGCAGGGAGCTTGCTTCTTCGCCTGCTCAAACAGATCACGCACCCGCGAGGAACCAACTCCGACAAAGAGTTCCACAAACTCAGAGCCAGAGATACTGAAGAACGGCACGCCTGCTTCCCCTGCCACCGCTTTAGCCAGAAGCGTTTTACCAGTCCCCGGCGGACCCACCAGCAGCACCCCCTTGGGAATGCGCGCCCCAATTTGGGTATAGCGCCCTGGAGTCTTGAGGAAATCCACAATCTCAACCAACTCAGTCTTGGCTTCCTCTACCCCAGCCACATCGGCAAAGGTCGTTTTGGCAGATTCCCCCTCCACATAAACTTTGGCTTTACTCTTACCAATCGAGAGAACGCCTTGAGGTCCACCACCACCCCGTCTAATAAAAAATTGCCAGATTGCCACAAAAATCAGAGGTGGAATCACCCAGCCCAGAAGACTAGTAAACCATCCATTCTTGGGCGGAGGAGCAGCGGCAAATTCAACACCCTGCTCTTCTAACAACTTGGGCAATCCCAAATCAAAGATGGGTGTAGTGGAGAACACAGATCCAGCCTGGTCATCGACCGTTTTCAATTGAAATTGAATCTGGTTTTGACCAACTTGTACTCGCTCAACTTCCCCTGCCTGAACCTGATGGATGAACAGGCTATAGGGAACACCGGGAATCTGAGGACCTAAGACAAAAGGCAATATAAAATTTGTAATCAGGAACAAAGCTGCCAGCGCTAGCAAAATGTTACCGATCAGGCGGTTGGGAGTGGGAGTTGGTTGTTCTTTAATCGGCATCACTATCACCAAATAGTTTGAGACGTTTTATTTGTGGGTGTTGAAGACAGCAGCACCTCTCAGGTTTGGATGATAAATTTCACATGTAACGAGTGCAAAAAAACGATAACCCCATAGAGAAATGAACAAAGCACAAGGTGATAATTTAGTATTTCTTTCCCTACAGCATGAGAGGGTGCTGTTTCATTTCTAGGGTTATTTGATTAAGTACGGCATAAAACTTAAGACAAGCATCTCGAACTCCAAGGTTTGACTTTTTCTGTGAAGCTCAAAACGAAGTTCAGATTAACCTGTTGCTTCTTCAGCAGCGTACATTGGTTGAGCAGGAAATGCTGACCTACAGAATACTCCAGAAGTGAAGTAAGCCTTGACCAGAAAACATTTCAATCAGGACGGCGGATATGAAGCCAATCATCGCTAAACGACCGTTCCAGAGTTCAGTCTGAGGTGTGAATCCCCAAACCCAAGCATTACGCTTATTGTTCACTGAGGAGATGATATTTGTTTTAGCTGACATGGTTAATACTCCAAGTTTTGTGACTGTAACGAATGACTCAGTTGTGCAAAGTCAGGATTGCTTCGGTGGTTTTACAGAGAGGCGAAATCCATATCTAATTTCCACTGTTGTTTGAGAATCTCCTGATACATCATTTCCCGAATCATCATCTGCTTATAGTGCAAGATCAAGCATTCTTGAGCTTGCTCGCGAGACATTTGCTGCACTTGATCGGTAAAGCAACGGATGCTAAATTCTTGCTCTAAAGTTAGTTCGATATCCTGATCCATAGTTGGCTCCTGTAACTCAATTAGGGTGAAAACTATCAGTTCGATGTTGCACTAGTAGTCCTTTTCGTGAACTTGGCGGGGTAAAGCTAGCCCGCCCGGACGGCTGTAGAGGCGAACGGGCGTTCACCCCCAACTTAAACCTATGCCAAACGACCGACTCTAGGGCTAAATCCAAGTGCTTTATCTTCTCTGCCGAAGAGTGAAAAACAGTGACCAGGCTTGAGTTGCGTTGATTTTATCAAAGTGATTGAAACCGGGTTTGAAGACAACGGGACTGAACACAGAGGGACTAGTTAAGTCAACATCAGTGGGACTGAACACAGAGGGATTAGTTAAGGCAATATTAGTTCTCATTGGTTTTATCCTTATATTTTGCAAAAGTGTTCAGGGTATATGGTGAAGTTCAATTTCCTACAAGCCAGTCAACAGACCAATTATGCCTGGTCAGGCGTGAGCCTGAGCCAGGAGGGAAACGTCTGGGCTCGTTTTTCTAGATACTGAGTAAAGCTAAACCGAGGCTCATCCATCACGTACTTCTTGGATTCGATGGCGTAGTTGTTCAGCCTACCGAATTCTTCAATCACTAAACCGCTTTCTATAAATTCTACTTTTTGGTTTTGTGATGTTTTATAAGTTAAATTTAACACTTTTGTTACGAAATTGCAACTTTTCTTGCAAAATAAAATAAATAATGATATATAAATTTTCGGCTCTACCCCATATAAAATACATCCAGACAGTTGTGGGGCAGCAACTACCTATATTGCTGTCCCATAGATGGTATTTGCGGCGTTGCTGATTGAATGTATGAAAATGATTTTATTTTTTTCAAAACCCTTGTAGAGACGTAAGTAAGTCGGCGTGAAAAAATCAACCTATTTCAGAGGGTGTAGGGACTCACGCTTTAAAGCGTGGGATTGAAACAAGGACGCCTTGCTTTATCGGGCTGCGCCACTCAAAGCAATTCTTTTTTAAACTGGGCTTTAAACCCAGAACTGATAGCGTAGCGTGGCGGAACGCCATAGTTTCCTTCCCCACACCCCACACCCC
>NZ_QMEB01000443.1 GCF_012912135.1 Brasilonema bromeliae SPC951 | reverse complement strand
CGATTGCATTGGCTGTAGGACAACAAAACTATTTTGTCACAAATTTAGTTGTGAGACGATTGCCTACGGCAGAGCTAAGTAAGTTGGCGAAAAAAAATCAATGTATATGAAGAAATATAAATTGTTCGTAGTCCGTAGGGTGCGTTATGCCGAAGGCTAACGCACCTTGAATTCTTGAAGGTGCGTTGCGCTGCGCGACAACACACCCTACATTTACTTAGCATACATGAATAAGATTTTTTGTCAATGCGTAACTCCTAATTACCTAAAAAACCTGGAAAATAAAGTGCGGGTTTTGTACGACATCATAACAGCACTTTATCAATGCGTGATTTATGCTATCACAAGATTTCTCAGGGCAAAATCTTAGAGGGCGATCGTTTAAAAATCAAAACCTTGAGGGAGCGAACTTTAGCGGTGCAGATATCCGAAGCGCTGATTTTTGCGGTGCCAACCTCACAGGTGCTAACTTCAGTCATGCCAAAGCGGGACTGCAAAAGCGTTGGGCTATATCCCTGGTTGTTGTTTCGTGGTTGCTGTCGGGAATATCAGGACTTTTCTCTAGTTTTGCTGGCGCTATTGTGATGGACTTACTATTTGACGATAGTAAAAACCATTTAGAGCAAACAAGTTATCAGATCGCGGGCTTGGGTGCTATTACTATTATTGTTATATTTTTTCTCGTCACAATTCGCCAAGGAATACAAGGGGGCTTCGCCGTAGCCGGAGCCGTAGTCGTAGCCGGAGCCGTAGCCGGAGCCGTAGCCGGAGCCGTAGCCGGAGCCGGAGCCGGAGCCGGAGCCGGAGCCAGAGCCGTAGCCTTCGTCGTAGCCATAGCCGTAGCC
>NZ_QMEB01000112.1 GCF_012912135.1 Brasilonema bromeliae SPC951 | reverse complement strand
TTATTTAACATGGCAATAATATCATTTAAAGTAGCAGAAGCCAGTACCTAACCACCGAAAGTGACAGCGCTGGCTCTGCCTCCTAAATTTTTGAAGAAGATAATCTCATTATGGCTTATCAAGAACGCCTCAAACCCTGGGCGGTTATCAATTCAGTGTCTCCGTCACAAAAGGTAGTCGTCAGCCGCCACCGGAGTCGCGTTGATGCAGAAGAATACCTTCGGTTATTACGTCAGCAAAAGCCTACTAGCCAACATGAAGTCGTTTTCGAGCTAGCAGAGGATAGGGTGTAAGGAAAAGTAAGGAGATGAAATTGCTTCATCTCCTTTCTTTTTTCGACTCACCACCTACAAATTGCTTGAAATCAATTGGCGGTACTCACTCTTTTGCTTAACGCCTTTGACTTCCTTGAGCAGATCCTTATCTTTGAAGAACTGAACTGTGGGTGTTCCTGTGACACCAGCATTTTCAGCAATATCTCGGTCTTTGTCGATATCAATTTCGACAAAGTGAATTTTGCCGTCAAATTCATCCACGACTTTGTTTAAGATGGGCTTGAGGGTATGGCAAGGACCGCAGCCAGGAGAGACGTATTTGACGATGAGTAGGCGATCGCTATCATGGAACAGCTTCCGCAAAGCATAACCCCCCTGATGGCGGGTTGCATTCAAATCAAATTCAGCGGCTAGCTGTTCTTCAGTTTTCTTCTCGGCTAACTGTTCGAGTTCGTTATCTGGTGTTTCCGGCTTTTGATGGAATTCCTGAATTAAGCCACTGGAAGACAACCAGCGTTCTGCTAACATCGCCGCCGCACAGCCACTACCTGCAGCGGTAATTGCTTGACGGTATTCATGATCTTGTACATCGCCTGCAGCGAAAACGCCCTCTACGCTTGTTTCAGGAGAACTAGGCTTGGTGACAATGTAACCCACGTCATCAAGTTCTAGTTGTCCCTTGAATAAGGATGTGTTGGGGTTATGACCAATGGCGTAGAATAATCCCTTAACGTGCAGTTTACTCTCTTCGCCAGTTTTGGTGTTGCGGATTTTTATCCCTTCCATGTGCTTGTCGTTCCCAAACACATCCGCTGCTTCTGTGTTCCAGTGAACGGTGATTTTGGGGTTACTCAAAACCCGGTCTTGCATGGCTTTGGAAGCCCGCATCTTCTCGGTTCGCACCAGCAAATTCACTTTAGACCCGTACTTGGTCAAGTAAATCGCTTCTTCCGCTGCTGAGTCGCCACCACCAACCACGGCTAATTCTGCACCGTGGAAAATAGGCGTAGCACCGTCGCAGATCGCACAAGCAGAAATTCCTCGACTCCAGAATTGATGTTCACTGTCTAAACCCAAGCGCCTTGCTGTCGCACCCGTGGCGATGATAATGCTGTGGGTTTTCAATTCCCGTTCGTCTGAACGGACTGTAAAAGGACGCTGACTAAAATCAACTTCAACAACATCTTCTGTATATAACTCAGCCCCCCAGCGTTCTGCTTGAGCTTTCATTTTATCCATCAATTCGGGTCCGGTAATTCCTTGGGGAAACCCAGGAAAGTTCTCCACTTCAGTCGTTGTCATTAACTGACCACCAGGTAACCCCCCGGCTTGGAAACCCTCAAAGACAACTGGTTTGAGGTTAGCTCGTCCTGCGTAAATGGCAGCTGTATACCCTGCTGGACCAGAACCGATAATGACTACGTTTTCTACTGTCGGGTTAGTCATGCTTTTATATATAAACTCATAACGACTATGACTTAGTATAGCATACCAAACAGGGCGTTATAGAAAATTCCGATCTGGGAATACTAATACCAAGTTGCGGCGAAATTACCTCACCAAGTACCCCATTACCCCTCTCCAAAGCATTCGGTGAGGAGTGATTTGAAACTGGGAAGAACTGAGAAAGTTCTGTTTGTAACCAAAAAAGTGACTAGTTACGGAATAATACTGATGGGTATAGAAAGAAAAGTTAAATTACTACAGCACGTTCTTAAGAAAAAAAAGAAGGACGAAGGCTTCACACTCATGGAACTGTTAGTAGTAATTATTATTATAAGTATTCTATCTGCTATCGCTTTGCCCTCGTTCCTTAGCCAAGCGAACAAAGCAAAACAATCAGAGGCTAAAACCTATGTGGGTTCAATGAACCGAGCACAACAAGCTTATTACTTGGAAAATGGTCAGTTCGTAATTGATACAAGTAAGTTGGGGATTGGTATTAAACCCGAAACCGAGAACTACAAGTACGAAATTAAAGTAAATACCAATCAGGTTGCCAATAATGGTATTTCTCGGAAAAATGGCCTCAAATCCTACGCAGGTGTTGTTATTTTATCAGAACAAGAAGGAGCAACTTTAGCCATCTTGTGTGAGTCTGATAATATTGGCGTAGGAAGCACGCAGGAGCCAAGTAGCACAACCAACGGAACCTCAGCACAACCAAAATGCCCGCCGAACTACACGGAACTGAAGAAGTAGCAGCCTAAATGATACCTCCACCGAATCAGTCCCCGTAAAAAAATTTAGCTGTTTTAATCTCTAATAGAACCGTTGATAAAGGTGGGTAGTCCAAACTACCCACTTTTATTTTGATTTGAATTCTAGCAAGACAACTTTTTTCTAAAAATTTTATACCATTTAAAAATCTTATTTACGTGTGCTCTTTTTGTCTTCTTTCTTTTGGAGCGTATTTTTCCGAGTCTTTGCCTCTGCTCAAAATATTAATTTTTTCTACAAATTTTTCTAATCTCTATATAATGCTAGATGTTTACGATATTGTATATAACTGAATAATTCGGCATAACTCCAGCTAACTGCATAGTTCACCGTTCCGTCAAAACCTTCAAAAAACCTCCAGTTATATAAGTTTTTTAAAACCTGCACACATCATGGTGAAAGAAAAAAATAACATTTTGCATATATCCTCAAAACGTGCCCAAAACGTGCTCTTTGTGCAAGATGTAGGGTGGCTATTGTTTTAAATCTGTCAAAAGTAATGACTTTCTGGCAAGAAAATGTAACTCCTGCAGGTGGGGATTACCGTACAAAAGCGAATGAAATAGTCACTCACTTGAGTTAAGTTATGATATAGTTAGAAAGTTGAGACTTGCTTTGCCAAAGTAAAAAGCTCCACGCATCGGCAAGAATTCCAATACGGAAAGCAGTTTTGATTAAGCATTTACCCAACCAAATCTGAATTTAATCGAGGTTATGAGTAAGCAGCAAGTTATTCACCCAATGGTGAAGTTGCAGCGTAATGTGCGTTCACTCGTAGATTCTAGTATTATCAAGCCCACAGATAATATCTGGAAAATCGCTTTGCTCTTCGGCAATGAATGGCAGCACTGGAAGCAAGAATTGCTAGACTACGGGTTTAGTATGCAAGACCCAGTAAGCGAATTGCTAGCTGTGGAAGCTTGGGACGAAGAATAAGAAGTAGGGCAATAAAGTCTCTATTTCCTGTTTCTTATACCTTTTCCCTAGACTTTACACACTGCTAAAGCCGCCACTAAATCCTTGGCCGTTTGATAGCGATCGCACGGCAAAGGTTCCGTGGCGCGGTCAATCACTTCTCGTAACTGGGGAGTAATCGTAGGCACATTTGCGACTTCAAACCGGAAACTTCGCCCTCTCTGGCGGTAGAACTTAAAAGGGCTTTCGCCAGTCAGCAAAAAAATAAGTGTCGGTCCAATGGCATATAAATCGGATTGGGTGACGGGTTGTCCCCGTTCTTGTTCAGGGGCACAATAACCCTCTGCACCAATACGAGTCCCAGGCGTTGTGGCAATCTCTTTGACCGCGCCAAAATCCAGCACCACTATACGATCATTGCAGTTTTGCACCATGAGGTTAGCGGGTTTAATATCCCGGTGGATCAGGGGTGGTTCTTTGCTATGGAGATATTCCAGAATATCGCAGGTTTGAATCATCCAATTAATCGCTTGATTTGGGACAACTGGTCCTTTTGAATAAACAAGTTTTTCTAAATCCTGTCCATGAATTAATTCCATTGCCAAATATTTCTTCCCACCTTCGACAAAAGAATCATAATATTTAGGAATTCCAGTATGGCTTAGGGATTTAAGAGTATTTGCCTCTCGTTCAAATAATTCTTGTGCCTTAGCAATTTTTGCCATATCAGCATTCATCTGCTTTAACACCAACAATTGTGGGTGTCCAGCTATTGTTCCTAGCCCATCCCAAGCTAGATAAGTAGTACCCATACCTCCCTGTCCCAGAATTCGCAATACCTGATATTGGCGAATTGTCTGCATGATAGACATTGGTTGACCGCAGTGGATGCAAAACAAGTTGTTAGGCGAGTTTCCTTCGTGAGTGCAACTTGTATAAGGTAACGCGGGAGTTGGAGAATATGGTGGAGTGGTTTGCTTGTGAATTTGGAATTTTAGAATAGGACCTTTTTGTGCCAGTTGCAGCACAGAGTTATCTGACAATGAAGTTTGAGTGATTAAAACGCCGTTGAGAAAAGTGCCATTTGTGCCTTGACTAATGACCTGCCAAGAACCGCCATTTTTATCCGAATCAACTTGTCGGAGTTCTAAATGATATCGTGACACCAAACTATCACTTAAAACCACGTCATTATCTGCTGAACGACCAACCCGAATCACAGATTCGTCGTCAAAGTGCCACTGCTGGAGAGGTATATTTTGTTGCGGTTCTAACAGGGTCAGCGTGACCATAGGTAATTTTTAATAGGAGAAGGGAGTAGAAAGTGGCAAAGGGGAGTTGAGGAGAAGGAGTGAGAAAGCAACAGAAGTTTCCCGGACTCTGTTACTCTCGGACTCTGTTGCTCCTCCAACTCCCTTGTCTGTAATTTACAATTATTGCTGTTGGTTTATACTTTGGCGCACTCTTGCCCGAATAAGTACAGCAGTAATATTGTCATGACCATTGTAATGGTTTGCCAAATCAATTAAAGCTTGAACGCCACTTTCCAGATTGGCAGAATGACTTAACAAAGGTGCTAAGTAGTTTTGCCAATGAAGAGTCAGCAAATCATTATCTGATAAACCATCCGAAGCAAGAAGAAAAAGGGTATCTTCATTGATCTCAAAAAACTGGATATCGGGAATGATAGACTGTTCATCGCGAGGACCAAGGGCTTGAGTCAATTGGTAAGCATCAGGGCGGGAGTATGCCACACTACGTTCTACACCCCGAGAAATTTCTCGTTGACCAACTTCATGGTCCATTGTGACTTGTTCCAGTCCTCTTTTGCGAGTGACGCGGTAGAGACGACTGTCTCCCACATGAGCAACCGCAACTTGAGTATCTTGGATTAAAATCATAACTACAGTCGTACCCATACGCCCAACACCAGAACGGGCGTCTTGTTGATTAACATTAAAAATTGCTTGATTGGCTAGCCGCACTGCTGCGCGGATATTATCTTCTGTTGGCAGTTGATTAGAAGCCCAGTGGGTTTGAAAGTACTCGCGCAAAGATTTGACAGCCAAAGCACTAGCAACCTCGCCACCCGCGTGTCCGCCCATTCCATCACACAGAATATACAAACCACGCGCCTGCAAAGTATGGGTGTTGGGTGATTCTAGGTTGTATACTTTTGTATCAATACCAAAATAGTCTTCATTATGGTCGCGTTGACGCCCAACATTGGTAAGTCCTGCATTTTCCAGGCTTATTAACTGCATAGGCAGCATAGCTATGGACTTATCATCGCTTTTGAATTCAGTCTCATCCTCTTGGTCATCCAATTGCAAGACAGTGGGTGCAGCATTACTTTTGAATAATGTAGAGGGAATTGAAACGCTTGTAGAATTGCCTTGCAATTCAGACACGATGTCTGACAAAGATGATTGCAGCTGCGCCAGGGTCTCTAAATTTCCTAGTTCTAACTCTCCGATCAGGTGTAAAACAGAGCCAAATTGAGTGCGTTGAGACTGTCTAAAAAGTGCGTGCCAAACCTGCCCTAAAGCTTGGATTGTCAAAGGCTGCACAACTGTCGTCTCTGGTAGTGTTGCTTGTGTATCCTCTGGGAAGTTAGTAGCTGTCTTGTCTGGTGATTCTACGTACAATTTTTGTAGTGCTAATGATAGTTTTTCATCAACTCGTAGATTGGACAATTCCAACAAACTTTGACGACAGTGAGCTTTTTCCAGCACTGACCAAAGTTGGGTCATCTGGGAAAAAAAATGTACAATTTGTAACGAGCTTAGTGAATCATCCTGCCACAAATCAACTAATTCCTGCCAATTCGAGCGGTCTTCGATGAGTACCACCTGCATGTCGTCCTGCTGCCAAGCATCATGAATGGGCGGTATTCCCAAATGGCACCATGATCGTAAAGCAATATAAGGTTTGGCTAGACTGGGAATCTTATCAACCCCAACTGATGCCATGACTAGTCCCTTTTGCTGATTTGTCAGCATAACCTCAAGGAGTGAGACTTGGTATGGTTGGCAATCTAGAACTCTCACCGAGACTTGAGTGTTAGGAGCAATTTCCTGTAAGGCTGGTAGCGGTTCTAGCAGCTGATAACGCTTTTGTGAGTCTAAGTAAGAACCTGGTGATAAGGCAGATGAGAAAGATGAGGAAGCAAAATCTTCCTTATCCTCCCCAACTCGCCGACTCTCTTCTTTTGTAATAATTGCCCACAAAACGCTTCCGCATGCTGCGCCACAGTTATCACATTCTCGTGCATTTAAAGCCAAATCAGTGCCGCACTCTCCACAGACCTTATGAGTCAGTGAAGCGCCACAGCGTTGGCAGAATTTGTTAGCATTGGGGTTTTCAAATTTACACTGAGGGCAAATCAGCATTGTGGAAGTTCCTTAATTCCCGTTCCAAGGTGCTTTTAGCCACTACAATCCAAAAGTGCCACATTTGTTAGCACCTGCCTACAGTAGATCTACAATATATTGTGATTCATCTGGCGAATTTTAGTGGCAGTCTTAATTTAGACGCATACTAACTATAGATTTGAGATATTGGCAAGCTATATTTTGACAAAAAATTGCCATGAAAACTAGGCATTGTCGCATATTCCGACACATATCTTTAGGTTTAGGAAACTCAGAAGGTAACTAGATTTGGGATGATAGGCTCTACAATGATAACTAGTGTCATACTTTAGTTATAGTCTAAAAGCGTTGTTCTATTGCTCTTAAACTTTCTTGAGCCTGCAAAAGCTAAATCGAGTAACAACTTGAGTTCGCTTGAGCTTAAGTCGCGCCATTGACCTGGTTGCAAATCATCTAAATGTAAGTGGGCGATGCTTATCCTGACCAGCCGCAAAGTGGGAAATCCCACAGCCGCCGTCATTCTTCTGACCTGACGATTTTTGCCCTCTGTCAAAGTCATTTCTAACCACGCTGTCGGCACATTTTTGCGAAACCTAATCGGCGGATCGCGTTCTGGTAAAGGAGGGTCTGTTGGCAATAGTGCCACCATTACTTGTCGAGTACGGTAATCTTGAATCGTCACACCTTGTTGTAGCTGCGTCAAAGCCGCAGCATCAGGAATTCGTTCTACCTGCACCCAGTAAGTTCGTTCGTGTCCAAACTGAGGGTGGGAAAGGCGATGTTGCAATTGCCCGTTGTTAGTCAATAGGACTAACCCCTCGCTGTCCCAGTCCAAACGACCCACAGGGTACACATCGGGAATGTCGATATAGTCTTTGAGGGTGCTACGAGTGGGAGTGTCTTTTGTAAACTGGCTGAGGACACCATAGGGTTTGTAAAACAGAATGTATCGATAGTTAGTCATGAGTGATGAGTGTAGCGCCCTTGCGCCTTGCGATCGCCTTCAAATCTTATGTCCAGATAGCTATTGTCCAAACACCTACCCAATTTCCATCTGGTGTTTGACCAATGTCATAAAGATAATAAACAGCCATACCGCCAATTACATACTCTCTTAAGTTTGTTAGACGTGATTGAAGTAACTCATCCAAAGGCTTAAATTGTTCAAAGTACTCCCGATCTGGGTAATCGTTTTCTTGTGCGTTTTCACTAAATCCTTTAAAGGCACAAGTCTTAACAAATCCTGTAGAATCTAGCAGTTTCTTCATCATCACTGCCCTAGTATCTGCTATTTCCAAAACAAAGCCTTGCTTTTCTTGATTTTTTTCATAGTATTCGGTAACAATAAATTTTAATTTTGCTAGTAATGGTTCAAGTTTAGTTTTTAACTTGAAAGTGCTTTCTTTTACTAAAGTACTACTTTCCATCAAAAATTTCTCTGAACGTCTTGCACTAGGCTCATTGTCAATTCTAGGAGATATACCAATCCAATCTCCGTCCTTGGTATTTCCTACAAGTATGTGAAAAGCCTCGTATTCTCCACTTTCATCCTCAAGACTTATTCGATATATTTGTGATGATGTAGTGTATAATTCCAGAAAATTTATTATTTCCTGATAGTTTTGACTACTTTCTGGCGCTATTTCTGAAACAAACTGTAAGAAATCATCTAAATTTACAGGTTTCATAAAACCAGCGGTTTGTAGCAAATTTTCTACTGTAAAATCTCCTTGATTTACAACTTCAAATACAAAAGTTTTAAAAGGATAAGAATTTTCACTACCAAATAATAATCCTTCTGTGGCTGCTTGAAGTTGAGCAACAAATTCGGCATTACTAGGTTTCATGGCATCGCCCCAAATTATTCAAACTCAACTTGCCCAGGTAAATCCAAAGCTATTAGCAAAGCTTGATCCAATTGCTGCAAAGATAACGGTGAAAGCATCCCACGCAAATACAAAAAACGAGTTTTAGCTAAAGCACGAACTTGCTCCGCCATTGCCACTGAATCCCTATCTAAACCCCCATCAGGCGCGTGAATGAGAACCTGACTTGGATAAATACGCCTTCCAAGGCGATAATTTGTGCAGGGAACCACTAGCACGACTTGACTAGCAGAGTTGATAGCATCACGGCTAACAATAATGACAGGTCGGGTTCGTGCCTGTTCAGACCCTTCAGTTGGATCGAGACAAGCATCATAAACTTCTCCTCTCCTCACTGCTGAGTTTCACCTATCTGAAACGCTTCCCAATCAGATTTAGCAAATTCATGACTCATCATTACTGCTTCTGCTTGACACTCAACATCATTACCCATTCCTGCAAAAGCTGCATCAATCTCAGCTCGTTTTTGAACCGCTAGTTCATGACGTAACGCACGAGCAACAAAATCATTGCGACTCTTTGCTTTTCCTTCTCTTACAGCGCGATCAGTTGCTTCCAATAACTCAACTGGTATGCTCAATGTTGTGCGAACAGTTTGATTTTCCATACAGCTATAACAAATATACAGCCATCAAGAGTTTGATGATTCATATGATGTCTATTATGACATCATATGATAGTTACCCAACCCCACCACCGTACTCACTTCAAAATTTGTCAACTTCCTTGCTTCCAGCCCTAGGCAAGATGTAAAATCTATTTTCATGCTAGGGGTGCCTGCATAGGCTGAGATTACACCCTTAACACCTGAATCCGGGTAATACCGGCGGAGGGAAGCTGTTTATCGAGGAAAGCAAATATGCGGACAGAATGGGTCGCCAAGCGGCGTGGGCAGAGTAATGTTACTCAAATGCACTATGCCCGTCAGGGTGTCATCACCGAAGAAATGCATCACGTCGCCCACCGGGAAAACCTTCCCATTGAGCTTGTTAGAGACGAAGTAGCACGGGGACGGATGATTATCCCTGCTAACATCAACCACACGAACTTGGAACCAATGTGTATTGGTATAGCCTCCAAGTGTAAGGTTAATGCCAATATTGGCGCTTCTCCGAACTCTTCCAATCTTGAGGAAGAAGTCGCAAAGCTGAATCTAGCGGTGAAGTATGGCGCTGATACCGTCATGGATTTGTCCACTGGTGGCGGAAACTTGGATGAAATTCGCACTGCGATTATCAAAGCTTCACCAGTACCAATTGGGACAGTACCAGTTTATCAAGCTTTAGAAAGCGTCCACGGCAATATTGAAAAGCTGACACCAGATGACTTTCTGCATGTGATTGAGAAACACGCCCAGCAGGGTGTCGATTACATGACTATCCACGCTGGGATTTTGATTGAGCATTTGCCTTTAGTCAGAAGTCGCCTCACTGGCATTGTGTCTCGTGGAGGAGGTATTTTGGCAAGATGGATGCTCGCTCATCACAAGCAAAATCCACTTTATACGCACTTGCGCGACATCATTGAAATCTTTAAGAAATATGACGTTTCTTTTAGTTTTGGTGATTCTCTGCGTCCTGGTTGTACCCATGATGCTTCTGATGATGCGCAATTAGCGGAACTCAAAACTCTCGGACAACTGACTCGTAAAGCTTGGGAAGATGACGTACAGGTCATGGTAGAAGGTCCTGGACACGTTCCAATGGATCAAATTGAGTTTAACGTCAAAAAGCAGATGGAAGAGTGTTCTGAAGCTCCTTTCTACGTGCTGGGACCATTGGTGACAGACATCGCCCCCGGCTACGACCATATCACCTCGGCAATTGGGGCAGCAATGGCTGGTTGGTACGGTACTGCAATGTTGTGCTATGTCACACCAAAAGAACACTTGGGCTTGCCCAATCCTGAAGATGTCAGGAATGGTTTGATTGCTTATAAGATAGCAGCTCATGCCGCAGATATAGCCAGACACCGCCCAGGTGCAAGAGATAGAGACGATGAACTCTCCCGCGCCCGTTACAACTTCGACTGGAACCGTCAGTTTGAATTATCACTCGATCCGGAAAGAGCGAGGGAGTACCACGACGAAACTCTGCCAGCAGACATTTACAAAACTGCTGAGTTTTGTTCAATGTGTGGTCCCAAGTTCTGCCCCATGCAAACCAAAGTTGATGCTGATGCACTCACAGAACTTGAGAAGTTCTTAGCAAAGGATAAAGCAACAGTTATCCAATAAGGTTCGCGCAAAGACGAGGGGTTTCTCGACTTGATCCGTCACAAAGACGCAAACTCTTTTATGTTTAAGCCCGCCTGTGCGGGCTTTGTTTGTCTAGCCTCAGAATTCTATTCTTATCGTGATAAGTACGATCTGCTTCGTACACGTTATAGTACTAAGTATTTAGCAATACTCAAGATTATCCTGAGTATTGGCAAACCTTTTATTCAGGTATGCAAGTAAATCAGGACTTACGCAAAATTATAAAGAAACGTAGACGCGGAGCGGCTTCCCGCAGGGTACCGCAAAGGACGCAAAGGACATGTAAGCGCAAAGCGCACGCCAAGGGCGAACGCGTAGCGTGCGCCTTAGCGCATAGAAATAAGAGTTTCACCAGAGTTCTTGCGTAAGTCCTATAAATACTAGTACGGGAATTTACTTTATGCTGTCTCTTACTGTTGGCGATCCGGTTCCTTGGTTTACCCTTCCCTCCACCTCAAACCCAACCTTCCATTTCAGTTCAGTTGGTGGATATCGTGTCATTTTGTTTTTTTTCGGGAGTACTAAAAATAATCTTATTCGTGAAATTCTCAATCAATTCTGTACTCGCCAAAACCAATTAACTTCGTACCAAGTCCCATTCTTTGGTGTCAGTATAGACCCAGATGATAGTTTTCTGGCAGAGTTAGTTGAGAATAAAACTTATTTCAAGTTCTTGTGGGATTTTAAGCGGGAGGTCAGCATCCAATACGGTGTTTGTCAGCCAGATAATCCCGCAGGTAGTGAATTCCAATACGAGCCAAAAATCTTTATTTTAGATGAAAATTTACGAGTCCTACAGGTTATTGATGTCCTAGCGAGTGCTCATCCTATAGAGCAAGTTTTCCAGTTTATTGACGGCTTACCTGCTATACCGCCAGCCAGTCTAGCAACAAAACTTGCACCTGTTCTTTTTATACCCAATGTACTAGAGCCAAGCTTTTGCCAGAATTTGATTGACTTGTACTTAGCAGATGGTGGTCAAGATTCTGGCTTTATGCGACAAGTTGACGGTAAAACAGTGACAGTCTATGACTACAGTTTTAAAAAACGTCGAGACTATTTTATTTCAAATCCTCAACTACTAGAGCAGATTAATCAAAGCATCATTCGGAGAGTCAAGCCGGAGATTGAGAAGGCATTTCAGTTCAGCATTACTCGCTTTGAACGCCACCTAGTCGCTTGCTACGAAGCAACTGACCAAGGCTTCTTTAATCGCCACCGCGATAACACAACCAAAGGTACAGCTCACCGAAGGTTTGCCATGTCACTGAATCTCAACACTGGCTCTTATGAAGGTGGCTACTTACGTTTTCCAGAGTACGGATCCCAGCTTTATTGTCCAAACACAGGAGAAGCGTTAATTTTTTCTTGCTCTCTGCTTCATGAAGCCACTCCTGTCACTAGTGGTCGGCGCTTTGCCCTTCTCTCGTTCTTTTACAACGACGAAGATGCTAAAGTTAGAAAAACAAATAGCAAGTACGTTGTACTTGACAGTACTGCTGATACTCAAACTGAATATTCCTCTAAGCAAGCAGAGAAAACAGCACAGGGCTTTGGGAAGCAGCCAACAAAGAAAAAACGTTAGGTTTCTTTGTTGGTCTCACTCAATTTGATTCAATTGTGAGCAGTACTTGGGTTGGGTTTGCCCAACCCCTAGTGCGTCAAGCCAGAGGCTTATCGCCTACCATTTTTCCCTTAATATTTCTTTACACAATTGAGTTTATTTCTCCTCCTTAGTCATTGATTCGCAAGTTGCCGATATCGCTCTTGAATTTCCTTTATCGTATACACTGCCTCAAACTCCAACCCTGCTTGCTGGTAGAATTCGGCTCCTCCTTGCTGACGATCTACTAGTGAAATCACTTGATTCACGGTATAACCTGCCTCTCTAAGTCGCTCAACGGCTTTCATCGCAGATTGTCCAGTCGTAACCACATCTTCCAAAACTACCACTTTTGCACTTTCTGGCAAGCTGGGACCTTCAATATATGCCCTTGTTCCATGTCCCTTGGCTTCCTTACGAATAATTAATGCTGGTATCGGTCGGTTTTCATAGGCAGAAACCACACTTACGGCGCTGACAATAGGATCAGCCCCTAATGTTAAACCAGCAACTGCTTGAGTCTCTAATGGCAGCATAGATAGAAGAATACGACCAATTGCCAAAGCGCCTTGGGGGTGAAGTGTTACCTGCTTGCCGTTGATATAGTAAGAACTCCGCTGTCCTGAGGAGAGGACAAAATCACCTTCTTTATATGCTAGTTGACAAAGTAAATCGAGTAAGTATTGGCTAACGGTTACTAAATCAGTAGTAGTTGCGCTGATATTCGGTTGGGCATGAATTTCGGCTTGATATGTCATCACAATACGCTCCACTGCGTTCCACTCATAATGAGAAAAATATACTTCTGAGACATCGTACCAATAAGTGCTCAGTCCTGAGTAATTTTTCTCTTACGGGAAATCCAAAGAGTTTTTTCTCACCATTTTTAAATCCAGGGTGCAGGAGTTGAACCTGCCTAGCGCGAATTATGAGTTCGCTGCCTCAACCGCTCGGCCAACCCTGGTCGAGTTTAGATTATAGCACAAGTCAATAGAATTTGACAATGTTAATATGACATACCAGATTTTCATACCATATACTTTGACGTGGCAGTAGTGGAGACTAATATTGATTAAGCTCCTCTAGTGATTGAAGTAAATAACTTCGATACTTTTAAATAGACCAGCATTCTTTTGCAATGACTTGTCGGCAATGAAACTAAATTCTACGGTACTTCTGACTTTGATTTTGCTAGTTCTGATGTTGGGGGCTGGCTCTGTAAGTGCATTTTGGGGATTTACTTTAGGAAGTGCAGCACTCAAAGGTGTTACAGCACCAGATGCTCGTCCTACCAGCAAATACACCAGCGCTAAATCAGCTAAGGAGCAACACGCAGGGGTTGCTTTTCTCAAGGAGGATCAAATCCTGAAAATTGTCAAATCGCGAATTGAGGGCAAAACTAAAGCTGCCAAATCTAGAAAAAAAGATGATGATGATGAGCAGGTAAATACCAGCAAGGCCAAGAAAGAGGAAAAATCAACGCCCGCAGCTGAACAAGAAAAGCCTCAGGAAGGATTTCCCATTAACGCCCAAAGCGAAGGTGTTAGCCTTTCCGTACAATCTGCTCGCTTTTCTGGTGGTGCTTTGCTTCTAAAAGTACAAATGCAGAACAAAGGCAAAGATTCTGTACGCTTCCTATATAGTTTTTTGGATGTATCTGATGATAAAGGACGAACCTTAAGTGCGAGTACAGAGGGTTTACCTTCTGAATTACCGGTAAATGGATCTCCTGTTTCTGGTACAGTGAGCATTCCTACACCTTTACTTGATAATGTCAAGCGTATTTCACTCGCTCTGACAGATTATCCTGCTCAAAGACTGCGGCTAGAAGTACCAAATATTCCCGTAGAAAGATAGGTGTTAGTGGTTAGTAGCACAACTAACCACCAATAAAATATTCATGGGGCATCAGTATTATACGGCAACGAAGGTGAGTGCTTCTTTTGGCTTAAGTTGGACAGATGTTGGGCTGCGATTGTTATCAGTGCTAGTGCTGATTGCTATCAATGCCTTTTTTGTAACAGCAGAATTTTCTATGGTGACAGTGCGCCGATCGCGCATCCATCAACTGGTGGAGGCTGGCGATATTCAGGCGATCGCCGTTGAAGTTTTGCAACACAGTATGGATCGATTGCTATCGACAACTCAATTAGGTATTACTCTCTCTAGTTTGGCACTAGGCTGGATTGGGGAAAGCACCATCGTTGTGCTAGTAAAATCATGCTTACTATCTTTACCTCTACCTATAGGAATGAGTATAGTCGTAGCTCATTCTCTATCAATTCCAATTGCCTTTTTTTTCATAGCTTATTTGCAAATAGTTTTAGGAGAACTGTGTCCCAAATCAGTATCCATACTCTATTCAGAACAACTAGCAAAATTTTTGGGACCTTCGATCAGAGCAACTGTCAGGTTTTTCAGCCCTTTTATCTGGATTCTTAACCAATCAACTCGCTGGCTATTGCGATTTTTTGGTATTGAATACACGGGTCAAAGTTGGAAGCCGCCTGTTACACCTGAAGAATTACAACTCATTATTTCCACAGAACGCGAATCTACTGGATTGCAACCACAAGAACGACAATTACTCAAAAACGTCTTTGAATTTGGGGACGAGACAGTACAAGCAGTCATGATTCCTCGTACGAGTGTTATCGCTTTGCCAAAAATCGCTACCTTCGGGACTCTTCTCCAGGAAATGATAGCTACAGGTCATTCTTGCTACCCTATTATTGGAGAATCTTTGGATGAAATTCGCGGCATAGTTTACTTTAAAGACTTGGCAAAACCCTTAGCTGTGGGAAAGCTGACTTTAGAAACACAAATTCAGCCCTGGATGCGCCCTGCAAGATTTGTGCCAGAACATACTCCCTTAAAGGAACTCTTGCCAACTATGCAGCGAGAGGAACCAACTATGGTGATGGTGGTAGATGAATTTGGTGCGACTGTAGGATTGGTCACTATCCAAGACATCATTGCTCAAATTATCGGTTATCCCGGCGAACCAGACACCACTAATGATTTGCTCATCAAGATTTCAGACGAGCAAACTTTTCTTGTCCAGGCTCAAATAAACCTGGAAGACCTGAATGAGATTTTGCATCTCGATTTGCCCTTGAGAAAAGAATACCAAACTTTAGGAGGCTTTTTACTTTACCAGTTAGACAAAGTTCCTACCCTTAGCGAAACCTTTCGCTATGAAAATCTAGAATTTACCGTCGTCTCAGTCACTGGACCACGCTTACATCAGATTCAGGTGCGACGGTTGGAGGAGTAGGAGTGAAGAGGGAAGAACACAAAGAAGGAAATTGTCTCTTCCTCTGTGGCTTCCTCATCTCCCTAGTTCGCATAAGCCAATGGGTCTTTCAATCCCAGTTCCCCAAAAGCTGCAAGACGCAAACGGCAAGAATCACAGACACCACAAGCAACATCGCCTCCTAGATAGCAAGACCATGTGAGTTCCCAAGGAACACCCAATTTATTGCCAAGTTGGATAATTTCAGTTTTTTTTAGCTGAATTAAGGGTGTCTTGATGGAAATGCTTTGCCCTTCGCGTCCTTGTTTTGTTCCTAAACGAAACACTTCCTGCATTGCTTGGATGTAGTCAGGACGACAATCAGGATATCCAGAATAATCTAGGGCATTAACACCTATGTAAACACACTGAGCAGAAATTGTTTCGGCATAAGCAAGGGCAAAACTTAAAAAGATGGTATTGCGAGCTGGAACATAAGTGACAGGGATACTTTGAGACATTTCCTCCAAGTCACGTTTCTGGGGTAATTCTATCGCATCATCTGTAAGAGCCGAGCCGCCCCATTGTCTTAAATCAAACTTTACCACTTGCTGGTCTACCACGCCAGCTTTTTGAGCAATTGCCAAAGCTGAGTCTAACTCTCGTCGATGTCGCTGTTGGTAATCAAAGGAAATGGTATGGCAGTTATAACCATCGGCGATCGCTTGGTATAAAACCGTGGAAGAGTCTAAACCACCAGACAATAAAATGACAGCTTTCATAATCAACTTGCGGCAGGTGTCGAAACCCAGTACCTTGAGATCTGGGTTGAGGTATAATACCGTTTTACTTTAAGGTTGATACAAATGAACAGCAATGGAGTTGGGAGCAAGGGGAAATAATTGTAGAAAATCATTTGTATCAGGCATTTCCTGAAATGGTCTAACACGTAACAAATGAAACCAGCCCTACAACTAATTATCACACAAAGACTTAACGGTAGTAAAAACCGCCCATGTTCACATTATTCGCTTCGATTTTAAAATACGGGGCTACCACGCTCCCACGTTATTGTAGATTTCGTTTTCGGTAATCATTTTTTTTGTGAAACAAAGAGCACTTGACTAACGTCTTAGTTAGTTTCTAAAGCTAATAAAAAGCTCATTATAATTTTCGTAAAGTGCAAAAAAAGCATCAATTTAAACACTTCTTATAAAACCGAGTCATATGGCGGGAACTCACAATAAACTTTGAAATTCTTCATAAATAGAACCTCTATGTTACCATCTGGATGGTTTTAGACGCATAGCCATTGGCAGTTGAGTATCAAATCCAATGACTACAACGTCTCTAAATGTGGTGGTTGAGGAGAGAATAACAGTGCAGAATAGAAGTATGTCAGTGGGAGAACAAAATGGTCAACTACAGCGCAACCATCCACGACCGATCCGCATAGGCGTGATCGGCGTGGGTAATATGGGACAGCATCACGTTCGAGTACTGAGTTCAATGAAGGACGTTGAACTGGTTGGTGTAGCAGATATTAATGTTGAACGAGGATTAGAAACCGCCAGCAAATACAAGGTGCGCTTTTTTGAAGATTATTGCGACCTGCTGCCTCATGTACAGGCAGTTTGTGTTGCCGTACCCACGCGTTTGCATTACGCCGTTGGAATCAACTGTCTTTTGGCGGGAATTCATGTTCTGATTGAAAAGCCAATCGCAGCAAGTATATCTGAAGCAGAATCATTAGTAAATGCTGCCGCCGATTCTCAATGTATTCTACAAGTCGGTCATATAGAGCGCTTCAGCCCAGCATTTCAAGAATTGAGCAAGGTGTTGAAAACTGAGGAAGTGCTAGCGCTAGAGGCACATCGTACAAGTCCATATTCAAGTCGGGCAAACGATGTCTCAGTTGTTTTGGATTTAATGATTCATGACATTGACCTGCTTTTGGAATTAGCCGCAGCTCCTGTAGTGAAGTTAACAGCTAGTGGTAATCGTACATTAGACTCTGGTTATTTAGATTACGTAACTGCGACATTAGGATTTGCCAATGGTATTGTTGCTACTGTCACTGCCAGTAAAGTGACTCACTGCAAAATTCGTCGTATTGTTGCCCATTGTAAAAATTCCTTTACTGAAGCAGATTTTCTCAGAAATGAAATTTTGGTTCACCGACACACCAACGACTATCGACAAGCAGCATTATATAGACAGGATGGCGTGATTGAAAGAGTTTCTACAAGTAATACTGATAAACTAGGTGCAGAGTTGGAGCATTTTGTCAACTGCGTGCGTGGAGGTAACCAACCTTCAGTTGGTGGTGAACAAGCACTCAAAGCTTTAAGACTAGCAAGCTTAATCGAGCAGATGGCTTTGGAAGACCGTGTTTGGAACCCATTAGATTGGCAATCTGAACCAAAAGTGCAATCTTTGACACCCACTGTTTAAGGGAACAGGAAACAGGTTACAGCACGGTACATCAATGTATAAAAAGGGAATGGGGGATAGATTGTAGGGGGTGAGAGAATAGAATCTCGTTATCATCCACAACTTGTAACCTGTACCCTTTTTCATTTATAGAAAGTGTATTTTTTCAAAAAATTAGCTAAAAAGTATTTAGATTAGGAC
>NZ_QMEB01000111.1 GCF_012912135.1 Brasilonema bromeliae SPC951 | reverse complement strand
AGGAGAGGGGTGCCCGATAGCGTAGCGTGCCGTTAGGCATAGGGCGGGGTGAGGTCTTTTTATTGTGAGTAATTAGACAAACTTGATATTTCAGTTATCAGTTATCAGTTATCAGTTATCAGTTATCAGTTTCACTGTTCAGAGTTCAGAGTTCACTGTTCAGAGTTAACTGTTCACTGATTTAAGCAAACGTTGCTTTTAGGTTACGATAAATCCAAATATATTCCAAAACCACCAATGTCTGAATCAGTTCAGTACGTTACCAACCAACAAGGAGAGCGAGTTGGTGTACTCTTAAATTTGGAAACCTATCATCAGTTAACCAACGCATTAACATCTGATGCTGAAATATTAACTGGCTTGAGTCTGGATGAACTGCAAGCCTTGGCAGAAAGTATGTTATCTCCAAAAGCCCAAGTTCAATTGGACGATTTGCTAGCTAGAAATGCAGAGAATCAACTTTCGGCTGATGAAACAATTACTTTAGAGCGTTTGTTGGAACAGGTTGACCAACTAAATATTCTTAAGACCAGAGCAAGGTACACTTTGAATAAGCTTGAAGGGACATCAGGAGTAGCGTGAGCGTTTATATTCCTGTTGAGTTACAACGACGCATTCGTAATCATTTTGCAGATTGTTGTGCTTACTGCCGTACTGCTGAATCCTTAACCGTTAGTACTTTTGAATTCGAGCATATCATTCCTCGATCCGCTGAAGGGGAAACTATCTTTGAAAATCTCTGCTTGTCTTGTCCATCTTGTAATCGCTATAAAGCATCCCGTCAAACAGCAATTGACACAATCACTCAACAGGAAGTCCCTTTGTTTCATCCACAGCAACAATTGTGGACAGAACATTTTACTTGGAGTGAGGATGGTACAGAAATTATAGGACTTACGCCTGTTGGTCGAGCAACAATTTTGGCTCTAAAAATGAACCGTCCACAATTAACTCGTGTGCGTAAGATGTGGGTGAAGATGGAGGAACATCCACCAAACATTTGAGGAGTAAGTGGCATCCTGCATTTTTGCAATTAGGGAGAAACTTAGAGGAATGCGCTGCTAAATATCGAGGATTTTGCAAAAAATATCGACCACAAGCAAAGCCAGAAAAAAGAAACCATTGGGGTAGTCGCTTTTTGCCATCAATGAAGAGTAAAGGAAATCAGAAAAAGTCGCCAGGATAAATGAGTTTACCCTGGGATAAGCAAACAATCACCGAGTGTACAGAGGTGCATGAAGTAGCAGAAAAATTTATCCACGCAAATGGATATTTCCCCTCGGTGCCAGGTATTGAAATCTGGAAATGTTGATTGTAGCGTGCGAAAGCAAGCTGCAATAAATATTTACAATATTCTGAAACGCTTAGATGTTACAGTTTACAAGTCTCGATGCGAGAGAAGAGAATTTTTTCTCCGATTTGATTTTGTGCTAACGGTGTGCAGTGTGGTTGCACCCAACACATATCAAAAAACGGTGTGGTTGCACCCACACAATGTGAATCGGTTGCACCCCAATGAATTCATAGTATATTTATTCCAATTAATCATTCGGAATTATATCGTAATCATCTAGTATATCTTTATTGGGATCGTATTCATCTTTCAGATCTTTATTCGCAATTATATTGCCGTTATTCGCAATTATATCGTAATCATCTAGTATATCATACTCATCACTGTCGCCATCGGCTTGAAATTCTGTTATGGGCTTTTCTTGGGTAATACCCCACTTTAAGTAGTTTAAGGCTTGAGTATCGTCTATCCCATTGGTAAACTTTACCCAATTGAATTGCTTGAGAAAATGCAAATTGCTGGGAATTTCTTCCACTCCTGGTAGCAAGACGGGAATGACAGGGATATCTGCTTCCACAAGTTGGTCGAGAAGCGATCGCAGTTCCAAGAACTGCCACTTTCCTAATCCTGTAGATCCAATGAAGATAGCAGCGGATTTAACATTTTGAATCGCTTTTTGGATGACATCCTGAAATGGTCGTCCTGGTGCAATTTGCTCTTCGTCTAACCACGGCTTGAGACCAAACCGCTTGAGTTTATTGGCAATTATTCTAACTTTTGGCTTATCCTTAGTATTGTGAGCTAGGAAAACATCAAATTGCGGTTGGTTGGTCATTTACAAGTTCCTTTTGTTATTCTTTCACACTTGCAATAGTCGCTAGTGCTTCTTTATATTCTTATAGATTTTGCTGGTGCTTACGGAAAGGTTCAAGCACTTCGTTCTCAATTTCTTTTGCCTCATCTGGTGATAAACTCAGTTCACTCTGGCGATGTTTGAGAATCCGGCGTCCTACAGGTCAAACCTGACCATTTCGGATGCACCGTTCTACTTCCTTTTTAATACCATGACCAGAAAAATACACCAACACCAAATCATCCTTTTGCCGATTGAAGAATAATGTAATGCTTAGTTTAACGTTTGAGGTATCTGCCATAATACAGCTTTTATTATGAATAATATATACACTTGCGACAATTCTACTGTATGTAGATATCAACTAAACAGTAGACTATTCCGGAAATTCTCCTCCCTTTCCCCTTTCTAAGGGGAAAAGTGCCGCAGGCGGATAGGAGTAAACTCCGCGTCTGTCCTCGCTCGTTCCCAGCCTCAGGCTGGGAATGCATTTGGTGTGAGGCTCTGCCTCTGGGAACCAGGAACCTCACCCTGCCCTATCGGGCATCCCTCTCCTTGCTAAGGAGAGGGAAAGATTTTAGCGCAGCTAAAAGCGAGGGTGAGGTTTCGAGCGATCCGGTGTATACACGGTAGCCTTTCTAAGGGGAAAGGTGCTGGAGGCGGATAAGGGTAAACTTCACGTCTATGCTTAATGCATAATTCGTAATACGCTAATATTACGAATTATTAACGAGTCATGAGTAATCTGCAAATCTTTTTGGATATTGCTACAGAAGCAGCCCTCGCTGCTGGCGCGGTGTTGCAAGGTTATTTGGGTAAGGTAGAAGACGCGATTATTGAAAAAGGACGCCCCGGTGATTTGGTAACGGCTGCTGATAAAGCTTCGGAAGCGGTGATTTTAGATGTTTTGCGTCGTCACTTTCCTGACCATTCTATCTTGGCTGAGGAATCTGGGAAACTAGGAAATCAAGATAGTCAACATCTGTGGGCGATTGATCCTCTGGATGGAACAACGAACTTCGCTCACCAATATCCCTTTTTTGCTGTTTCGATTGGGCTGTTGATTCAGGGTGTCCCGCAAGTCGGTGTTATTTATGACCCTTTCCATGATGAGCTATTCCGGGCGGCTCAAGGTTTGGGAGCAACGCGTAACCGTCGCCCGATAAAGGTTTCAGAAACTTCTGAACTTGGTAAAAGCCTTTTGGTTACGGGATTTGCCTATGACCGTCGTGAAACATCTGACAACAACTATGCGGAATTTTGTCACTTGACTCATCTCACTCAAGGAGTTCGGCGTAGTGGTTCAGCATCCCTAGATTTGGCTCATGTCGCCTGTGGTCGTTTGGATGGTTACTGGGAAAGAGGTCTTTCTCCTTGGGATATTACTGCTGGTATCATTTTACTACGAGAAGCTGGCGGAAAGGTGACTGCATACGATGGAAGTCCCTTAGATATCTGGTCTGGTAGAATTCTTGCTACCAATGGTTTTATTCACGATAGCCTGAGTCAAGAACTACAACAAGTTCCGCCACTGTCTTCATGGGTTGGTTAACAGTTAACAGTTATCAGTTACCAGTTACCATTTTGTTCACTGTTTACTGAGTAATAAATGTTATAAAAAAAACATAAAACCAGTACAGTAAACGAGAAAAATCCACGGGATTATGGTGCAATACCGTTATATGTCTTTCAAGTTCAATCGCGGATTGTTTAAATATGACTTTATAGATTATCACGCGGTTTTGTGTGTGCCAATTGATGCTGATGTCAAAGAAATTCGCAAACGCTATCTCAAAATCGCCCGCCGCTTGCATCCTGATAGCTGTAAGGATGAAACCGATGCTGATAAAGAACTCGCTAATGAATTGTTGTCTAAGCTGGTGAATCCGGCTTATGAAACACTCTCTCATGAGAAACAGAGAATGGAACATATTTTAATTTTGTCGCAAATGGGTAAGCGTTTGGTGCAACAGTCAGCTTCGGTGGAACTCAAGAGCGATGTGACTCAGCAGTTAGCTAGTGCGGCTCATTTTGAGCATGTCTATAAAAGTGGACTCGCCCAAATCGCAGAAACTCAATATGACTCTTTAGAGAAGGTACAAGACACGATAGCCTTAGCCAGCGAGTTGAATTTGATATACATAATGCGGAGTGCTGGCAAAATATTTGCAGCAGCATCACCAGCAGAAATTCCAACGAATGCAGCAGCAGTTAAGCAAGCCGGTGTAATTTCTCCACGACAAAAGAAAGACTCTGTTGTCCTGCAATACATCCGTCGCGCTCAAGATTTGATATCACAAAATCAATTGACACAAGCAAGGGTAGAATTACAAGATGGTCTGAAACTAGAGCCAAATAATAGTCGTTGCCATAGCTTGATCGGAGTGGTCTATTTGAAGCAAAATCTTACCACGAGTGCAAAAGTTCACTTTAACCGCGCCCTGCAATTAGACCCCAAAGACGAAATAGCGTTGGCGGGGAGACTTAAAATTGAACAGATGACGGGGCAAAAACCTAGTGGTGCGAAGCGTACAGCTTCGTCTCATACGGGGAGTCAGCAACCAGGTAAATCTGGGGGTGGCGGTTTGTTTGGTGGTTTGTTTGGTGGGAAGAAAAAATAATGGTGTATCAATCTCCAGTGGGAGCGAGGGATTTATTACCCGAATATGTGGCTCAAAAACGCTGGATAGAAGACAGGCTACAGCAAGTGTTTCATCGTTGGGGATATCACAGAATTATCACCTCAACGCTTGAGCGTATGGATACGCTGATGGCGGGGGGAGCTATTGATCGCTCTGCGGTGATTCAACTGCAAAATGGTAATGATGAAGATTTGGGCTTACGTCCAGAACTGACAGCTTCTATTGCTCGCACGGCTGTAACGCGCATGGCGGATGTGAATTATCCACAACGTCTGTATTACAATGCTAATGTTTTCCAACGGACAGGCGAGTTGAAGCATAACCGTCAGCAAGAATTTTATCAAGCTGGGGTGGAGTTGTTGGGCAGTGGTGGTGGCTTAGCCGATGCAGAAATTCTGCTGTTGATGGCAGATTCTTTACAGGCTTTGGGTTTGAACCATTGGTATTTGATTTTAGGTGAGGCTCAAATCACGCGATCGCTCATAAAAGCTTTTCCCCCTCATCTACAAGAAAAAGTCCGGAGTGCGATCGCCCACCTTGACCGCATAACCATAGACACTTTACCGTTAAGTGATGAACTACGAGAACGCGCTAGAATCATGCTTGATTTGCGCGGAAAGCCTGCGGATGTCCTCCAAAAACTCAGCAGTCTAGGTTTAGACCAGAGTCTACAAGCGATCGTAGATCACCTGAAAACATTAGTAGAATTACTTGAGCGTTCAGTCAATTTGAGTACAACGCACATCAACGCAAGAGAGATAGAAATCATCCTCGACCTGAGTTTAGTACAAACCTTTGACTACTACACAGGTATTGTCTTTGAAGTGGTCAGTAATACCGATGGACAGACGCGAGTTGTAGGGCGAGGTGGTCGTTATGACCAGCTTTTAAAGCTCTATCATCCTAAAGGAGAAAGTATACCAGGAATAGGTTTTGCACTCTTCTTGGAAGACTTACAACAAATTCTCTTGTCGGCTCGGCGGTTACCACAAACTACCTTAGCTAGCAATTGGCTGATTGTACCAGAAACACCGGATGCCTACACCGCCGCCTTTGCCTACGCAACAAAACTTCGAGACTCGACTCACTTGGTACGGGTAGAAATGGATTTGGGAGGACGAGATGCTGATGAGATTCGACAATATGCGCGCGATCGCACTATCAGCCAAATTGCTTGGATTAAAGCTGATGGTGCAAGGACGATTGAGTCATTAGTCAAGTAAAAAACCAAGGACAAATGACTGCTGGACTAGTAATTCAGTATTATTGCTAGGCTATATAGAGCTGGCTAAACATAGCAATTTTGATCCAACTAGAGGGGAACTATGCCGCACACAATTGTGACTAATGTCTGTGAAGGCGTCGCTGATTGCGTAGACGCTTGTCCAGTAGCTTGCATTCATGATGGTCCTGGCAAAAACGTCAAGGGAACTGATTGGTACTGGATTGACTTCGCCACCTGTATTGATTGTGGTATATGTCTGCAAGTTTGTCCAGTAGAAGGGGCGATTGTCCCAGAAGAGCGACCAGATTTACAAAAAAAACCGTAGTATCAACGATCACATTCTTTTTAAGCAGGCAGTATTATCTATTACATACATATATGATACCGCCTGTTTTTACACTGGTAGTACTAGATAAAGATTTCAAAAAGTAACAGTAAAAATTTATTGTTCGGAAATTGCTAGTGCACTTGTGTATAGGTGAGTATAGTAATCCTACGTAAGACAACTCATGAGTGTAGCTCTGATTAGCAATTTGTTGAGGTTAAGTTTGGCTACTGGGGTAATCACCCTAGCATCAGTTTCGAGTGCTATAGCAGGAACACTGAATGTTGATTTTACAAAGTTAGAAGGCTTAACAGGTGGTAACCCTGGTTTGACTGGTGTTTACCGTGCAGATCTCTCTAATCTTGGCTTTGATATCAATTCCATTGCTATTGCTGATAGCAACAGCGCACAAGGTGGTCAACCTGGGAAATTTAGCGGCTTTGATTTAGATGCAATCAAGATTAGCAACGTCTTGGTTAACAATGCAACAGACGCCAAAAACTTACCAGGGTTAGATGTCTTCGATTTTACTCCCTCCGGAACTTTATTCACCCCAGGAATCCAGCGCTCTTCTGCTGAACCAACAGGTTTATTTGGCACAACGGGTGGTAACATTGATAATTCAGTTGCAACATTACAAAACTTTGATGCCAACGCCAGTGCTGATGCCAATGCTTTCGGCTTGGTAAGCTTAGGTGATGGTGGAAAAGTTGTGTTTAACCTCAAAAATCCCATTTCAAATACCACTCCACTGTATTTATACATTGGAGAAGCTGGTGATAATGGTGAGGTAGCAAGTGGTCAAATTACAGTTTCTGACAAACCTCTTCAGGTTCCAGAACCAACTACTTTAGCTGCTATATCTTTACTCGGAATCTACTTTTTTGCTAACCGTAGAAAGAAAACGAAAGCTGCTTAACTTCAAAATTTAATAATCTTTTAGACTCATGTTAGGACATAGGTTTTTGACCGAAAAAGATGGGTACAAGCCTCGCCCTTTTAGGGCGACTTTTTATTTTGCGTGCTAGGATGTTTGACGTAGGGTTTGTCCACGTCAAATGATAGTTTTAGAGTTTAAGGCTAAGGGAAGGACAACTCAATATAGTGCTATAGATTCGGCAATAAAAACGGCTCAATTTGTCCGCAATAAGTGTCTCCGTTTTTGGATGGATAATCGCGGTGTAGGACAGAAAGAACTTTATCGTCATAACACAGCACTTCGAGCAGAGTACTCCTTTGTCAAAGACTTAAACTCGCATGCTTGCCAAGCAGCAGTAGAAAGAGCTTATAGTTCAATTGCTCGATTCTACGACAACTGCAAAAAGTCGATTCCAGGTAAAAAAGGCTATCCTCAGTTCAAAAAGAACTGTCGCTCAGTAGAATACAAAACATCGGGATGGTCGCTTTCTGAAACCAGGAAGCAAATCACATTTACCGATAAAAAAGCTATTGGCAAGCTAAAACTGAAAGGAACGTGGGATTTAAACTTCTATCAGTTAGATCAGATAAAACGAGTTAGGTTGGTCAAAAAAGCCGATGGCTATTATGTTCAGTTTTTAATTAGAACTGAAAGCAAAATAGACACACAGCCTACCGGAAAAACTATCGGATTGGATGTTGGACTCAAAGAGTTCTACACCGATAGCAATGGGCAAACCGAACCTAATCCTAAATTTTATCGAACAGGTGAGAAACGGTTGAAATTTCGTCAACGTCGGGTTTCTCGGAAAAATATTGGCTCCGCTAACCGTAAGCGCGCCATTAATAGCTTAGGACGAGTACATCTCAAAATAAGTAGACAACGTGAAGAACATGCCAAGAGACTGGCACGTTGCGTAATCCAATCTAACGATTTGGTCGCCTACGAAGATTTGAGAATTAGGAATCTAGTAAAAAATCGCTGTCTCGCTAAATCTATTAATGATGCTGGTTGGTATCAATTTAGAAGATGGTTAGAGTATTTTGGGATTAAGTTCGGAAAGGTTACGGTTGCCGTTAATCCGCGATTAACTTCTCAGGAATGCTCTAATTGTGGCACGATGATCAAAAAGTCTTTGTCCATGAGAACTCATGTTTGTCAATGTGGGTTTGTGTTAGACCGCGATTATAATGCCGCATTGAATATTCTAAGTCGAGCCTTAAGTACCACAGGGCATGTGGGAACTTGGATCTTAGATCCGAACGCTTCGGGAGATTCGACCTCTACTCCGATTGGAGCAATCCTGTCCGAGCAAGTTGGGTCAAAGAGCGAAGAATCTTCGCCCTTATAGGGCGGAGAGTGTCAACTATGTCATTTTATTGGCGCTGTGTTTGTGTTGGGATATAGTTGGATCGTTTCAAATTAAGCCAAATAACTGTATTTTAAAGTAACTATATTTTGTATTTCTAATATAGAACATTATGTCTGATTCGCTAACTGATTCGTCTGCCCTCCTAGAAGTGAAAAATGTCCACGCTGGGTACATCAAGGATGTGGACATCCTACAAGGTGTCAATTTTCGAGTGGAACGGGGAGAATTGGTAACAGTCATTGGTCCCAATGGTGCTGGAAAATCAACGTTAGCAAAAGCTATTTTTGGGCTTTTGACTCCCCACACAGGCTCAATTACCTTCAATGGCGAGAATATCGGTGGACTCAAGTCGAATCAAATCGTTGAGAAGGGAATGTGCTACGTACCGCAAATTGCCAATGTCTTCCCTTCGCTGAATGTAGAAGAAAATTTAGAAATGGGCGCTTTTGTGCGCAATGTTCCCCTCAAACCGCTCAAAGATAAGATATTTCAGATGTTTCCTAGGCTTGGCGATCGCCGTCAACAACGTGCTGGTACTCTCTCAGGTGGCGAACGTCAAATGCTAGCAATGGGCAAAGCCTTGATGTTAGAACCCAGCTTATTGCTTTTAGATGAACCTTCAGCAGCTTTGTCTCCCATCCTGGTAACGCAGGTGTTTGAGCAAATTAAACAAATTAACCAGACTGGTACAGCGATCGTACTCGTAGAGCAAAACGCCCGTAAAGCTTTGGAAATGGCTTCACGGGGTTACGTCTTAGAATCTGGACGCGATGCTATCTCAGGTCCTGGTTTGCAATTATTGAATGATCCCAAGGTAGGCGAACTGTATCTGGGAGCAGGTAAGGCGCACTGAGAAAATGAGGAAGTCAGACAGCAAGCTTAAGGCAAAGCTACTTCTGATGTAATAAGTGTTCTTTCTCAGGGTACAAGACTCGTAACCGAAACTGATGCAATTTAAGAGTAGTGCAAATCTTGGAAATTATGGACGCTGCCAAACGCCTTGCTACTCTCAATCGCATTCGCAAACTCAGCGTATTAATGGATACGTCTATACGGGTTCCTTTTTTCAATTTTCGCATCGGACTAGACCCAATTATTGGTCTAGTTCCAGGTGCTGGTGATTTAATCAGTACAACATTTTCAGCTTACATCATCTTTTTAGCTACTCGCTTTGGTATACCACCTAAAGACTTAGCCCAAATGATTTTCAACATTACTTTGGAAGCAGTCGTTGGTACAGTACCATTGGTGGGTGATTTGTTTGATGCTTTCTATAAGTCCAATATCCGTAATTTGGCGATTTTAGAGCAACATCTCACGGTAGTTGAACCAGAACTCGAACAAGTTAGGAGTGAAATTTACGACAGTAAAGTTAGCCAAGTTTAAGAGTGAGAGTTTCGGTGTGAGGAGTTATATTATCCTGACTGCTTGGAGGAAACGTTAAATTGACGAACCACTCATTTTTGTTCTATTGGTTTGTCTTGTTCGCTGTTATTCTTGCTCGATACTTTCTCATAGCTGGGGGAGCATACTTGCTCTTCTATTCAGTTCTAGGGAAGTTCCTCGCAAAACGGAGTTTGCGTCTGAAACCGCCGATGGCTGGTTCCATTCAAAGGGATATCAAATTATCGGTTCTCTCTGCAGTCGTTTTTGCTCTTTGTGCAGCGCTCATATCAAAGTACGGTATAGGAGTAACACTCTTCTACACTGACTTGCATAAGTATGGACTGTGGTATTTAGGAGTTAGTTTTGTTGCGGTGCTCATCCTTCAGGATACGTACTTTTACTTTATGCATCGGATGTTTCATCACCCTCTAATTTTCAAATGGATGCATCATGGGCATCACCGTTCGGGAGAACCAACACCGTGGAGTTCCTTCGCTTTCGACCTACCGGAGGCAATCATACAGGCACTCTTTTTTGTAGGTGTCATCTTCACCGTTCCCCTTCATTTAATCACCTTGGTTGCCGTGCTCATGACCATGACAGTATGGGCAGTGTTGACCCATCTTGGATTTGAGGTATTTCCCTCGTCATCCCACCACCACTGGCTTGGAAGGTGGTTCATAGGATCAAAGCATCACTTGATACATCATCGCAAGTACACAGTACACTACGGATTGTACTTCACGTTTTGGGACAAGCTACTCGGTACTCAATACCCTAATTATGAGGATGAGTTCCACATGTAAATTTCTTAAGGTAGAATTTCAAGTGCTCGTCAGGAATTTCTGATCACAGCTACAAAATGGCAATACATTTAATTCATCAGCGTCTATCTGCGGTTAAAAATCTTTCATGATTCTCAAACTCCTGCCACAGCACATACAAACCATCTACACCCACGCCGAAACCACTTACCCAGAAGAATGTTGCGGTATAATATTTGGTAATCTGACAAGTGAAGGCAAAACTGTGGTAGAAGTGATGTCAACAGAAAATGCCTGGAATGCAGAAACAGCCGCAGATTTCCCTAAAGATGACACATTAGATTACAGTAAGAAGCAAAGGTACGCGATCGCCCCCCAAGTCATGTTGCAAGCACAAAGGGAAGCACGTGAGCGTAACCTAAATATTGTAGGTATTTATCACTCCCATACTGATCATCCAGCAATTCCCTCAGAATTTGACCGTCAGTGTGCTTGGCAGGAATACTCTTACATTATTGTTTCCGTACAAAATGGCAAAGCGAGTGATATCAAAAATTGGTGTTTAGATGATAACCACCAGTTTCAGCAAGAAGTAATTGAAAACAAAATTTAACAGTATTTAACAATTTCTCAAGACACCTCGTTTTTGGATAGGATCAATAAACTGTCTTGTGTATAGAAAGGCGTAGCGTGCCCATAGGGCATATTTTCAATTTTGAATTGTTCAGTTCGCTCTTGCTCATCAAAGTGCTATGCTCAATCCTAATCTGGATGAAATCCAGCTGACGAAAGATGATTACGAACGTTACTCCCGCCACCTGATTTTGCCAGAAGTCGGGTTGGAGGGACAAAAACGTCTGAAAGTTGCTAGTGTGCTGTGTATCGGTACGGGTGGACTGGGTTCACCTCTACTTTTGTATTTGGCTGCAGCGGGTATTGGACGCATCGGTATTGTTGATTTCGATGTTGTCGATACTTCCAACTTGCAACGCCAAGTTATTCACGGTACATCTTGGGTAGGTAAACCCAAGATTGAATCTGCAAAGAATCGCATTCTAGAGATTAATCCGTATTGTCAGGTTGACTTGTACGAAACTCGCCTGACTTCGGAAAATGCCCTCGACATTATTAGACCTTATGATATTGTGGTGGATGGTACCGATAACTTCCCCACTCGTTATCTAGTCAACGATGCTTGCGTGTTGCTGAACAAGCCCAATGTCTACGGTTCCATTTTCCGTTTTGAAGGACAAGCGACAGTCTTTAACTACGAAGGTGGACCGAATTATCGTGACCTTTATCCCGAACCACCACCACCAGGAATGGTTCCTTCTTGTGCAGAAGGTGGTGTGCTGGGTGTACTGTGCGGTATTATTGGCACTCTCCAGGCAACGGAAACTGTCAAAATCATTATTGGACAGGGTAACACTTTGAGCGGGCGACTGCTGCTTTACGATGCGTTGAACATGAAGTTCCGAGAATTAAAGCTGCGTCCTAATCCAGTTCGTCCAGTCATTGAAAAGCTGATAGACTACGAACAATTCTGCGGTATCCCACAAGCCAAAGCACAAGAGGAGAAACAGCAGATGGAAATGTCAGAAATAACAGTCCAAGAGTTGAAGCAATTGCTGGATAACGGCACAAATGATTTTGTGCTGTTGGATGTCCGCAACCCACATGAGTACGAAATTGCTCAAATTTCTGGTTCTGTTTTGATACCTTTGTCAGAAATTGAAAATGGCGAAGGTGTGACTAAGGTGAAAGAATTGCTCAATGGTCATCGCCTGATTGCTCATTGTAAATCAGGTATGCGTTCTGCCAAAGCCCTTGGCATTCTCAAGGAAGCAGGAGTTGATGGCACGAATGTGAAAGGTGGTATTCTTGCTTGGAGTAAGGAAATTGACCCTTCGGTGCCAACGTATTAAGATGAACTGCAAATGAATTTCATTTGTGAGTAACGCAAGATATCTTTGTTAAGCCTGATTGAGCAGATTTTCCTTCGGTAGATAGTTGCTTTATTTACCTTTTTGAGGAATTTTCTGCTTTGTCAGGTTTTTAACGTAGTTCGGTGGAATTATCCTTGTTTTTTAAGCCTTGCTCAAATTCGTCGATACACTCAAGTGAATTTGTAATTAAAGCGCATCGAGAGAGCAATGATATATCTAATTCTGGCAAAAGTTCACTTGTATCAATGCGCTCGTACCCATAGGTATCTATAAATTGCTTGGGAGTTTCTTCTCGCAAATAGTATAGATAGAGTCCATTAGTTTTCCACATCCAAACTTCTTTTACACCAAGTCGCCGATAAGTCTCTAACTTATCAAGATTACCGCTTGTAAGATTTACTTCTATAGCAACATCTGGGATGCTTTTTTCTTCTCCTATGCAGTAACACTCATCTGGTTCAGCACCAGCTTTTTTAGCTTTATTTCTAAAAGTAGTGCTTCCCATAGGTATACAGTTAATGCGCTTTATGTACATATAATGCTCTAGCAACATAGCCAGATTTTTTTTCACTTTTTCATGTCTAATTGACGGCGACACAATTTCTAATACCCCATCCAAGTAGGTAACACGGTAATGGGAATTATCCTCCAGTTTGGCTAACAGCGCCTCATAAATTTCCCAACTTACGCCGCTAATGGTAAATCTTTCTTCTGGGTCATCTACATGTACCAGTTCTGATTCTTCTATGAGTTCTTTTAAGCTGCTTACCATATTATGCGCTGTTTGCGGTACATCATTACCGTAACACAATGGAGTAACATGGCAAATGCTTACAGGAAGCAAGCAATTGAAGATTTTAGTCAAGCACTGCAGATGAATCCCAACTTTGCTGAAGCTTTCTTAGTTCGGGGAGAAATTTTCTGACAACTCCTAGACGGATTGCTATGGAAGCTGAAATATTGATCGCAAGAATCGGGTAGAACATGATTTGTATATACGCCTAATCTAGTATCAATTAAAGCCTTTAATCATAAGCGATGTATCTTAAACGAGATATCAATGGAATTACAACAGATTCAAAGCACAGAAGAAACTTTTTGGCAAGTAGTTCTCAACAAAGACTCCAGTTTTGATGGGAAACTATTCTACGGTGTTCGTTCTACAAGCATCTACTGCCGACCGACTTGTCCTAGTCGAAGACCGAATAAAAACCAAGTTTGTTTTTTTAAATCCTCACAAGAGGCTGAAATCGCAGGGTTTCGACCTTGTAAGCGGTGTCAGCCGCAATATGAAACAATGCCAAATTTGACCAAAGCTAAAATTTTGGCAGTCTGTCGATACATTCAAGAACAAGTTGATCGTATCCCAACTCTATCGGAACTCAGTTCTCACTTTGGGATAAGTCCTAGCTACTTGCAACGAGTCTTCAAACAAATAATGGGCGTATCCCCTTTTGAATATGCAGATGCACTTCGGAGTGAACGCCTCAAGCAGCTTCTTCAACAAGGAGACGAAATTGCTCATGCACTTTACGACACAGGATATGGATCGAGTAGCCGACTGTATGAAAAAGCGTCCAAGCAACTTGGTATGACACCCAAAACTTATCGGTGTAATGGTAAAGGAATCCACATTACCTATAGCGTCGTGCCATGTTCTCTAGGATATCTGCTTGTCGCAACAACAGAAAAAGGAATCTGCGCTGTTAAATTAGGTGATCAAGCAGATGAACTAGAACGTCTTGTTCTTAGTGAATTCAATCAAGCGCAAATTGCACGTGATGACGACATACACCGAGACTGGGTACAGACAATCCTTGATTTTGTCAAAGGAGACATCGCCCACATCGATTTACCCCTTAATGTACGCGGGACAGCTTTTCAAAAACAAGTCTGGCAGGCTTTGCAGAATATTCCTTATGGTGAAACGCGCACCTACGCTGATATTGCTCATGAAATTGGTAAGCCTCAGGCAGTCCGCGCTGTAGGTAGTGCTTGTGGTGCTAATCCAATAGCGCTGATTGTACCATGTCACCGTGTTCTGCGAACGGATGGTAATCTTGGCGGCTATCACTGGGGGATTGAGCGTAAACAAAAATTGCTTGCACAAGAAGCACAACAAAAGGGCAAAACGCCCAGCTGCTAGCTATTAGAAGCAACTGGCTGTTTCTCCTGCTTTTTAATATTTCGCCTTCCCCAAGGCTTGAGAACTGAAATGCCAATAATGACTAAAAGACATGAGGTTTGAATAATAGCACCCACAAGTACTGCCTTTTGGTCAAATACGTACAGCGGATTTTGCAGCGCTTGCAACCTTTCTGCGTCAGAAATTGCAGTCATCGCATTTGTCCAAGGACCAAGCCAAATTGTACCAGTAACAATGAGTGTTACGGTTGCTATCCACTTGACGATAACCCAATAGTGTTTGAAGAATCCCCAAATCGTCAGCCAGCAAAGTAATCCACCGGTTATCAGCGACAAAGTAGCAGAGGGGATAATCACAAAGTCATCCAGCAGCTTCATAACTGCGTTGACAGCATACAATTCATCACCGCTGGGAGTGTTTCGGTTGCTTAAAGCAATAGCGATCATGCATAAAGCAGTACCAAACCAAATTCCTCCAAAGGCGACATGAAACGTTAGCAACCAGTTTTTTTGCTTGACGCTTAGCTTGTTCATATAAGTTTTTCGGAAACTTGATTAGGTGGCATATAGTTAGCCTCCTAATTAAAACCTTACACTAGGTAACAACCATTGACAAGTTTTTGTTTTAGGGGTCAAGCATTGCTGAAGTTCCAGCGCGTACTTTATTTAAAAGCTTGATGAGTGTCTTTTTTTCGTTGTCAGTGAGATTTGCCATCAAGTTGGTGGTGCGGCAAAAATGGTCTGGAAGCATTTGAGAAAGCAAGTCCCGTCCCTGTTCTGTCAGTTGCAAACGAAGCATCCGCCTGTCTTCTGAGTCGGGGAAGCGTTTGAGTAATCCATCTCGTTCAAGTCCGTCAAGGAGTCCTGTGATTGTTGCTTTAGTAACACCCCCTCGTTCAGCACATTCAGAAGGTGTGAATCCTTTCTCGTCAGCCAGAAATAACTGCATCAACAGGGTAAATTTCCCTTTTGAAAGACCATATCGGGCAAAATGAACGTCTAAGGCTTGATAAACATCAGCTGTGGTGTGTAGAAAAGCCAAACAAGTTTCTAGTGCACCAATGTCTAACTCCGGGTAGTGCTTGGCAAAATCCAGTATTGTCTGTTTATCAACGAATGGACGCAGTATAACCACAATTAAAAAGCAATTTGGAACGCTCGCTTATTCTAAGGTACCTTAAAGTCAAATTTATATGACTGTATTTATGTTTATCTCACAATCACTCACACAAGAAACTCTTGCCCGTGGTTTGATGGAACTTGCCAGTCGCGACAGCGATTTTGCTCGCGTTCTCGAAACTCTGGGTTCTCCACCAATGTGGGAAAGAAAAGCTGGTTTCCCAACGCTTGTGCGTATCATTTTAGAACAACAAGTTTCTTTAGCTTCTGCAAAGGCTATCTATGAACGCTTGTGTGCCATAGTCGTAACGCTGACGCCAGAAAATTTTCTCACACTTGATGATGTTCAGTTAAAGGCAATTGGCTTCAGTCGGCAAAAGACTGTGTATGGTCGTGCTTTAGCGAATGTTATTATAAACGGTCAGCTTGACCTTGTCAAGCTAGAGACAATGGACGAAACAACTATCCGAACTGAGTTAAAGCGCATCAAAGGTATTGGAGATTGGACTGTAGATATTTACTTGCTGATGGCGCTGCAACGTCCTGATGTTTTTCCCAAAGGTGATTTAGCATTGGCAATCGCCCTACAAAAACTCAAAAAATTGTCAGTACGTCCAACACCCGAACAACTCGAAGCAATAGCAGAGAACTGGCGTCCTTGGCGTGCGATCGCTGCAAGAATTTTATGGCACTATTATCTAAACATCCCTAAAACTCTACCATCGCAGACGTAATTTTTCCCTGTTCCCTGTTAAGCGTTCCCTGTTCCCTGTTAAGCGTTCCTCAAATTTCCAACTGTGGGAGAAAAGTACTCGCCAAGAGGGCTGCTTGAGTGCGATCGCGCAAATGCAACTGACTCAAAATACTCGTGACATGATTTCTGACTGTCCGTTCTGAGATGTAAAGTGTATGGGCAATCTCGCGGTTACTCAACCCCATTGCAATGAGGCGCAGAACCTCTTTTTCCCTAGGGGACAGTTCTGCTAGTTCTGATGGGATGGCTGACTGTACTGGTTCAGAGATGTCAGGGGCATTTAGGGCTTTTTCAAACAGTCCTGGTCCCATATGGGTGTAGCCTTGATGTACGGCTCGAATGGCGATCGCCAAATCCTCAAGCGGTGTATGCTTCAACAGATAACCTTTTGCTCCATAGCGCATAGCTTGTGAAACATATTCATCATCATCAAATGTCGTCAGCACCAGAATGTGTATTTCTGGAAATCCCTGACAAATCAGCCGAGTTGCAGCAACGCCGTCCATAACAGGCATTCTAACATCCATCAGCACGACATCTGGTTGCGATGGTGTTCCATAAAGTTTCTGCAATGCTTCAATGGCAAGTTGACCATTTTCAGCATCACCAACCACCTGTAAATCTGGTTTTGATTCCAGTAAGTTCTTAAGTCCTTGACGAATAATAACTTGGTCGTCTACCAGCAACAGTCGAATCATAAGATTTTGGATTTTGGATTTTTTGTTGCAGGTTCAGAATTGATCATACTAGAGTCTAGTATGGGTATGCTTACTTGAATTCGGCATCCTGCTTTTTGTTTGCTGATAATATGAAAATTGCCTCCTAATGCAGTTGCTCGTTCTCGCATTCCTTGAAGTCCAAAACCTGTGGTGTTTTGTTCTGGATAAAAGCCTTTGCCGTTGTCTTCCACAAGCAAGTTTATCCTTCCAGCTTGCGTCTGCAACTGCACACTCACCTGAGTCGCTCCGCTATGTTTGGATATGTTGGTCAGTGCTTCTTGTAAAATGCGATAGATAGCAGTACCCACTTCAGAAGTCACAGGAGATGTCAGGCTAATTTTGCACTCTGGTGTGAGGGTTGTTGCGCTGCTAAAGTCTCGGATAAGATTGTGAATTGCATTTTCTAGAGATTTTCCGCGCAATGGATCGGCTCGCAGTGTTGCGACAGAACGAGAGACTTCCTGCAATGCTTGGTAAGCGAGCTGTTTTACTTGTTGGAGAAACTCTATGGCTTTATCAACATTGGAAGGTAATAATAGCAAAGCATTTTCTAGCTGAATTGTCTGGGCAGTGAGAGCATGTCCTAGGGAGTCATGAATTTCACGGGCAATGCGGTTGCGCTCTTGTAAAGTTGCCTGATTTTCAATTCGCAAGGCATACTGGCGTAGCTGCTCATGAGCAACTGCTAGTTCTTGTCGACTTCTGCGTTCTGCCAGCACAGCATTAACCAGTAGCAATACAAAAGTCAACGTCAAAGCAAAAGTAATCGCATTATTCAGTATAAAATTGACTGTGTTAGGTGGCGGCATTGGTGGTCCCATATACGCTCTTCCATGTCCCAAGGGCATTTTGAAGAAAACAGGGGTTCGACTAATTCGTAAAAACTCTGTGTAGACGTATGATATGTATACTAGAGCGGCAACAATTAAGCGACCTTGTAAGTTGAACATTTGGCAACTGCGAATCACCGCAATTAACCCAAGTAGAGGAGCACAGCGAAGATGACTGTTTGTCAAAGCTGGTAGCACTGGTAGCAAAAGAATCCCCAATTCTACTACCGTATAGATAACTTTATAACTGAAGTTGTGCTTTGGTAATCTTACAGCAATTTTCAGGTAATTGAACCACAAACTCTGGTAAGGTGGACATAGAG
>NZ_QMEB01000110.1 GCF_012912135.1 Brasilonema bromeliae SPC951 | reverse complement strand
AATAAAGAGAAAAAACTTTCAATGTAGCGACTAGCCCAGTTGACATTTGGGCGATAATTTTCTGGATTGGGTTAGGCGATTGGCATGAGGTGTAGAAATTCTTCCTGCCAATCATCACTGAGCAGCCCAACCAAGAAGCTAAGCATATTTACTCTGCTTTCCACTGGCATGAGGTGCAAAAACGCTTGTATTGCCCCCCATCCAACAGTTTGAGCTAGATTAGTGCACTCACTAGCAAGATTTTCCACATTCTGGTCATTATCTTGGAGAACCAGAGGTAGATACGTTTCAATCGCAAACAAGGCATCCTCACCGAACTCTTCTTGCAATTTCTTAGATAAATTATTCCAACCCCTAGGAGCATCTAATAGAGCTTGGAATAATTTTCTAAATCCGCGCCAACCACCAATCTTGGCTACTAGTTCATCGCGGTTAATGGCTTTGCTGATTGTGCTTTGGGCAAGTCCCGCTGTGTGAGCTACCTCGGCTTGGGTGATAGTTTCGCGACCATCTTCTTGGGCGAGCTTGGCGATCGCAGCAAAAACAGTACCCAAAGTTCTCTCGCCTTCACTGCCAGCATCAGGAGTGATCGAGAACGCGCTTACCTCCTCAAAGGTCGCACCCGGAAAAGCACCTTTTAGATAATTGATGTCCTCGTCGGTAACGATGTACCAGATCAGTCGCTCGTCCGGACGACGATGAGCGCGTAGTCGTCCACCAGCTTGGATAACTTCTACTTCCTTAAGCTCTTGGACATAAGCGTCAAACTTGGGATTACCTTTTGTAGTATTCTTGTCACCCGTTGTGGTAGCGTAGACCATCGCTAACGAACCAATGTCCTGATAAGGGCTACCTATGGTAATTAATGCTTCCTTGTGTTGGTAAACATTGGTTCCACGGCTATCGTTGAACCAGTGACCATCGCCAGCGCGTTTAGTTGCCAAGTGGTCAATTATTCCTAATCCTAAGTGCTTCTCCTCCAAATGGGTCAACAGGGCGTCCAACCTTTCTTGTAATTCCTTAGAGCGGTTGCGCGTTAGTTTGCCCAACCCCCGGACATGTTTGATGGTTAAATTGGAGTAAGATTTCCGTTCTTCGCAGATGACGACAATCTCGGATGGGTCAATCCCTAAGCTTTGGGCAAGTGATTGTGGCGTGAGAGTGGCATCTAGTACTACGGCTAAGTCAGCAGCAAGCAATTGTTCTTTGTGACGGTCATTTGCGGTGACGATTTCCAAAGTCCCATGTTTTACTCGGAAGGACCCGCGCTCGCCAGCCAGTGTTTTTAAAATGGGGACAATGCAGTTAGCTGGCAGGTTTTTAATGCGATCGCGCTTCTGTTGATTCGCTTCTTTGTTGAACTGACCACGAATGTACCTCAGAACTGGGGAGCTACCTTTCTTATCCTTGGAGTTACCTTGAATCCCCTCCTGGCTTACGCTATCCGCTTCTATGCCATCCAGCAGCGTTTCCAGTCTGGGTTTTACTGCCGCTAGTACTTTTGCTGCTTCTTGCAGTCCCTCTGGCAATTCACCAATCACCTCGCGCAGCTGCAACTCGTTCCAACCGTAGAAGGTTTCTTGGGTAACATCAATTTCTTCCCCGCTCAAAACCCCACGAATGGAGTAGATAATGGGCTTAACTGTTTCCAGAGCACCAGGCAGTTTCTCAACCAGATCCTTAACTGCTTGATAGTTATGCGCGAGGTCGGTGATTTCTTGCTCCAGTTTTTTAATCTCCTGCTCATTGGCTGCATTTTCGAGTTGCTGCCGCTTCCACTCGATTAATTCTTCCGTTTGCGCCAAGTGCTCCAGAATAAAAGCCTCGCGCGATTGGAGGAAAACCCAAGTACTATCAAATTCAGCTAGACTCACTTGGGTGAGGTTTGTGGATCTGTATTGGGCGTAAAATTCATCAACAATAATCCCCGCTCTAATTCCTGGTTGCCCTTCTTCGGTTGGCTCCTGCATTGTCGTGATGCTTGGAAGAGAATCCAAAGAAGCGCGAATTTTAGCATATTCTTTTAATACCTTTTGGCGCTCCAATCGGAAGGTGTAGCCCTCCACTGGCTCCATAATGTAATTACCATCCTCATCTTTGACCCCCGCACAACCAAGAGCAAATTTGCATTTTTTACAAATTGGATTAATGCCAGCACTTGAATTTACACTTTCGTGGTAGCCTTTGGTTGAATAAATATGAAATTGTTCGGCATTTTTGCAGTTTGGGGTGATATTTGATTGCTCGCCTATCTGTTTTTTTGCCCAGCGCACGTGAGCGTTACCCAATGCGGTTTGTGGTTTATTTTCATCTACCAACAGCCCGTTGTGCCTTACTGGTAGATCCGCAAAATTCTTCTCAACAGTTGAGGTGCTGGGATTACGGTGCGTCGGCGAACAATAAAATAATTTGTCAATCCCTAGTAACCCGTTGGAAATCTCACCCCACTCGTGAGATTTTCCTGCTCCGGTTTCGGAGGTATCGAGAATTCTTAGCTTTCTTCCTTCCCTTGCTGCCTGCTCCACAAGCACAGTGATTAACTTTTGGCGATCGCCCTTTGCAAAACTGATAACACCGTTATCATCAGATTTTGGCTGTGCCTTCTCTGCAAACCCCTTAACACCTAGATGTTTGGGCGCTTGAGATACAAACTTTTTAACCCGCTTTAGGGTTTTGCCCAAAAAGTCTTCTAACTTCTTGGCATTTAAGTAGCGGTCTAAGCCTTCTTCCCAATCCTCAGCGGCTTCTATATCCTGCGGGGTGGATACTGCCGTGTAATTCTGAATCGCTGGAAATTTAAAGCCATATTGTTTCGCAATATGGAAAAGTGATCCAATACCAGTGCCACCGCGTTTAAAACTCCTAATTTTCCTGCCTACATTCCAATCCGTCCCACGGACAGAAGGCGACCACTGCTCAGCAACAGCTTCTGCTTCCGCTGGTCCATAGTAATCCACCAGTGCCATTAGCACCGCGAGGGATTCATCATAGGTGTTTGAGCCAGGATTACGCGGTGGAATGAAGCTGAGTGCCTGTTGGATTAACTTGTCGTTATCCCATCCTTCGGCATCATTCCTTGCCCGGATTTCTGCTTTACGTGCCTCAAATTGCTTAATGCGCTCAGTATGAAGAATTCTTTCTTCCTGCGCGATCGCCCGTGCTTCCTCCACCCATTCCATCGGCAAAGTAACACCAGGTTGCACCAGTGGGAATTCAGCTTTAGAGTTCCCATAAAACACACGTCCAGCGTCTTTACATGCTGGATCATGCGGTAGGTGCTGCATCAGAAAACGTATGCACACCTCTACCGTATCCCCACCTTCCAAATATTCAGGCAATAAAAATATCAGCCTAAACTTGTGCCAGTCAGGTCTGTGACTCGGAGTGGTGTAAATGAGGCAGCAATATTTTTGAATGAATGGGTGAGCAAGTGCATCTTCAAGCGTCAACTCGTGGCTGTATGTTGGGATAATCTTCCCATCTTCTCCTTTTACGGGGTTGCCATCCGCATCTAACAACGGTGTGGAGTTATCAATATCTAGTAGAAGTACATCGGAACCAATAACATTGGCTTTACTGCGCGACTTACCACCCAACAACCCAACAAGTAGAGCGTGACCATTCGCGACATGGCGCTGTACATCTTCTAGCGTCCCTTCTTTATCGCGGTAACGATTGGTTAAGAGCTTATAATCCCAATTTTTGTCTTTCCCGCTGGTATTAACTGCAAATCTAAAACGTGTTCGCGAAGTGGTAATCATGCTGCCACCTCACCATTGCTTAGATGAAAAATGGAAAGAAAGCGATTATTTAATGAAGAAAGCGAGCAGTATAGCTTGTGGTCGAATTTTTGAAGTAGTGCTGCTAATTCCTCTAGGTTTCCAAGCTCAACCTCTATATATTCCTCTTTGTCGTATATCCATCCACATTCGCTACCTCCATCTTTTGCAAGGTAAAAAATGCTGTAGCAGTCAGCCTCGCCAAGATTAGCACACTGGTAACACCCAGTGCTGTCAAAGTATTTGATGATAAATTCTAAAACATCAGGACGAGTCGTAAAATTTACTGGCTTGAATGGAGAAGATGCACTCATGCTGCACCTCCTACCGCTAAAACCTGTTGTATAGCGCCGTTGTTAATTAAAATTTTAATTAACAGCAATTCCCCTGGCGGCGGTGCTTTGAGAATTGCCGAAAGGCTTGACCTAATAGCGCTCAGCCGTGTTACACTTGAATTATGAGAAGAATATGAAAGTTCTCTCTCGAAAGCTTTTGAAAAAGCCATTTTTAGCTGCTCCTTGGTTACAGAGGGCAGCTTTTTAATGCTTTTCACTCGTTTTCTGCCACCGAAGGCGGTAGCGCGCCTGCTAAAAATGCCGTAAATTGGAGAAATTGAAAACTTTAAGAATTTTGGGTTGCTTTTGAGTGTACGGACACGGCATCTTTCGCTTGGGATAAAAGGGGAGGAAAAGAGTGTTTGCGCATTAAAAAGCAAACCTTTTTTTTTAACGCTGTCCCAGTATGTAACAAGTTTCGCCGAAAGCGCGAATACAAAAATAATCTATTTCTATCAAAAAACGGTTGAAAAACGCTGATTACACAGCGTTTTCCTCCATCTCAGGCTTGCCTAAAAAAATAGGTAAGCGGCTTTGACGTTGGCGATAAGTCCTTGGCTTGACGCTCCGCGTATCGCCCTTGCCGAGAGCAAGCTGCCAATGTAAGCCGCTATTTGTTGAAGAAGTTTTCTGTCTGGTTTAACTAGTGGCATCTTATTTTTCCGGTGATTGACTAACCTGCACTCTGATGCGAAGTTTTGTAAATCCACGCTAGTACATTTGCTCATAATTCCTTTCCCTAACTTGAATAGTTGCTCTCGCAAGTTATCCAGAGATCCATCAGGAGAACTGATGATACGACTAACTACCTCGCCTGATAAGTTGCAGCAATATTGCTTCTAAGCTTTGCAAAGCAGCATTGGTCGTTCTTTGATGTTCTTCAAAGTTTCGCTGATGTTGTTCAAATTCCCGCTGGTGTTGCTCGGAATTCTCGCGCAGTTCCAAAAGCACGTCATCCAAAATTGCACTGCGAGCCAAAACGCGGTCGGTATTTTCGGCTAATTGGGCGATCGCCTGAGTGTTGCCAGCTTGCTGAGTGGCAATGTCAGCCAGAATCGCTTCTATCCGGTCAAGTCTACTTGGTTGGTCTTGGGTCATTTTCATTTTCCTTTAGCCATTCAAGAATTAAACTTTCCATAACACTATCCATAGTTTTATTTTTTAGTGCGCAAGCTGCTTTAAAGCGTGCGCGTACTGATTCTGGGACTCTACCCCTAACAAATACTTCTTTTTCCATTTAAGAGTACATTTGTTTACTTGTGTATTAGTATCCTCTATATCGTACAGCACATTGTATTAGTGAATTAAATAACGTTCACTTGTTCACTATGACTATTGTGAGCTATATTGAATTCATAGACAGAAAACAAGCCCAAACGCAGCCAGGGGGAGAACTCCAGCACTGTGTGGGTGAGCTTCGCATGTCTCTGAAAGAAACAAAGCAGGCAACGGGTACACCAAAGTGAACTGCGGCTTGCAGGAGTTTCAATCAAGCTTTGTAAAGCATGGGAATATTATGCACCTCTGCATAGTTCGCCCCCAGCACTTTTTTTAAAAGTGGCGGTATTGCGCTAATACGAGAGGAATCTTGTTAGTGACTCCGTAAAACAAAGTTGCCTTTTTGAGGTTATCTAGAGAACACGAAAGTAATAAGTGTTTTCTAATTAGCTAATTAAAAGGTATAAATAATGGGATCACACTTACTTTATCCTTACTGGTTCAGTAAGAGGTATGCAAATAGGTTTAAACCTACATACCAAGCAAGCCAACCTAAAAATAACAAAGTAGAGTTAATAGCATTGATGCCTGTTGGTCGCAGAACAGTAAAAGCACGACCAACAAAAAAATATCACGAAAGGTTAATAGTGGTAGAAGTAGAACTTGAAGTAGAAAGACCAAAAGAACCGAAAGAGCCACCATATTGCAATTACAGGCAGCAGTGGCGGCGGCTGACTGGTACAGTACCTCATGCTTCCAATGTTTTTAAAGCAATGCCAGATTACAAGCTGCCAATATATACAGATGAAGATTGGGAAGCCGTTGTGAAAACTTATGAATTTCGTCGTTCACTTATATCTCTGAAGCCAAACTCACGGCGGAAGCCACGAGTAACTTTACAATCGGAAATAAAACCAGATCCAGAGGCTAAGGTAGTCATTACACCACCGTCCCACAAAGAAGAATCCATAAAAAATAAAACGCTGCGACAACTAGCGAATAAAGCGGAAAGAAAAAATCAATCTCGTAAAACTGAAGAAGCTAAAGCAGGCTGGGAGAGAGTAACTGGATTACCTGCGGGGGTTTCTATAGTTGAAGAACTTTTTCCAGATTTTGCAAAGATGAGTTCTGACCACGCGCAATACTGGAGGTCTGCAATCATACGATGGAAACAATGTAAGCAACCCGAACCCCAGACACCATCATCACCAAAACCACCTCTACAACAACAACCACAGCCAGTCATAAGTTACCCGCCCAAAACACAACGCGAAATGGCGGTGAGCGATGCGATCGCACTAATGCTCAACGGGCAACGTGAAGTACACTGCCCCCCAGTTGGGAGGATAGACGTACTAACTGATATTGAAGTGATTGAAGTAAAAGACGCCGATGACTGGAAACATGCCATCGGACAGGTAAAAGTCTATGGGTTCCATCATCAAGACAAACAGCAAGTTATCTATTTGTTTGGCGACAATGCACAATCAGTTTACAGTATTGCGGTTGACTACTGCGTCAGACTGGGCATTGAGTTAAGAATTTACCAACACTCAAAATAGTTTTTCAGCTAGCCCCTCGGTTGGCATCTGCCACCACCAACGGCAGTTACCAACCAGTGAGGATTTTATGTCGAAAGACTACCAAAATTTCATTGAACTCCAAGAATTCTTCGGTGTTGACGCTTTTGAGAGTTTGGACGTGGAAACGCTTGCCACTCTTTCAGCCGATGCCCTGTTTCACCTGCAAAGCTTGATCATGCAAGCACTAGCCAAGAAGATGGAGAGTAAAAATCATGTTCAGTAAGGCGCAATTTGAGTTTTTGACGGCTGTTCAGCTTGTCGATGACTGGCACTGCTCTTGCTTCGTAGATGTGCTACGCCAGTACCACGAAAACGATCTCAACCGATATGCAACCTCAGTGCGACTCAAACAAGAAGAGTTCGACGAGCTTATGACCATACTTTCACGCGCAGATGATGAAGATATTTTTCAACTCCAGTTTGCTTTGAATGCTCTCAACTTACTGCCCTGCTCCATGTTTGAGAGCGCAACCGAATGATAAACATAGCAAACTGGTTTTTTGAACCTACCGACAATTCCTCTCCAGTTGCCAGCGCCGACCCCGGCGATGAGTACTCAGGTAGCGTTATCTCCACAGGAGTTAATACGGTTTCGCAACTTGCAGAGAAACACGGTTTGGAAACCCCACACTTCGTTTTGGACGAAACCGGGAATCGCTACAACTACACAGCCAAAAAGAAGTAGACATCTCAGTCACTATAAAACGCTACAACACAACCACGCAAAACACTTCGTACCCTTAAGGACAGTTCCATGTTCATAACCGATGAAACCGTCACAAATCTTAAACAAGTGACACAATTTGTACCCAACCTTGATTACATCGACCTTGCATCTCTACTTCATGCAGTAGCTGATGCTATTCGCCAAGGTCAAACTCTTTCCAAGACTTTAGAAGAGCTAGGTGTGGATATACCGGGGCTTACGGATGGCGGATATGGATTGTTACCGACGTTTTATAACGTATTGGAAGAACAGGAACTAATAGCCTTGGCTGGTTCTTGCGCAAGTCACTTGATGCACACATACTATTTTCGATAAATAACTATGTCGTAACTGTCATATGGTTGCAGTACCTATCATCTCCGTACACTCTGCGAAAGTATACGCATAAAAATAGTTGTCCCGTTGCCCGTTTTTGGGCTGCCGCAGCGCGAGGAGGTACTAAAAAGGGGCATTTTACCCCGCGACACTTTTGGCGTCGCGAACAGGGGTAAATTGTCGCAGCCTTTGTCGCAAGCCTGTCGCGGCTGTCGCGGGATTTTGTCGCGGGATTTTGTTTAACGGTCGCAAGCCTGTCGCGGCTGCCCTGAGCGCTCATAAAAAGTGTCGCGAGGATCGCCCGATTGTCGCAAGCCATGTCGCAAGCCTGTCGCGAGCACTGCCCGATTGTCGCAAACAAAAAAGCACCGTTCAAACAGCGTTTTTGTACGGAATTACTCAAAGCAAATAATACAACACGCACGTACTACCTTTAGTGTGTGCCAGTTACGACGACGATTTTTCACCCTTAATTAAGGAGAACTAAAAATGCCCAGAAAAAAGGTTGAACAACTTACCGAAGATTTGCAAGAAACCTCAGAAAGTCAAAACGCCGATGAGGCGACATCTGACGGCACTGTGGAAGCTCAACCGCCCAAAAAGCAGAGTCAGAAGGAGCCACTAAGACCCTTTTTACTGGTTGCTGACTTGGGACGAAGTTCTTGTAAATCCCTGGAGTACTTTGATGGACAGGAAATAGAGATAGACAAGCTTACTTCTTGCGTGGCTCGACTAGACTCCTCTCCTGGCAATGATTATGGTGGCTTTACCCTGGAACTGGAGGAGGTTCATCCTACCGAGGTAAACGAGAAGGGTAAGCCAGTCAAAGTTAAGAAGCAAGAGCACTGGGTGGTAGGAGATAGAGCACAAGCCTATCCCAATCCTATTTGGATGACCGACAAGAGTGATGCGAAGGTGGAGTACTTCCACATTCTCCTGATGGGGGTTATCTCGGTTACCCCAAATTTGGATAAGCTTTCTACCGGGAAATCAGCGAAGCAACGCACGCTAACCATTGACCTAGCAACACTGAGCATTGCTAAGCCGGATGAACTCAAGAAGAAACTGAAAAGCTGCAAAGCGCTCACCATTAATGGCATCAAATACCGCCTCAACTTCACCAGTAACCAACAATCCTTTGTGGAGGGTCATGGCGGTGCAATACACGGTAAAAACTGCTTCCCAAACCACAACACCCTATATGTTGCGGATTTGGGTGCGGGAACATTCCAGATTTCTGAATTCAGTATCTTGAATAAGTTACCCAGTAAGAAATCCAAGGATAGCTATCACGGCGGCGGTGGTATCACTTCACTCAAGCGCGAAGTTGCTAAAGCCCTATCGAACGGAGATTCTAGCAACTACCTCACCCGTTCCCAGGTGTCCACCATCCTAGAAAAGAGTGAATGGACCAACGGCAAGGTGGTCGCCCAAGACTTCACAAAATCCGATGTGAGCAACCATATCACCTTTGCCATCAATCAGTGGCTTAGAGAAAGTCCAGCAGGTTTTGCACTAGAGGACCTGGTCAATATCTCGCGTCGTTCACCAGTGATTTTTTGTGGTGGAGGGTTTGCGATCGCCTCAGTCAAAGGCATCATCCAAAAACAAATCATTGAATCGGGAGGAGATGCTAAAAACCTCATCTTCCCTGAAGATTTGGGACTTATCGCAGTGAGGGGAGTGCTTGATTACTTGATTCAAAAACCGTCAAACATTTTGCAGTTACCAACCATTAAAGAGATAGCAACAGATGACCACGACGACCAAGCCGCCACGGCTTAACTACAATGTCCCACAAGCGCTTGTGGGCGACATTCTTAATATTTGCAGCCAGCAAGGAATTGAGCCTAACTACTGGCTAAGAAAAGTGATTGAGAAGGCTGTTGTCGAATCTCGTTAAACACAGGAAAGCCGGACACAATCCGGCTCACAAACAATTATCAGTGAAGTAATGCTAACAATTTACCAAAACGAAAAAGTAGCCATTGCGCTCAAACTCATCAAAGAAGTTCAAGAGCAGGTTAGTGATACCGACATCCACAAATCAATACTTCTCGGTGATGCAGCCGAAGCGTGTGATGAGGTGCTCACTGAAGATTTGCCAGAAGGATACACGCCACCAAAGGAAGCATGGTATAGCCCTGAAAGAATAAAGGAGTCGCGAAGCGCGCCATCAATGGGCGATCGCATTGTAGGAGCGCTTACTCGCGTAGCGGCATCAACTGTGGTTTGCGCGGGTTTAAGTGCTTGTCTGAGTCTTGGATGTTTAGGCGTGGCTCAGTTCAAAATTGCCAGCAAAGACTTCTCTCAACCAGATTTCACAGCACAAGGACGCGCTTATCTCGGACTGACGATGATTTTCGCCGCTGCTACTGGCGCGAGTCTTGTTTTAATTGCGGTCGCTGATAGGGAGGTAAACTAATGTACGCGCTCAACAGACTTTCACCCAACAAAAAATACTTGATCAGCAACCATCCCGGTGAATGGCACTTTCTACGAGTCACAGGTGATTATGCAAACTTTTACAAGTTTGCTCAGAACAACACGCGGGTAAGTATCAAGCTATCCCTTGCACGTGTCGAACAGGCGGTCTGGGAACAAGTGTCTTTGACCTCCAACCTTGAAAGCTTTTGTGGTTTGTAAAAAAACGGGGGCTGTAAAAACAGCCCCTAAAACATAACGTACTAAACTTTTTGGAGAGAATATGCATCCAGTTACTTACTTTATCGAAGATTCGACCATTAACCTGTTAACGCAGCGTTTTGGCTGCTATCTAGAACAGTTAGACCGCTCTCAAATAATCCAAGTGCGGGTTCTTCTGACTAATTTTCTGATGGGTCAAGAGATGATGGGCGAGCACTACACCATCTGTGACGCTTGGCAAGATTCCTCGTTACATCTTCTTGTCCAAGATGAGGCGGTGGTAGAGGTAGCTGACATTTTGGATGGGCTGACTATCGCCCAGGCAGAAGGGTTATTGTCCGCTTTTCAAGAACAGTGCACCGTAGGCAATGCGAGGCTGAAAACTTCGGTAGAGACAACGACGGACGACTTGATAAAGCACGGTGTGCCACATGAATTAGCCAGGGCTGGTGCAATCATTCTTCGAGAAGTTGACGGTCAACGCTCACGCACACCAGAGGAACAGGAAATCATCAACCAAGTTTTTCAACTCACCACCAAGGAGGCTGCATGATTAAATATCTTGCGTACCTAGCCGAATGCCAGTTACAGGAGTATTACAAATATTGGGAAGGCTACTACCCCGGTACTTGGCAACCAAAAAACCTTTATGCCAATCGGTGTTATGACCGCCACGACCGCCTGATAGCTTTGATTCTTTTCCTTGACCCTGAATACTTCAGACGCGACAACGATTAAACAAAAACGCTGGGGAGGTGACTAACCCAGTTACCAAAAAAGGAGAGAAATCATGGACTTTACCGAAGATTCAAGCCAACAATTCAAAGCTGAAGATTACAAGCTTGACCCCACACTGTATGAGATTGACACCGCGACCCCTGGTGATGACCCAATAACTCGTAGCTTTGAAACTACACCAGCTAATTGGGTAAGTCGTACCTTTTTCAATGCTCCCGGCAAAGAAGCCCTGGTGGACTTAGACCGCGACGCCATTAAGCAAGGTGGTGATGCTGCTCAACGTGCCAGCCAACAAGCTAAGTTCCTTAAAGGTTACTCGAAAGTAAACGAGAAGATGGTGGATGATAAGGTGTCAGCCGCCAAGTCCATCCTTGCCATTATGCAAAAGCGCTATGACGGCGCTCAATCCCTGATGGAAGTTGCCAAGGACTTGCACCTGGCAGGGGTTGAGTTCAAGTCCTCCCATCAGTTGATCCAAGCTGAAACACAATACGCTTCTCAGACAATTACCGCCGAAACTCAAAGCAAGTTGATTCTGGCACGGGTTCAGTTTCTCAAAGACCTGGCGGCGATCGCCACTACTCATTCTGAAAAACTCAAGGACAAGTTAAAGCCTGAAGACGAGAACCAGTACAGCTTACGCGCTCAAATCTTCAGGCAGATGGACGCTGAATACATGAAGTACTTGGGTGCGCTAGGCAAGTACGGCACTCCTGTACAAAACGCACTTTCTGCCCCAGCTAAGCCCGTGTATGACACGGTCGCACCAAAGGGAGGTGCGGTCGGTCAGTTCAACACTGTTATGCGTAACGCAGCTGGTGTTTTTCGTAGAGTATTAGGACTTTAATTTTGATTCGGTGCAGTCAGTTTTGCCCACTACTGCACCGATATTCACCACCAGATAAAAGCAATGAACAACAAAGATTTTGACGCATTTATGGCGATTTCGGGTATAGAACCACCCAAAACCGAAACAAAAGTACAAGCACCCCAGCCAAAAGCAAGTGATAACTTTTTCGGTGCTCCCAGCTACCGAGGCGAGGATCAGCGGGACTTAACGGAAGATGAGCGACGGGCAGAGTCAACTGATCGTAGTGATGTAGATGACCTAACCAGTAAACAAAACTTCTCTGGTGGAGTTTCCTCTATCGGGACTGGACTTACCATCACAATTGGAATTAGTTCCGTTGCTGGTACAAGTGGTGCTGGTTTAGGGCTAGGAGTTGGTTTAGTCGGTTGCCTTATTTTTGGTACAGAAGCAGCAACCGGAAAGAAAGCAAGCATAGTGCGACTGGGAGCTATGACCATTGGTACGGGTTACGCGGGTTGCCAGCTTTGGAACTATTACGCCCAGAACAGTGCAGTCGGCGAAATTAACCACAGCGTGGAGTTGTACATGGTGAAGCAACCTCAAAGCAGTATTTCACTTGGTCAGATAGCAACTTGGGGAATTTATGCGGTTGTTGCGATCGCCATAATCAGATTTCTTCTTTCTCCCAAAACCAGGCAACAAAAAACAACTTCCTCCAACAATCCACTCAACTTTTAATTATGCAAGCTGATTTTAACGAAGAAGACCGGGAAAGATTAGAACGCTTACTGTCTCACCCTGAAAGCGCGGAGTACTTAACCGAAGCACTAAGTAAAGCAATCGTTTCTGATAACAAGGAAACACCACAGCCCTCGGTTCAAGTACAAGTAAAAGAACCAGCCCAGAATGACACAGCTATCAACGTTACCCGTCACTTTATGATTAGTGGTGGGCTGTTAGCAGGTGTACTACTGCTCGCTGCTGCTGTTGCCACTCCTCTGAGAGATACTTTTACTGTCTGTTTTAACCCGAACCCAGTTCCTAACACCTCAAAGTGCTTAGGAGTAAAAAGTTACTCTATTGACCAAGACCATATTGAAAAGCTGGTTTCTCACCCAGCTTTGGTGGTTGTGCCTGATAAAAGAGGTAATCCTGCTTTGGCTGTAGGGTTAGCACTGTTTGGTACAGCATTTGCTGGTGGATCTGGATTCATTGCCAAACAGGCATTGAAAGAAAAAACTGAGGCAATACCAGTAAACCGCACTAATCGAAGAACAACATGGACGGCTACCAAGATGGAAGCGGATAAGGTGGTTAAGCAACGTCACCAGGACTTGCAGCACGGGTTTGTTGTTTCTGATAACACCAACCAACATGCTTTAGCAGCCAGCGACACCCTTAACGAATTTTCTCAGATCCAAAAGCTGATTGCAGCATTAGAACCACAAGAGCGTGAATTATTCTTTCAACACCTGGCGCTCAAAGAGCAAAAGGAAATGATGCAGCAACAAGCCCAGATTCAAGCACAACAGCAACAAAGCCCGTTTGCTGCATTACTTGGTGGTGTTTCTGGACAACAAGCTTTACCGGATAGCACACCAGTAAATAACATTGAGCAAGCCAAAGAGATGGGGCAATCTATCATCAAATCAATGGCTGGATCTATTAAGTCAAAAGTCTTGGTTGCTCCTTCACGGGCTGGTAAGACAACAGTACTATATCTGTACTACAATGCCATGCTTGATCGTTACCCAAATGCTGAGGTGTTCGTGGTTGCTGACAAGCGCGAAATGATTCACCCCAGAATTCCTGTTTCTAACTATGCCTTTTGCGACGGAACCAGCTTTAAGGGTGTGGGGCTAGAAATGCTCAACAAGGTGTACGGTATCTACCAAGAACGCGCCAAGCTGCCAGAATCAGAACGAGACGCTCTAGCTCAAAGTCATCCGGTGCGACTTGCCTTAATTGATTGGTTGGCAACCTGGTCAACAGTCAAAAAAGATGAGCCGACCGCCGATAAAGTGAATAGTCAATTGATTGGACTTATCACCAAAGGTGCGAGCTGCGGCGTTTGCATTGACATCGACACTCACTCAGCCACAGTAGAAGCTTTGGGCATTGATGCCTCTACTCGTGAATCGCTGGACTTCGTTGCCATCGCCTACTGTCAGCAATCCGACAAAGGGGACTTAGACCGCATCTCTGATGGACTGGGACTATTACCCAAAGTAATATCCAAAGCTTTGATTGTGCCTGATAAAGGCGATCGCACCCGATTAGGAACCGATTTTACCAAGTTGCGTGATGCTCTACTCAAAGGTGAGTTCAATTCCTCCATCATCTTCACGACCACTGGCGGCAACCGCATCGGCATCACACCTCACTTTGAACGTAAGACCCTAGGCGACTTAACTCTTGATGCTGAGGAAGAAGTAGAGGAGGAGGAAACGATAGAAGTTGACGAAGATGAGGTTACTATTGAATCCTGCCTCCTGGACGCTTCCAGGGCTATTAAGCTCTACCTAGAATCCAGAGAAGATAAAAGCGCTAGCTTTAAACAGATTCGCGATCAACGTTCCTTGAAGAAACTGTGGAATAGACCCACAGACCTGGCGCGAATTGCAATTGATTTTCTTATTTCACAAGAAATTTTAGAACACGTACAAGAGGTAGATCCAGTGCTAGGGACGAAAGTAGACGTACCAGAAGATAGAAGAGTTTACCGCCTGATGGCTTAGAAAACACTGTTTATAAAAATTTTTACAAACAGTGAAGCAGATCTAAAAAACAACCTTAACGCGCTCGCAGCTTACGTTGTGGGCGCTTTTGTTGTTGTAGAGTGTACACTTGCTTGAACAGGTTATTGAACGTCAATTACTTTGAATTCGCCCGTGAGTAGCATTGGAACAGGAATGTACGTTAAGCCCAAGATGCTTACTGTCACTGACTTTGAACCGTTGCCCTTAAAAGTGTCTATTCCTGTGATAAAGATTGTTATCACAGGAAAAATACACTCATTGCCTGAATAAACGGTAAAAATGAGGCATTGAGTCAGGTAGAAATTTTATTGTTATCACAGGAATCAGTCCTTAACGTACATTCCGGTTCGGTTGCTACTCGCACGCGGAATTATGCTCGAATTTTGGATTGAGGGTCGCGCAATTGGCAAAGCAAGACCCCGTTTTGGGAGAAACGGTGTTGTGCATACCGCACGCGGTTATGGAGCGTGGAAGAGTGATGCTGTTCTACAACTGATCCGGTTAAACTTGCCAGAAGCGCCCAAGCCGGCGCGGATTGAATGCTATTTTGTGAATTTTGCTAGCTCTGATGTGGATAACCTGGTTGGTGCCGTGCTGGATGCGTTGGTACAAGGTGGAGTTTTGGGAAACGACTCATCATCATATATAACTGCGGCGAGCGGGACCTTCGCCCGAACTAAGGGGAAGCGCGGGGAAGAAAAGCCAATTGGTGTTCTGGTTCGGATACTGCCAGCGCAAATTGAATATATTGATCTAGACCTTAAAGCTTTTGCGGCTTGAACGAAGAAAACCCGCTGCACGTGGTACAACGGGTTCCTGAAACCGCCTAAAAAATCTTATAAGGGGTGAGGTGAAAACCCTTGAAAAGATACTTGACTCAGGAAAGTATCTTTGTACTTTAGGCAAGGGATGAAACCCACGAGACAGGGTTTAGCCTGCCGTGGATCTTTCCGGAATTGATCACAAACGTGTTGTATACTAATGCATGTTATCTAGTAAGAATAACCGCAAACACGACGAAATGACCTAGTACGGTGAAACCCCGGCATATAAGTCACTACTGCAATGCAGCAAGCCTATCACTGCAAACAATGGCAGGTCAAGGAGTGTTCCATTCTGGCAAGTGCGGACTCGTGAACGTAACGAAGAAAAGTACACGCAACGTTAAGCTTTTAGCTTGATCGAGTGAATAGGGGCGAATTTGACACGTCCCACCCAGAACTTTAATCTGGGTGACAGCTAATAATACGAAGTGGCATGGGTTTACCCTGCTGCGTAGTATCCATTCAGAATCCCTGTACCTTTAGGTCAGGGAGATGTCAAATAGAGCGCAGCCGATCAAGTAGCTCCTGTACAAAAGCTAAAAGCCGCTTTTCATACAGTGCTTTTGAGTCGGCGCTTTTGGCAGGACGAAACTTTTTGAGGTGGCGATCGCGCTCCTCTTCTACAATCACAAATGTCTGTTCGTATTTATGCCTGACTGCTTTTAATTCTGCAATCAGGCTAGTACTTTTCCCTGGTATTCAACCAACTTAGTTAACTGCTCTTGCATCGCGGTTACTTGAGCTTCTAAAGCTGTTATTTTCTGTGCGAGGCTTATTTGGTCAACTGGTTGTACAACCGCCTTGGGTGGCGTTTTAACGGGCGGTTGCCTAATAACATCTGCAACTTCTTTTAGGCGATCGCATGTCACTTCATCACTCTTGCCAATAAACTTTTTGTGCAACTTCCCATCAACCTTCTTTACGGCATACCAATAATCGTTTGATGTATAACTCTCTTTCCTGGCTCGGTAGCTGTTTTCTCCTGCTTCTACCCGGAAAGAAATATTATCCTGCAGCCACTGTTCAAAACTCGGTGTGTTGCAATCTATGCGGGTTTTGTTGTCTTGTAAGTATTTCTCTTTAAGATGAAGACCCGCACCAATATATTTTCTTTCGGTGCGAATCAGTTTTGTTTCTGTAAATCTTACTGTGTTCAGTTGAGGGTGAAAGTGCTTAATTAGCGCTTGCTCTATCTCTGGCAGTAACTCAGGCAAGTCTACAAACAAGTACGCTATCCTGATGTTACCAATGTTTTTTAGTTTTTCATACCTGTGATGGCTCCCCCATCTATGGCGAACATTTACAGACTTTCCAATGTATTGAACAGTACCAAAAGAATCTATCGCAAAGTAGATCGCAGGACGTTTTGGGAAAGCAGCTTTTTCTTCAAGTGGTAACCAGGGAAGACTTGTTAAGTCTATGTCTGATGGTTTAATCGTTGTCATTGCGGAATTGGCTAAATTGACTCAATAGCAAAGTTTCTTTTATTTCATTAGTCCAACGCGCTAAAAGCTTCTTTTGCGTTGGAGTACATCGCTTATAAATTTGCGCGATCGCCACATCAAGCTGAGACATGGTTAAACAACCTTGGGGGACTTTCCCGGCAGTTGTGACCTCAACAAGTCCAATACTTCATCTATCTTGGAATCCAATTTTTCTTCAACAGCTTCCAGCTTTTCTTCCACTGGAATTTTTCGTGATGCATTCTCCAAGGATTCTTCGACAATACGTTTAGCGACTAAAGAAATGGACTTCTCATCACCCTGCAAGCTCTCAAGCTTTAGAGCGATTTCATCAGTCACTTTGAAAGAAACTAATTTCATGGGTTGACCTGGTTAACTTACCCTTCATCTTACAAAAGAAGGTTAACCACGTCAACTTACCTGAGTTAACCGAGTCAACCTGCTTTTCTATGGTATCTTCAGAATCCTGCAAAAAACCTATGGTTTTAATAGTAGACCAGGTTGACTGTTTAGGTTAACCTGGTCTACTATTAAGTTAGTTAACCAGGTCAACCGGAGGTGAGGACGTGACCCAACAGCCAAAACTACAACAACTCAAGAACCGCGCGTTCCAACTAGCTCAGTCCATCGGGTTGCACTGTACCCAGACCAAGCACTTCAAGAAACGGTTTTCCGGACTAGACTTACGCTCCAAAACAGGTTGGACGGCTTTGATTGGTCGGTTGCAGGTTATGTCTGGTGGCGTCATTCCTGTACTTTTGGCGGCTGCGTAAAACACAAAATCCGCGCCAATAAAGACGCGGATCACAATTAAGTAAAAAGGATAAAACCATGTTCGCACAACAGATCCAAGGTATCGAATCTCAAATCCAAGAACTCAACGCTAAGTTGACCCAGTACCGCAGCTTAGAAGGCGAGGTGGAAACGGCACTTGCGGCGATCGCACGCATTAAAGAATCAGCCCAGGCGCTAGGCGTCGAGAATGAAGTGTCTCAGCAGATTGTCGAAGCTGTAGGGGTTAACCAATCAGTTACCCAAGAAGTCGATGTTCAACCAGTCGTTGAAGCTGAGCAACAAGTTACCCAAGAAGTGGATGTTCAACCAGTTGTTGAGGAACCACCAACTGAACCACCAACTGAGCGGGAAGAACTGCGCCAGGAGCATCATGACCAGGTTGCTTCCGAAGTGCAAATGAGTCCGGAGCCATTGCCACAAGATCATGGGCAACTAGATATATTCGCTGCCATTGAGTCCGCAAAAGAAACCACAGTGGATAATCGGCAATTAGATTCTGTTATTGACTCTACCAGCACGGAGGAGAATGCCGAAGAGCAATGGGTAAACCTGGTAGAGGATGAGCCAGAAAACGGCTACGAAACCGCAGAGCAGATTTCTGAGGCGTTGGCAGATACAGAAAATTTGGATACTCATCTAATGGCGATCGCCTCCATCCTCGA
>NZ_QMEB01000109.1 GCF_012912135.1 Brasilonema bromeliae SPC951 | reverse complement strand
GTATGAATATAATTTACTACTTTAGGGTATTGACAAGAAAAGTATCTATCACAAAAAAACTAATATATTTACTAGCCTGTATACATTATTAACCTTAAAATTCCTGTAAAGTCGGATGAATACAGCCATTTAGAAGTACTATTTGATGTATAGGAATCCGGTTTGGTTTATGTTTGCTTGCGTGGCGTAGCCATACTTACTAGTTGAGCTAGGGAACAGAGAACTCTTAACAGGGAACAGGGAACATAAACTCTACCTAGCTGAACAAAAATCAAATACGAATCCTGTATTTAAATTTTTGAAGAATTTTTGAAGAATTTTTGAACAAGTTGTCTGACAAGTCCGATTTGTCACTCTCTTAGAGTTATAAAATATCTTGCGGCTTTAGGGCTTCCCTCTAGGGTTGGGTGAAGATTTAGAGAAGTTTTGAGCCTCGTTCCTTTGTAGACGCATGCGTACGTACGTAGCGGTGAGGCAGCGCGGTCTTGGGGAGCCAGTGCGTTGGGCGGGTTTCCCGACTTGAAGCACCTGGCGTGGTTTCCCCCAGGAGCGACTGCCGAACCCCTTTGGGGTGAGATAGCCCTACAGTCCTTGTTTCGGTGCGCTTCGGTGTGCCAGGCATAGGGCATAGGAGAACTCTCTAGGGCTTATTACGGTTGGTGGACCAACAGACAACTCGCACTGAAGTGTCCTCCTCAATCTACATTGTTTCAGTGTTTTTAGCTTGAATCGAACTGTATTCAAACAAAAACTGGAAGCTGAGACAATAGCTCAGTTTCCAGTCATTTCTGCATAAATTGCAAGTAAACTTGCGCAGTGACAGTCCTATTTAGGGAGGAGTAGGATGACAGTTATTCACACAGAAGCGAAAAAGCTATAAGTTTTACAAGCCTTGACAACAGTTCGGTGTTGCTATTTCATTTTTCACACTAAAAGTTCTGTCAGCGTTGCTACAACCTAGCATAGATTAGGTAGCAGCCGTAGATGTTTGGATTGGGGGAAGAGACCACTCCAATTTCTCTTTGCTGAGACTTTTTGTGAAAAAGAACCACCATTAGCAAGATTGGATCTGTTGGCCTGAGTGTAGGAGTTATATACTCCAGAAAATGCTGATTACTTCAGCAACAGGTTCGACATATTTTACACTCAAAAATAATTGTTTATCATCATTTTTTTCTCCTTTAGAATGAATTTTAAGCATCAAGCGATTTTTTTGATGTTATTTATAATTTATACAAAATAGGTTGTATAAATCTGCCAAAATGGCAAATTAAAAATAAAAATCTGTCAATGTTCGATCATTGTGTAATGACTGATCAAGTTATCCATAGTCTAAAACTCAGTAAGTTATTAATGCAGTTGCGTGTCGCGCAACCGATGTTGTTTTGGTCTGCCATACGCCTGTTTGCGTCCCTTGCGCGTATCGCCCAAGACGGGGGTGCGATAAGCCTCTGGCTTAATGCTTTTGCAGGCACCATTTTGCAACGCGTATCCCACTTGTTAACAACTTGTCATAGATAACGTCCAACTTGGGTTATCAACTCAAAAAACCGCCATGCTGTAGATATTAAATCAGCATGGCAGATACTAAACAACTCAATCGAGTGTCTTTCAGAATTTATTAATTCCAGCAATTGGGTAATTGAATTCACAGAATTTTAAGGTAAAATCTTGACTTGTTCTGGAGCGATTTCAGGATTAGTGGATTCATATTCATGCACTTGTGTCGTTAACCACTGCTCCAAATTACCACCACGGATTTCTGTTTTTTTCTTACCAACGACCTCAAGTAATGGTCTATCTTTAATTTTGCTGAGGCAGCTAGCTGGTGTAATATGACTTTGGGACCTTTTGTCAGAGGATATCTTAGCAACTTTGAGATTTTCGTTTTGCTGTTGATTTGACCTACTGACATGAGAATTTTCTTTGAGCAGTCGGTTGTAGGTACGGTAGGGAATGTAATGTAGAGGATTGTAGCCTGCAAAACGTAGCATAAGAACACAAGCCCAGGAATACTTACCAGCAAGAATTGCTTCAACGACTTGGTCAAATTGTTCTTGAGGAAGTTTTTTATCTAAGTTGCGAGTGTAAGACATATCTTGGTTCATGGTGTTTGTGTTGTTGTGGAAGTGAATTAGCTGATCAGTTTCTTCGGTTATTTGTGCTCAATTGAAGGTATATCAACTGTTCTCGCCTGTTTGCAGATATTGCATTGCTTTAAGGAAAATATCAGCGATACGGCGGTAGGGAACTATTCTGCAGTGGCTGGGGGTTTTGCTGTTGAGAGAATAGATGTAGCGTTTTTTGAACGGGTACTGAAATCGACCTTTCTAAGTGCATCAAGATTGATTTGCACTTTTTTATTTTGCAAGTGAGTCATTTTCATGACCAATTGCTGAATCTGCCTTTGCTTTAGTCGTTCTGTTGGCTGTATTGGCATTTCTGCGTTTTGTGGTTCGAGTTTGTCTGATGCTTCTAAGCCAGCTTTGTCCTGTTGTGCTTTGGCTAATGCATGAGTTTGAGCAAGTATTCGAGTTCTCGCCATCAAATCTTTGATGTGGTTGAAGTGTGTTTGGTCGTCGGCGGCTATTTCTTGCTTTTGGACTTCAACTTCCGAAAGCAAAGGTTCTCTGTCTAATTCTGCAACAACCTGACCTGTTTTGAACTCTTGAGCTTCTTTAACTGCAGTATTAAGGACTTTGCTCAGATCTTGTAGCTGAAGTTTATGAGGCTCATCTAGTGCTACAAACTTTTCTCGAACATGACTGATCTGTTGAATCTTTCCTGTCCACGCCCAAACAACAACAGTTGTAAAAAAAGTTATGTTCTTCAACGTGACTAAATGAGCAACGGTTAAAGGTAGTTGATCGAGCAATGTCTGTAAGGATGTAGACCAATAGCCTGTATTCTTGCTTGCTATCTGAGGCTTTGTAAGCGTAGCGGTGCGTGTCTCTATAGGTGCTTGTGGTAAAGCCTGTTTTATTGAAGTTAAATGATTTCCGTAAATGAATGCTGTTTGCGAAACCAAATCACAGTAGGGATAGAACTTATGAAAATTTCTCCCTGTATTATCTGTTTTACTTAAGGTTTCGACTGCATTTGACCTGATGATACTGTTCATGATCTGTCCTGATGATCCCAAACCTGACTTTCTATTCAAGTCTTTTTGCTGCTAAGCCGGAATGATGTTATGTCTCTATGAAATTCAGCAGCTAGTTTGTAAAAAAGCAATTTATACAGACGGACACTATACAAAAGAGGGTTATTAAACTTGTAAGTTTTTTTTTACAGACCACTCAGTTGCTGGTGACTTATCGACTGTAACTTTTGCTTACCTTTGCCATAGGATTTCATTAACCTTCTCCATGTTATATCTCTGATATGAAAAAGTTTCCTGTTGGCTCTAAGTAGATGCATTTTTATCTTTTTCAAATTTTCCTCTCTCCCAATTAAATCATTGTATGCCTGTTAAAAATGTCTTCTAGTTTTCTACCAAATAATTAGGAGGGTTTAAGTAAAGTTGCATACTTTTTAGGGTTTTAGAAAAAAAATAACCATCCCTAATCGTTAATCCCCATATTCGTATTTATACTATTTTTTTCCGTAAATGTCATCTCCTCAATTATTAATTTTCAGCATTTTGAAGATTGTATTTCTAGAATAACTCAAATTTTATCTACTTTAAGTTTTCTGTCTTAAGTGTTAGATATTGGGGGGTTACACCCCTCATTTACAACAGATATAAGGCTTTTGTCTTCGCAAGGAGAATCTAGATTTGAGATGTGAGTAAATGTTCTAACACTTTAAAAATATATCAGCAAAAGTAGCATTGAGACAATCATTACTAGAGAGAATTCGTGAGAATATTTTTTACAATTTCCGGGAAACATCTTGTTTTGGTTATGTCACTTAAGAGCAACCCAAAGTGAGATTTTGATTTTCAGAGGCAAATGCAAATCTACGATGAGTTTGTTATGGATTTGGCACATTAATTATTAATTCAATACTGATCCAATCTTCTTTTCTGACATCTTTGTGGTATAATTTTTAAAATTTGAAGATACAGGCTGTCTTGGTTACCAGCAAACACTGTCTAAAGTCTTTGACAAAGCAAAAGTAGCATACTGTAACTGTGTAGATTTCTTGAATTTTTCAGTCAAAAAAGAAAACTTGTACACTTTGTTGCTCAGTAGATTTCAAAAATACTTGTATTTATTTGAAATTTTAAGTAACACAGTTCAGTTGTTTCTTAGTACTGAGTAGGATGTATGAAAGCCGTGTAGAAGGGAAAATATTTCATACCAATCACACACCATTTGCTATTTTTGAAACCCTTCAGATCTGTTTACCACACGCTACGCTTTGGCGTAGTCTGTCCACAGGGCTTATAAACACACACTCGCGGCGGCTTCCTAAAAAGTAGTAAGTGGCGTACCAAGCACCGATCGCGACTAATGTTTACCCTATGATCAGCTAATCATCGCCAAATAATCTGCACCACAATCTAATGAACTCTGTTGTTGAATAAAGGGATAGCAACGCCATAACTAGATCATTAAAGGGCGCAGATGAATTGCTTGTTGGTAAAAATGAATATTTGCTATGGTTTCAGCAGCTTTTGAACTCTTAAGCGTGGAAAGAACTGCTGTTTACCTATAAATTTCTGTTCTCAGTGAACTGTTTACGACGAAAATATGTTCATCGTTTCATCTGTGTGTTTGGATAAACTGGACAATGTTGTTTCGTGTTGAAGCGAAAAGATTGAGAAGCCTTTCAATAAAGATTTACAGCAATTTTGAATTGAAAGAAACTCCCTAGCCGGAAACTTGTCATCTGTAAACATTCCTCTATCTGACTAGTTTTTCATGTATTTAAAGCTACTAGTTTTTAGATTGTTCAAGAGTAACTCCCTACTCCTAAGCCCTTAAAACTCCGCGTGAATCGACATATTTTAAGAGCAGTCCTAAATAATACTTCTGGAGTTAGTAACTCAAGTCCGGAAAGAGGTGAAAAAATAATTGTCTGACAGATGAAAAACGATTTGAATTGTTAGGTATAAAATGTTAAAATTGCATAGAAAATAGGGAGCAAGCAAAAATCTCTAATCTGTAACCGATGGCTAATCAATGAGCAAATAAATTGCCCAAATTGCCATAGCCCGGAGATAAGTACTAGCACGGAAAGTACCAACAACAGTGATAGCTTCAGGTGTGCGGAATTGTAGCCCATTCTCATAAATTTGCTGCACCACAGCGTATGCAATCCTAAAAGCTTCATCCTTCATTCCCATTTGCACAAGAATTGCCCCCAACCCAAAATTTATTCCCGTCCAAATCTCCAAAGGATGAGTCGCGTTGGGGTTCTCTGGGGAACCATCAGGACGAACACCGTTAGCAGCACCGAACTTACCATCGTAGAACTTGAGGAAGCAAGCATCATAAACAGTTTTCAAAGCAGAAAGGGCGCAGTCAACAGGTACAATATCTGGCAATCCCAACAAACGAGCATAGAATTGCCCACATAACTGATCTGCCATGACTACGTCAGATCCACTCTCACTATCCAGTCGATAATATTGCCCATTCCAGAGTTTTTCTTGGTAAATAGGGCGTGACTGTGCAAGCCAAGTTTCGTAGATAGACTTTTGTTGAACCAATTTTTCTGTGTCAACAAAGGCTTTCCAAGGGCGGGATGAGTCCTGTGTGGAGGTGTCTTCTTCAGCGTGTATGGAGTTTAATAAAATATCGCAAATGGCGATCGCCGCCTCCAAAGCCGCCAACCACAACCCACCACAATACGCGCTGACTCCTACCAAGCGCCAGTCATCAAAAGTTTGATCAGGTGCACCAGAATTTTCCGGAATACCATCTTCATCTTTGTCAAACCTCTTGAGGTAGTCTAGAGTTTGCACAATAGCATCCCAACATTCTGCCAGGAATTCCACATCCTCAGCACCTGTCAGCAGAAAATCTCGGTACACTTGCAACACAAAATCACAACCTAAATCTTTCCAAAGATTGCAATCTTGATAACTTGTATAATTTGTTTTCTCCCAGACGTGTTCGTTGGGTGCACCTAAGTCGTGAGGTGTTGCACCTGCTGCTTTACGAACTGCAATTGGACTTTCCGCACCAAGAGTGTAATAGTAGCCAATAACACGAGGTGTTTCATCACAACTGGGAATAGCTCGTGCAAAGGCACGTATCACCGCCTTCTCCAGTTCTGGAAACAGCATCAACAGGGCGAAAGAACCATAAAGCCGCACATCCAAACTTTCATACCAGCGGTAATCTAAGCACTCTAACACGGCAAACTGACCAACAGGGTCGCGCTTGGTTGCCGCACTCCAGAGAGTTCCACCGCTTGTGAGGTCATAAAGCTCATTAAACAGAGCCATTTTGAACCAGTCTGGCAAGTCTTGGCGCTCAAGAATTGGCTGTTGCCAAAATTGAATCTGTTGTTGCCAAATGTGATATTCTGCTAGAGCCGTGGATGCTATTGTCCAGGCATTGTTTCCACTTATACCAAAAAAATCTGTGTATCTGCGGTAATATGTAATCCCGGCTGCAAATTCTGTGATCGGCAAATCCCAAGTCAGCGCGAAGGGAATTTCGAGAGTTTCGCCTGGTTGAAGAGTGAAACGTACAGCGATCGCCACTCCTATCTGTTCACCTTCTGCTGCTGGAGTATCATCCACGTGATTAGGTAAAGAGCCATCTTGAGCGAAGCTTTGCCAGATTTCTTCCCCCGTCCCAACTGGATTCCAACGGGTGTGGTACTGGACTTCAACATTCGGTTGTTTGCGAGTAGCAATGCACCACTGTCCTTCTCCCTCCTGAGGGGGTTCACTCATATTAACCCGCTTCAACAACAATCCAATACTTTCGTTGTTTTCAACTAGCTGATTAAAGTTATCCAGACTTTCGCCTAAACGTGGCTGATACTCATAAACTGGGCTTCCATCATCGCGCACCCGAACCAGAGGAGATTTCAGAGAATTTGTAAACCAGCCAACCATATTTTGCCAGGTCAGCATGATACTGAGAGTAATAGGTGCATGAGTAGGGTTGTGTGCAGTCCAGACAAACACCCCCACTGGATAGCTTGTTTGTTGATAATTTGCTGCCCAAATAGGAGAGAACTGCTCGCACGTTAACTCTGCTTGAAACACGCCTTCATAAACAAACCAGCTACGAGGGTATAGGGCGTGATAAGTTCCCGTGTTGGGTTGAGGTGATGAGGGGGATGAGGGAGATGAGGAAGTCACAGAAGTTTCCCTCCCTTCCTCACCGTTTTCCTCTCTCCCTACTTCTTTCCCTATTTTCCTACTTGCTGGATACCACTGCCATGTTTTGAGGCTTCCGTCTTCAGGAGGTTCAGTACACAAAGCGCAAGCTTGCGAGGATGAGCCAAAAGATTCAAAGACACTGAATTGACACGCGGGGATGTTTTTGAATACATGTTCACCGCCGTCAATGTGCCACAAATTAAAATCTCCCCGCGACGAACGACCAATACAACCTGCACCAAAGCCGCCCAAAGGCATACCGTGCCAAGATCCATCATCAATATTGCTGGCATAGCGGACTGTGTAAGGTTCGTCCCAACCAAAACCGATGGAACGACTCCAGGTGCAAGAGGGAATTACGGAAGATGGCAGTTTTCTCATCATTGGATTATACAGCGTTTAGGTATCCGTTCCCAAATCCGTAAGTGATGTCGAAATTTTTTAATTGTCTTGGTCTACGTCAACAATCACTCGTAAATCTGCTTGTGGCATCAGCCGCTGCAAAATTGTCAGATGACCATCAGCATCACTGCGGCTGCGGAATCGATTCATCACAATTCGCTCAGTTGGTGAAACCCAGTGAACAACAGCCCACGGTGCAAGTGCTGTGCGGTATGTTTTAGTTTGTCGCTTTAACAAGAAAACCTCCTATGACATCCATAAGACACAAATTGATACAGTTGTCATCAACTGATTTATGTCTGCTTCTTTTGTAATCGATAGATACTGTCGTTGTAATCAGCAGATGCTCGTGTTTTTACAAGCATTATTTCTGCACTCAGCGCTAACAAAACGCAGTGCTAGACAAAGGCTTCCCTCTATTCACGCAATTCATACTTGCGTGAGCAAAGCGATTAGCATGTCACTTTAACAGTTATCAGTGAGCCAGCGCGAATGACGGCTTTCCCTCACTTGGCGACTGGCGTTCGCCCTTGGCGTGCGCTTTGCGCATACCCGAAGGGTTATCAGTTTTCTCACTTGGGTAACGACCTTTATGCGTTGGTAGCAGTTCTAAGCCACTTGCCTACTTTTAAGGTTTCCCTCAAAGCAGCAGCTTGTCTCACCATACGCATGCACCGAGTGTGGCTGACGGGTGGTACTGATTTAAGGAAAAGGCAAATATTTATGCAAAGCGCTAGTTGGTAGTGCTTGCCTGATAATTATCTTCCAACTCACACAAAGAAGTGTTGATAATTTTGTCTTTGAACGTGCTAATATGTGCGTGAACAAGCAACCAGAATCAACTTTCAAAACTCAAGGCAAAAACAGCAATCTAGTTTAGAAAGACTAGAGCCATTGGTTGAATCTAAGTTTTCTTGTTATTGACTATTGCTAACTGGAAAAAAGTCCGGCGATTTGAAAACGCAACTATGTGGCTCGTGAGTTAGGAGTTTTTTTAAAAACCCTTATTAGAGCTTCTCAACTAAATATTAAGAGCATTTCCGACGAGTCACTATCAAGATAGTGTCTTGCGACAAGCTAGTATATTTGCATCAAACCAAACGGAACCCGAAACCAACCAGAAAGATACTTCATGGCTAGTGATAGATTATAGATTTTGTAACTACCTGCAAAAACAAACTCTCCAATAAACTGTCTAAATTGATATTAGACCCATATTGCTCGTATCAGAGAGAGGGGTTTGAACCCACATTTTCTGGAAAAACTCCGCAACCAATGCTGAAATCCCGAAATGATTGGTAAACAGGACGGAAATTGCTGCAAAGAAGTACTGATTCGCTGTCAACATCTCTAGGCAAAATCTGCCGCTACCGCGTTCATCGTCCATATTCACATGATGCTCCCCAATGATCTGAATTTTCTTGTTCACATTTACATCCCTAAAAAAGAAGAACAGGAAAAAAGTAAGTGGATGAAAAAATTTAACATTATTACTAGTTAAATTCCGCACAAGTTAAATTGACCAAAGAAATCCCCAGGTGACAAGCCTGGGGAGGATGCAAACCATGAAAGCATAACGGTTAGTACTGATTTAGTATCGTACAGTACCAGACTTGTCGTTAACCGAAAAGAGGAGTTTGAGCTTTATGATTGCTTTTTGGTGCAATAACCTATTAACAGCTACGATACTGCTCACAAAATCAATATGGTTGCCAAAATGCCAAATTAGGCGAGGGAAACATTAGACCAGAAATCTTAGAAAATGTGGGTAATGACCCCCTATACCTGATACCTCTACAGTCAGTTACAGTAAATATGCAACGGTCTTATTTCAAATCCAACAAGCCATTTTCTTTCAACTTAGGATGAAAGCGAATTTGTGTTTGTAAACCACGTGATTCTAAAACTGCTATGATTTCACCCTCTACCCGACGAGCCACATTTTTAATGATTTTAGTTTGCGCTATTTCATCATTTGCAGGATTGTTATAATTTGCCTGTTCTTCAGGTGTCATGGCTGTTTTGGCATCTATCGGTTGCGTCCATTTGTCTTTATTCTCTCGATTACCAGCAGGGACAGTGCCATTTTCAGCAATCCAAGTCTGCTCTATCTTTTCTAAAATCGTACGATTAGGACGTTCAATTGTTTCAGCTTTGACCCAATAACAATTTTTGGGTTGACGAACTAAATGCTGCTTTAAGCTGAGATAAACATCACGAGAATATCCGACAAATTGCAACACTTTTTCTTGGTCAAAAATTGCGTATACTCCAATTTTACCTTGCAATTGTTCAGGTAATTGACCGTTATCGTCAATATATGCAATGTACTCGATATTGGCTAAAGAAGGAATATTTGTTTCTGTTGTCATAAAGAAAGTTCAAGACGGTTATTAGTTAGTGTTTAGTAGTCATAGTTGTTGACGAAACTCATAACTAATAATAACTTTTCTATAAATTGTACAAAAACATTTTCTTTGCAATCATTTGTTAAGAAGTGAAAAAATATGGAGTATTGGAGATATTCTACTCCCTTCTTGCCACAAAATTACTTAAAGGTGGCAACGGTGAGACCAGCGCTCTTGGTAGGGGAGCCAGTGCGGTCTTGGGGAGGACAGTGCCGTGGGCGGGTTTCCCGACTTGAGGCAACTGTCCGTTGAGCCAGTGCGTTGGGGAGGCACTGCTCGGCTAGAGTTTCCCGACTTGAAGCATGTGCCGTCGGCTGTGCCGACTTGTAGCACCTGGCGTGTCTCCCCAAGTAGAGCACCTGGCGTTTTCCCGACAGCCAGGCGACTGGCGTTCGCCGTAAGGCGTGCGCTCCGCGCACACCCGGAGGGTAGGTGAAACCGGAAGCGTACACTGCACACTTTGTGTGCAGTGTAGGTACTTCACAATAACCTGTTCTACAACACTTGCAAAAGCTGTTTAATTTTAGTACCTTGGCGTTGCTTGAACTCTGTCGGAAAATTTAAATCAATGACAATCTTGTTATCTGTCTCTTCTTTCACCGCAGAAATTTCAGCAACCAACTTACTAGGTGAGGGGTTCCCCTCCTCTCGACTCAACAGCAAACCAACGAGTGGTTTGATATTTCGCATCTTGTGCAAGTCTTCTTGTCCAAGCAGTCTATTACCTCCCCGCGCTTTTTTACTCCGCATTTCCAGCCGTAAACCTGTTACCCCTAGTTCTGTGGCAATTCCAGGGAAGAAATGACCATCCCAGTAAAGTTCACCAACGGCGCTGACCTGTTTGCGTACCTGGTTACGGGTGACGGGTTTGAGGTCTCGAAAAGAGCGAGTCAAACTGGTAGCAAGGAAGCCAAGAGAATTCACTGGTTGATCTACAGACTCCCGCTTCTGAGAATACCACTCTCGCACATCAGAATACAAAATCAGGATTAAGTTATCCATTTGGGCGCGGCTAGGACTGACAAAGTCAATTGCCAAAAGCGTGTTTGAATCACTTACAGGAGAAACTCGCACAACCTGTGCTGTGAGGGAGACGCGAACAGTAAAATCTCCCATGATTTCAACCTCAACTTCATCTGGTAAGTTAGGCCAAGATTCTAAAGAAATCAACGCCCCAGTTTCTGAGATATTGACTGTTTCGCCCCTAAATGTGTAGTTACTATTAGTAATAACAACAGGAAGGCGTCGCTGCAAACGGTGAGAAGAACGGACTTGCGGCTGTTCAAAGCCAACCAGCAATGCTGCAATCAGCAGAATCAAATTAAAACCTGACCACAAAGTGTTGACTAAAACTGCTTGCCAATCCTCTGGACGAAGCAGCAACCAGTAAGGGACGGCAAATAGGGAAGCGCTAACAAGTATGGTTACTATTATTAAACCACGCATTGACTGCCAGTCAAAGGTACGTTTGGTAACATTCACTCCTTTGTCAGTGACGTTAAACGAACCAAGCTTGGGGTTAATCAGCGCCAACATCGTCACCCACCCTGCTTGGAAAGCCATAACAAATTCAAAAATTTCGTTCCAAAAAGAAAAACGGACGTTTTTGTAAATGATATGGTTGGTGAATAAAGCCAGAAGAATGTGTGGTACGGCGTATGACAGAGTTTCTAAACCTAGACCTCGGATGGGATTGATACCAAACAATAAAAACAAGGTAGGAACAATTGCATACACCAGTCGGGGATATCCATACAAGAAGTGCGAAGTCGCACTAAAATAACAAATCCGTTGAGGAATCTTCAGCTTCAGCCAGGGATTAAACAGAGGGTTTTCCAATCGCAGAATCTGCGCCATACCCCTTGCCCAGCGCACTTGTTGACCGACATAGGAAGAGAACGTATCTGGGGCTAACCCAGCTACCATGATTTTGTCGTAATAAACAGACTTGTAACCGCGAGAGTGCAACCGTAGTGCTGTGTGACAATCCTCTGTCACAGTTTCAACTGCAATTCCCCCAACTTCCAAGGCATGGGATTTGCGAATTATCGCTGCTGAACCGCAGAAAAAGGCAGAATTCCAAAAATCATTGCCTTTTTGCAGCACCTTATAAAACAGTTCATTCCCAACCGGGATTCTACCACGAGTCAGCAAATTGCGCTCGAAGGGGTCGGGATTATAGAACCAGTGCGGAGTTTGGACAAACGATACCTTTGGATCATAGAAAAAGCCTACTGTATTCAGCAGAAATTGACGCGAGGGGATATGGTCGCAGTCTAAAATCAAAACTAAGTCACCGTCAGTTTTGTTAAAGGCATTGTTGATATTACCCGCCTTAGCATGCTTGTTGTTGTCCCGCGTCATGTGGATACAACCAATTTCTTCACACATGAGTCGTATCTGTTCTCGTCTTGCCCGGAACTTCTCTCGGCGCGGGTCGTTTTCTTGGTATCTTTCTGGACGACCATCATCTAAGACATAAACCGTCTTTTTACCAGGGGCATAATCGCAAGTGATTGCTGATAAAGCAGTTTTGCGAACAATTTCAACATCTTCGTTGAAGGTGGGGATGTAAATATCGACATTGAACCATTCTTCTTGAGGAATGTTGGAAAGGTCAACTGCCTGACGCTCTTTGATTTTTAGAGTTTGAAAATAAGCCAGTGCCAAGGTGAGAATAGCATACAGCTCAGCAGCGTACAGCAGTAAGCAAACAAAGCTATTGAGCCAACCATCAAGGTTAAGAGTGTAGCTTGTGCGGTAATACAAATAACGCAGCGTTGTTACCAAACTCAGCCACGCCATAAATAAGTGATAATACTGGCTAATTTCAGCAGAAGACTCTTGCTCCTCAGCTTGCATAACCCATTGACCAAGTATCACCAGAAACAAGCCAATAACTGCTTGCTGCCAGATTCGTAGCGGCACAATAATAAGTGGAACTGAGAGAACCAGAAGTAGCAAAACCAGCCACTTAAACTGTTTCATACCCACTTTTTCTAAAGCACGGTCAAAAAATCGGGGCGTGATATCAATGAGCCATCGACTTAAGTTAAAACGCCCTCGAGTAGGGGAATTTGATGAAGAAGACATTTTGGATTTTGGATTTTAGATTTTAAATTTGGGATTTGAACCGCAGATAAACGAGGCAGTGCGTTGGGGAGGACAGTGCCGTGGGCGGGTTTCCCGACTTGAGGCATCTGTCCGTTGAGGCAGTGCGGTCTTGGGGTTTCACGCCAGGTGCTACAACGGGGGGAACCCCCGCAACGCACTGGCTCCCCAAGTGGAGCATCTGCCGTCGGGTTCCCCGACTTGTAGACGCCGGAGGCGGCTTCCCGCTTTCTTAGCACCTGCCGTGCAGATAATTGTCTGCTATGTTCGCGTGCGTCTGCGTGCATCAGCGGTTACAATTCATTCCTCTCAGTACCAGCAAGGCGCTTGAGATACAACTGAACAATTCCATAAAGTAGGAGCGAGACACCTACAATACCGATAGGTAGGAGGAGCCAATTTTCTTGTAGCAAGCGCGTCGTCTTACTCAGCAAATTGGTATTTTCTACACGAGTTTTTGAGGGAGCACTACGGATAAACTCTAGTTGATAGGCATCTGGCTCGTAGGGAGATGGATTGTTTTTATCGCTACCAACTAGCACTGTATCTTGTTTTAATTGGTAGAACAACGGGTCTTGCTCAACCACTTGCCGCACTCGCTCTAAACCAGTTTCTGTCTGAGCTGTTAAAGCCAGAATGATACGCTCGTTGCTCCAGGGGGAAACAATTTGCTTAATCAAGCCTTGTGAATCCTGTGGAGTTTGAATCGTACCTTGAGCTGATACCCGAGAGAATGCTTGACTCAAGTTAAAGCCAGTGGATCTAAAGACTTCCGGAAAAGGAAACTTGTCCCGTGTGCCAATTCCCACAAGATGCTCATTCTTGCGAACTGAGTCAGGAATTGATTCTGGCGTATAAACTTGGAATTTGATAGACTCTGCTTGACTCAGCCGTCCCAGGCGTTCGCTCAACGCGAGCAAAGTGAGTATATCTGTATTAGATGGGTTTTGTGGCAAGACGATCGCCGTTCTAGATAAATCTTGCGGTGCAGCAAACGGAAAACCAAATTGCAACAACTTTAAATCTGGAAGTTGTACAGAAGGTTCCCGTTTTAACTCGAAGCTTGTATCAGCATGAAGTGTACCTACTAATTGTTGATCTGCGGCACTCAGACATTTTTGCTTGTCAAATGGTTCTTTGGGATTCATCCGAAAGAACACTTGGAGTTGAGAGTTGGACTGCAACAAGCTTGCTGGTAAATCAACTTTCAAGGTTTGGCGGGTTTCTCCAGAATCTGAAGTCAGACGTGTCCCGCCAATGTATCTGCCGTCGAGTAACACTTCGAGCGCAGAGGTTCTCGGGTTGAGCTGTGGACCATAGCTGTAAACTAGGTTCATGGAACTGCCACGCAAAAATCTGTCATCAGGTAAAGTGCGGAAATCAATTGTAACAGGCGCTGTTGCTGAACCACGCACAGTCACATCACCAAAACCTTCATTATTGAGTGGAGTTCTTATGTCGCTGAGTCTAAAATTATTTTCTTCTGGAATATAACGAGGCCATTGTCGAGGTTCCGGTGCTGTCACTTCTTTGACTTGATTGACAAAAACGACTGAACCTGTTCCCATTTTTCGCAAGTCTGGCTGCACCAAAAACTGTACTGCCTTTGCCACACCCTTTGCTCCATTACCAGTCGCAATTAAGACAGGTGTACCACCTTTTTCTTTAGTAGTCGCTGCGATCAGCACCCCTGTATCTTCTGGTACGGGCTTTTGATTGATATCGAGAATTTGAGTACCAGTGATAGAAAGAGGTAATTTCAAAGAGGTTAAAGCTGGCTGTTCGCTAGGAGTCCCAATGATCACTAACCGCTGTTCCGGTTTCACACTCTTTATATCAGATACCAAGCTCGTCTTTATTGGGCGAAAATCTGCAAATCTACCAAATGCCGCTTGCAAACGAGCTGCTGTTGTCAGCCAATATTGATTGACCTGACTTGGTTGCACGTAAACAATACTGTTAGTTTCTAAGCCGAGTTGATCAAAAAACGGATAGGGATAGCGGCTAAAATTGAGGGGAACTGGTTGCCTTTGGAAACCAAAAATTAATTTGGAATCTGGCAGAATATCCGTCCACAAATTAGGATCACGAGGATCAGTACATTGTTGTGAACTATTTTGCTGAGCAACAAACTTGATTTCGTTGTAGTCCTGAAGCAGCTTAGGATCAATATTATTTATGAGTACCTGACCGACTTGGGACTGTTTACGGTTGAGCGATATGCTGCCTACGGCAGTGTCATTGATGAATACCGTCAGGTTAGAACGGTTGGCATAGAGTGATGGTGAGTGCTGGAACTTAATTAAAGCTTGAAGCTTTCCGATTTTCCAGCCACGAGGACGGTTAAAGCCAAGGCGACCTTCCGCATTCAGTCCTCGTAGGCGTAGACGATTGCCGACAATTGGACTGCGGTTGAATTCCAGGTTGTACGTTATCAGATTCTTGGCATCAGCAGCCTCTTTTTTGTCTTTTGTGTCTTCGCCTGTGTCTTCGCTTGTGTCTTCTTGGTCTTGGCTGTCGGCTTTGGGTTTCTTTACTTGAGCCAACAAGATAGTTTGCTGTTTCTCAGAATACCTTTGCTGCTGATAAAAATAGCTAGATTTTTGTGAGCTATCGTGTATCAAATCTTCTTCATTACGAGCTTGAGCGCTTGGCAATGAAGTAGGAAAGAGTAACAAGCAAAAAGTAAAAATAATTGCTTTAGTACTGATTTTGTCAGGATGAAACAACGGCTTCATAGGACGGTGTCACTTTAGAGATAGTAGGAAAATTTCTGGTTTTGTGGTTGTGATTTGTGTGAGTTTTGCTCTTCGACATTTTCCAACGGAAAATTTGTTATTTTTTGAACTCAAAAGGGAACACTATTTTTAATGATTAAAAAAAGAACTAAGGAAATATTTTGCTACTTCTTGAGTAGTTGCGGCGGAACTACTGAAGGAGACAACAGACCTAACCAAGCCAAATTCTGTGTATAGTAAGCGGATTTATCATCCCAAAGGCCTTGTTTGTATTGAAGTAGAACTTTTTTCTCAAGTAACTCCTTTGCTAGTTGTGGTTCTACGAACTGCCAAGCGGCGTAAAGCATCGCGTATTGTGCTGTCGCTTCATAATCCACCAATCCTTTGCCTTGTAGATCGATGCGTGCTGGTAAACGCGATCGCTCCCGCCACTGCTGTTGCAGATATCTACTATTTGTCTGGAGATAACGTCGCGCTTGCGGTGAATTGAACCACGCCACATCCAGCGACAAGCGCCACCAAACTCGATAAGCATCAAAGCCATACAAAGTCTGAAGTTGGCTTGTTGTCTGCGGCAAGGGTTGGTATTTTCCTGTTTTGGTATCTTGAGCCACCCAATCACTCGGCAACCCAACTGCGGAAAGTGGGGCTGATTTTTCCAGAACTTCATAACTGCTATTGACTAAACTCAACCAATCATGCTCTGGATCGACTTGGGCAAATAGCCGAAAAGCATAGGGAGCGAAGTAAGAGGGGTTGAGGTAAAGGGTTGAGGCATTCGGAATAAATGCCGCTGCAGGACCAGGCAATAAATACAGCTTTCCTCCGTGTCCTAGTACAGTGGAAAGGTTCCACAAATCTTGCAGTTTCGCTTTTGCCAAATTAAGGTATTCAGGACGATTCCAACGCCTTGAGGCAAGAATCAAAGCGGTAATGGCATCAATATCGCCATCACTGGCAAAGTTACTATCGATCGCACCCCATTTTCCATCTGCATTTCGTCCCCATTGCCACGCCCACAAGTTGTCTGTCCGTTTGCCGTCTACTTGTCTTTGGAGGTTATTTTCTCCCCAGTTCAAGGTTTGAGCAAAAGTTGCAGCGTCATCGATCAGGACTGCCCGCAGCATGGCATATGCCTGACCTTCACTTGTAGAGCGATCGCCCGCTTCATAATCGATCACTCTACCATCACCCTGAATAAATCTCCGGCGATAGACTTCCCAGCTTTGAGTCAGTAACTCACGGTTAGGAACCGATTTCGGTAAAGCTGCTACATACTTAGAGCTATTTTCGCTTTCGCTACCATTCAATGGCAGAGCTGTTTCTACCGGAGTCCTGTCATCCGATACTTTCGTCTTTATCACCGAGTAACCTAAATTACAGGCATTGAGAACAATCATGCTAACAATAACTGTCAATTTCACTGAGTGCCGCATTCTTTAACAGAGAACAAAGGGGACACGGAGATTTAGGGAACACAAGATAAACAAAGGGATATACAGATAAGGGCAAATCTGTGCGTCTTACCCTCTGTTATTTCCCTCTGCGCTCATAGTTCTCCCAAGAGGGCTGAAAGCCACGTCGTTGCAAGAAATCTTCTTGTATTTGCTGCCTCTGACGAGAAACTTCAGCATCGCTTGTGCCTTGGGAAATTTGCTCTATTTCGAGTTGTTCAAGCTGTGACAGCGCTGTTAGAGGCTGATCAGCAATGGCACTTAAGCCAGCAAGGGCGCGACGTGCGTCTTTATCTTGTGGCTTTTGCGCTACAACCTGAGAGTAAATTTGCCGTGCAGAATCAAAGCGTCGTTGTTCAAAACGAATTCCTCCTAAAGCAGCAAGGGCATCTATATTATCTGGTTGCTGTGCCAAAATATTTTCGTACGCCTTGCCAGCCAAATTCAAGTCACCAATTGCTCGTGCCAAATCTCCCTGCAACTGATACGTATTCGCGTTGTTCGGGAGACGAGCAATCAACTGTTTCACCCGCGCTTGCGCTTGGGCGGGATTGCGTTTTGCGATGACTTGCACCAGACGCAGTTGCACTGGCAGGTAGCTTGGGTCAACTTGAGCTAAGTAATTATACAGAGGTTCCCGCTGTGGTTGAGCTGGCAAAGTTCCGACTAAACTAAAAAGTTCTGGAGGTGCATTCGTTGCAGGTTGTGTCGCTAACCAATTATTGAGGACAGCTTCCGCCTCTTGATCAGAAATTTTCTTGGCTTGATAAGCGACACTGGTTCGTCCCAATTGAGTCGTCAAATTTTGAGGTTGACGGATAATCAATTGGTCATAAGCAGCCAAAGCCTCATCAAACCGCTTTTGTTGTACTCTCACACCTGCCAGTCCACGTAAAGCTCCATCGGTAATATCATCACCTCCTGACCTACTTGTCAAGACAGCTTGGAAACGTTGAGCACTGGCTTCTAAGTTGCCCTCCCGTCGCTCAATTTCTGCTGCAAGTAGTTGGGGTGCAAGGCTTTTGGCTCCTTCTGGTGTTGCTGTATAAGCTGCCAAAGCTTGTCTTGCCCCATTTGTGTCATTCTGTTGTAAAGCAATCTGAGCGATCCGGAAATTTAAAAATGGTACGTTTACCCTTGGTGAAAGAGTTTGGTATAAAGGCAACAGTTCTGGATCTGGGGCATCAACGTCTGATAGAGCAAGAGCTATCTGTTGCAATTGCACCGGATCTGAGGGTAGGGGGTTAACTTCAGCTGCCAAACGCCTTTTTAAGTCACTTTTGCTGAGTTGTCCCAATTTAGTCTCTAGGACTAACTGCCGCACCACCAAACTTTTATCATTCGGGAACTGTGGAGCTATTTGGCGATAAAGTTGTAGTGCTGTTTGCTCTCCTTGGGGTAAGCCAGTGAAAACATCAGCGGTTTCTCGCAATAAGGTAGGCGAG